>NZ_JAAGOV010000043.1:0-276446 GCF_010500785.1 Salipiger sp. PrR003
GAGCGCAGGGCGCAGTGCGACATGGTCGCGCGCCGCGATCACCCGCATCAACGCCCGCCAGGCATGGCCTTCGGAGGCCAGCACGCGCGCGCGCCGCTCGGCCCGCCGCCGCGACAAAGCCGGCAACAGGACGCGCAGCCCGCACCAGAGCAGCCCCAGGGCCAGCAGGGCGCCCCCTGCCAGCAGCGCGAGGCGCGCTGGATCGAGCGGCGCGCTCCGCCCCGGCGGCGGGCCGTCGATCCGCAGCTCGAGCCCGGGCGCCGAGGCGGTCTTCACCACCCCGTCGTCGGTATCATACCACTCGAGCCGCACCTCCGGCAGCGCCCCCCCGCCGCCCGCCTCGGCGAGATAGGTCACGCTTTCGACCCGCGTGCCGCTGAGCGCGCCCCAGTCGTCACTCTCGGACAGCCGTGGCTCGTCCGGGTAGGTCGCAACGCCCGGCAAATCCACGGCCGCCAGCAGCCCTGGCAGGAACATCGGCGACACACCCGTCACCGCGACCGTCACTTGCCGCTTGAGGCTGTCGCCGGGCACCATCGTGCCGGGCTCGCCCTCGATCTGCTGCGTGAGCGACAGCTCGGAGGCGGCGATAAAAGGATCGAGCCCTTCGGCCCCGTCCGGCACCACCCCGGAAAAGGCAATCGGCCCGGTGGTCAGCGTCACCTGCCGCGCCTCGCCCGCGCCCATGTCCTGCCAGGTCACAAGCACCTCCTGCGGCGGCAGCACCACCTGCCCGGGCACCATCGGCGAGATGCGATAGTGCCGCGAGATGCCCGCCCAGGTCTCGCCGCCGATCCGCTCCGACACCGGGTTGGTCGAACGGGACGGCAGGCGCACCAGCAGGTTCGGCGCTTCGAGGCTCGGCCAGACCGGGGGCCTTGGCATGAAGCTCGGGACCAGCACGGTCAGCCGCAGGCTGAGCGGCTGACCGGGGATCGCCTCGGTCTCGGGGAAGTCGACGATGAGCTGCGGCATGTCCTCGGACTCCTGCGCCCTGAGCGGCAGCGGCAAAAGCAGGACGAGCACGCAGAGGACCCGGATCATTGTCCACCCTCCGTGGGCGCCGGAGCCGCAGGCTGTGCCGCCGCATCGCCATCTTGAGACGGCTGTGCCGCCGCATCGCCATCTTGAGACGGCTGTGCCGCCTCATCGCCATCTTGAGGCGGCTGTGCCGCCTCGAGCGCGAAGCGCATCCGCAGGAAGTCCTCGGTCCGCGTGTTGACGGTGTTCATCCATTGATCGGCGGTCAGCAACCCGCCACCTCCCGCGTCCGCAGCCTCGCGCAGCGTCTCCTCGCCCTGCCCGCTCTCGTTGTCGTAAACCTCCTCATCCGCCCCGATCCCCTGGTCCTCGCCGGTGTCCGAGGCGAGCTGCGCTGCCTCGACATAGGCGACGATGCGCTGCGCGGTCTCGAGGTTCTCCGCCGCGCCGGGATAGTCCGGATCGCGCGCCAGCGCCGTCTCGAGGGCCCGCACGCCGTCGCGGTAGTGCCGCCCCTTGATCTGCGCCACGCCCTGAAGGAAGGCCGCCTCAGCCGTCTCGACCCGGTCCAGCACCAGCACGGCATCGTCATATTGCCCGTCCCGGTAAAGCGCATAGCCACGCCAAAGCGGATCGACAAAAAGCTCGGCCGCGCGTTCGTAGTGCTTGTTCTCAAAAGCGATGCGCCCCTGCTGGTCCGGCGTCAGAAACCAGTCGGCGATCCCTTCGGCCCGCGCGCCCTGCGGCGTGAGCAGCAGCGTCAGCCCGGCGATCGCCGCCCACCGCATTGTCCAGCCCCGCCGGAAGCTCAGCAGCAGGATCAGCGCGGCGGGCCAGGCCAGCCAATGCGCCCGGTCCTCCCAGGGCTGGTCCACGTCATCGAGTTGCGCACGCCGGTAGGCCGCGTTGAGCAGCCCGTCGAGCCTGCGGATATCCGACGGATCGGGCGTGGCCTCGACCACCGGCGCCGAGAGCGCATCAAGCCCCCGGTCGCGGCTGCCCTCCGGCCGCATCGAGAGCACCGCGAGCGGTGCCGCGCTGGCATTGAGCGGCGCCACGTCGGCGGGGTCCAGACTGTCAGTGACAAAGAGGATGCCCCCCGGCGCGGTCTCCTCGGCCAGCATCGCCGCGGCCAACGCCAGCGCCTCGCCCGCCACCGCGCCTTCGCGCGGCATGACCTCGGGGCTCAGCCCCTCGAGATAGGGCACCATGACCTGCGCGTCCTCGGTCATCGGCAGCACCACATGGGCAGTGCCCGCATAGGCGACCAGCGCGGTGCGCGCCCCGGCGCGCAGGTCGAGGAAGTCGCGGATCTTCTGCTTGCCGCGCTCGAGGCGCGACGGGGCGAGATCGGTCTGCTCCATGCCCGTCGTCACCGCGAGCACGATCACCGCGGGGGCCGATTGCGCGGCAAAGGGGTCAGGCTGGCGCGACCAGCTCGGCCCCGCGGCCCCGAGCGCGGCAAGGAGGAGGATCGCCGCGGTGCTGTCAATCGGCAGGACGCGCCGGCGCTGCGCCCGCCCCACCGTCAGCGCCTCGCGCAGGTGCGGGGCGATCCCCTCGGCCAGCCTCGCGCCGCGCTGGACCGGGCGGCGCACCCACCACCAGACAAGCACGATCAGCGGCACCAGCAGCAGCCAGAGCGGGCGCAGGAAGTGAAAGGCCTCGAGGAAGATCGGCAGCTCGGTCATGCCGCCTCCTCCGCCTGTCGCGCCGCCCGTGCCTGTCTGCGGCGTCCGCGCAGCTGCAGCCAGAGCACCGCGCCCAGCCCGAGCAGCGCCGCCAGCCCCATGGGCACCCAGGACAGCGAACGGCGCGGTCGGAAGGACAGCGTCTCGGTCTCGCGCGGGGCAAGCGCGTCGATGCGGGCGTAGACCGCCTCCAGCGCGGCGGCGTCCTCGGCAAAGAAGTACTGCCCCCCGGTGCGCGTGGCGATGGTCTGCAGCGTGGCGAGGTCAACCCGGTTCTCGCCGGTGGCCTCGGGATCGCCGACGCCGATGGTGAAGATCTCGACACCCCGATCGGCGGCGATCTCGGCGGCGTTGACCGGGCTCATCCGGCTGGCAGTGTCCGAACCGTCCGACAGCAGGATCAGCAGCCGCTGGTCGATGTCGCTGGCCTCGAAGGTGCGGATCGAAAGGCCGATGGCATCACCAAGCGCGGTGTGCGGCCCGGCCATGCCGACCTCGGTGGTGCCGAGCAACTCGGTGATCGTGGTCAGATCATCGGTGAGCGGCGCCTGCAGGTAGGCCGCGGTGCCGAAGACGATCAGCGCCATGCGGTCGCCGTCGCGCCCGGCGACAAAATCGCCCACCACCTGCCGCACCCCGGCGAGGCGCTGGATCCGCGTGCCGTCCGGCGTGGCGAAATCCTTGGCGTCCATCGACCCCGAAATGTCGATCGCCAGCACCACGTCGCGCGCCGCCTTTTCGATGGTGATCGGCGCGCCGACCCGCTCGGGCCGGGCCAGCGCCAGCACCAGCAGCGCCCAGCAGAGCCCGGCGGTGATCGCCGAGATCACCGGGCGCGACAGGATCACCGCCCCGGCGCGCGGCTCGGCCCCCGCCGCCTCGGCCATGCGCCGGAAGAACGGGAAGCGCAGCGCGCTTTCGCGCTCGCGGTGCGGCGGGACCAGCCAGCGCACGAGCAGCGGCAGCGGCAGCAAAAGCAGCATCCACGGCGCGGCGAGCGAGATCATGCCGCCTGCTCCCGCGCGCGCGGGGCGGGTGCGGCGCGATGGGTCTTCAGCCAGTGCTCGGCGGCGCGGCGCAGCTCGGGCGACGGGGCCGCCCCCGGCTCGCGGTAGGGCGCGCGGCGCAGCTCTTCGCCAGCGGTGTCGGGAAAGCGGCTCCTCGCGGTGCGCGACAGGAAATTCGTCCAGTCGGCCCCGGTGAGCGAGGCCACCTCGGCGCGCGGAAAGGCGGCGAGCGCGGCGCGGCGAAGGACAGCGGCGAGCTCGGCAGTGGTGCTGGCCCGGTCCAATTCGGCCAGCGCGGCGCGGCGATAGGCATTCGCCACGCGGCGGCGGTGGCCGAGCCAGAGCCCCCAGAGGGCGAGCGCCGCGAACAGCACCGCCAGCGCCACCCAGCCCCATGTCTGCGGCACCAGCGGCACCGGCGCGGGCGGAACCGGCTCGATCAGCTGATCGATCAGGCCCACGAGGCTTTCGGTTTCCGCTCCCTCCTCGTTCATCGCGGCCCGAGCCCCAGCAGCCGTCGCATCTGCGGCAGCGTTTCCTCCCCGGCAGAGAGCGGCAGGATCGCCACGCCGAAGCGCCGCTGCCAGTCGAGCACATCCGCCAGCCGCCCCTTCGACATCTCGATCAGCCCCTTGCGGGTGCCGGGCGCGGCCGTGTCGATCTCGGCCTGCAGTGCTCCGTCGGTGACGATGAGCTTCAGCCCCGCCGGGATCTCGCCCGCGCTGGGGTCGGTCACCGGCACGAGGATGAGATCGTTGTGGCGCGCAAGGCCCGAGACGATGCGATCGGTCTCGGCGTCGATGCCGTCGAAGTCGCTCAGCACGATGATGAGGTGATTGCGGCTGACAATTCGGGCGACCGCGCGCAGCACCTGCGTCAGGCCGATCGGCGCGACGTTGGGCGCCTCGGCATGCAGCTGTGTGTTGGCCTCGGCCAGCGCGGTGAGGAAGCGGTTGAGCGCGGCGCGGCTGCGCTGCGGGCGGACCTCGGCGATCATCTCGTCGCCAAAGACGATGCCCCCCACCCGGTCGCCCTGGTCGAGGATGCGGAAGGCGGTCATCGCGGCGGCCTCGGCGGCGGTGACCGATTTCATCGCGCGCCGGGTACCGAAGAACATCGACATGCGCTGGTCGACGACGATCAGCGCCGGGCGGTCGCGCTCCTCGGTCATCACCCGGACGTGCGGCTTGCCGGTGCGGGCGGTGACCTTCCAGTCGATGGCGCGGATGTCATCGCCGGGCAAGTAGTCGCGCAGCTCCTCGAAGTTGAGCCCGCGGCCGCGCAAGCGCGACGCGTGACGGCCGTTCAGCACCGACTGCGCCGGCTGGCGCGGCAGGAAGCTGAGGCCGCGCGCCGGACCTTCGAGGCTGCGCAGGTAGGCCAGATCGGTATGAATGCGCGGATCATCCAAGACCTGCGGGGCCTTGCCCAGGGTGCCGGTGCGGATGCGGGCGGCGCGGTCCTTCATCTTGCCTCCTCAGGGCAGCGCCACCTGCCGGACGATCTCGGCCACCACGGCATCGGGGCTGACGCCCTCGCCCTGCGCTTCGTACGACAGGCCCAGCCGGTGGCGCAGCACATCGGGCACCACGGCGCGGATGTCCTCGGGGTCGACATAGTCGCGCCCCGCGAGCCAGGCGTGGGTGCGCCCGCATTTGTCGAGCGCCAGCGAGGCGCGCGGGCTGGCCCCGACCTCGATCCAGCGCTTGAGGTCGTCACCGAATTCGGCGGGCACGCGGGTGGCGTTGACCAGATCGGCGATGTAGCGCTCCATCTCGGGCGCCACGCGCAAGGCGGCGATCTCGCGGCGGGCTGCGAAGACCGCCTCCTGCGGGATCGGAAGCGGCGCGTCGGCAGCGCCTTTCCCGGCGCCCCCCTGCGCGGCGATCTCCTCGCCGCGCACGAGGCGGATCACCTCGACCTCGTCCTCGACCGGCGGATAGGTGATGTTCACATGCATGAGGAACCGGTCCATCTGCGCCTCGGGCAGCGGATAGGTGCCTTCCTGCTCGATGGGGTTCTGCGTCGCCATGACCATGAAGAGCGGCTCCATCTTGTGGGTGGTGCCCGCCACGGTCACCTGCCGCTCTTCCATCGCCTCGAGCAGCGCCGCCTGCACCTTGGCCGGGGCGCGGTTGATCTCGTCGGCCAGCACGAGGTTGGCAAAGATCGGCCCGGCCTCGAAGCGGAACTCGCCGCCGCCCTCGCCCTGGTAGTAGACCTCGGTGCCGGTGACATCCGAGGGCAGCAGGTCGGGGGTGAACTGGATGCGGCTGAAATCGCATTCGAGGTTGCGGGCAAGCGCCTTGATGGCGCGGGTCTTGGCGAGGCCCGGCAGCCCCTCGACCAGCAGGTTGCCATTGGCGAGAAGCCCGATCAGCAGCCGCTCGATCACCTCGCGCTGGCCAATGATCGCCTCGCCCATGCGGGCGCGCAGGCTGTCGATCTGCGCCCGCGTGCCGCTTTGGGTCATGCCTTCCATACCGTCCTTACCTTTCCACGCAACTCAGTCGGTGGGGAACACCTTGGCCCAGTCCTGCGCCATGTCGACGATGGTCCAGCCAAAGCCCGGGCCTTCGTCGAGGCCGCGGTTCAGCGTGCCGATATGGCCGTCGCGGTCATAGGCAAACTCGCGCGCCGCGTCGGTGTGATGCACCAGCAGGCCAAAGCTCGGCCCCTCGCCCGAGGTGGTGTATTGCAGCATGGCGAAATCACCGTCGGAATTGCCCGCGGCAAAGATCGGCTTGCGGCCGATGTGGCGGATGATGCCGACCGGCTTGCCCTCCTTGTCGTCGATGAAGGTGACGCCGCCGTTCTTGGTCAGCATCGGAAGCCCGTCGACCACCTCGAAGGAGGTGTTGCCCTCGGTGCCGACCACCTGCCACGGCGGGATGCCATAGGTGTCTTCGGAGAAGGCGCGGATGAAATCGATGCCGCCGCCCGAGACGATATAGGTGCTGAACCCTTCGTCGCGCAGGTAGCTCAGAAGCTCGAGCATCGGCTGGTAAACCATTTCTACGTAAAGTTTTTTTGTCGTCGGATGGGTGTAGCTCGTGAGCCAGTCGCGCGCATCGGCCTGAAACTCGTCGACGGTAAGCCCGGAATGCGAGACGTTGATCACCTCGAGCAGCCCGTCCATGCCGGTGGCGAGAACGCCGCCGACGTCGCCCTTGGCGCCGGCCTTCAGCGCGTCGGTGGTGAGGATATCGGGATCGACCTTGGCCTTTTCCTGCAGCACGTCGAGCGCGTAGAGCGCCTGGAAATAGACCGGCTGCTCGGTCCAGAGCGTGCCATCATTGTCGAAGGCGGCGATGCGGTCCTCGGGGGTGACGTAGTCGTCCGAGGCTGGATCGGTCACCGCCTCGACAAATTCGATGATCGCAGACTTGGCGCCGGTGTCGTTCCACGAAGGCAGCGGATCGGCGAAGGCGGGGGCGGCAAGCCAGAGCGCGGCGAGAGCGGCGGCGCAGGGCGCGTGCGGGTCGGGCATGGGTGTATCCCCTTCGAGGGCGGGCGTCTGTGTTCGTCAGCACGCCAGTAACAATCGGAAAATAGAATAATGGTCGGGGCGGCGGCCTGCGCCGGCCCGAGACGGGAGCAGCTGGATCAGTTGCTGCCCATGTTCGCGAGGCTGGCGTTCAGGTCTTCCTGGATCTGGTCGATCGAGAAGCTGTCCGGCCGCTGCGAGGGCGGGAACTCCTTGAAGGTCTCGAAGAACTTGGCGACTTCCTGCGACGCCGGGGCGACGAGATAGGCGTGGTCGCTCACCCAGTCCCAATAGGTGTTCGAGGTGATGTCGGCCCGCTCGTAGGGGTCGGCACGCAGATCGAACAGCTTGGGCACGCGCAGCTGGGTAAAGGGTTCGGCCCAGACCGCCATGGTGCCCTTCACGCGCTGCTCCTTGAAGACGACCTTCCAGTTCTCGTAGCGCAGGCCGACCACTTCGCCATCGTCGTTGATGTAGAAGAACTCGTCGCGCGCCCCCTCGTCCGATGCCCCGGTGAGGTAGTCGAGCTGGTTATAGCCATCGAGGTAGTTCTTGTACTCCTTGCCGTCGATCGTCGTGCCGGAGAGCAAGCGCTGCTTGATGTCGGTGTCGCCGACGGCGGCCATGATCGTCGGGAACCAGTCGAGGCCCGAGAACATCTCGGTGTAGACGGTGCCGGGCTCGATCATGCCGGGCCAGCGGATGAGCGCGGGGACGCGGTAGGCGCCTTCCCAGTTGGTGTTCTTTTCGGAGCGGAACGGCGTGGTGCCGGCATCCGGCCAGGTGTTTTGGTGTGGCCCGTTGTCGGTGGTGTAGATGACGATGGTGTTGTCGGCGACGCCGAGTTCGTCGAGCGCGTCCAGAACCTCGCCGATGACGCCGTCATTCTCGATCATGCCGTCGGCATATTCGGTCCGTGCGGTCAGCCCCGGCTCGCTGCGGTTCTCATCGCGCACGTGGGTTTTGTAGTGCATCCGGGTGGTGTTGTACCAGGTGAAGAACGGCGTGTTCGATTCCACCGCGCGCTTCATGAAGTCGATCGCCCCGGCGGCGGTCTCCTCGTCCACGGTTTCCATGCGCTTGCGGGTGAGCGGGCCGGTGTCCTCGATCTCGCCGTCGGCGTAGGAATGCAGCACCCCGCGCGGGCCGAAGCGCTCGCGGAATTCCGGGTCCTGGGGATAGTTGAACTGCTCGGGCTCTTCCTCGGCGTTGAGGTGGTAGAGGTTGCCGAAGAACTCGTCGAAGCCGTGCGCAGTGGGCAGGAATTCGTCCCGGTCGCCCATGTGGTTCTTGCCGAACTGGCCGGTGGCATAGCCCAGGTCCTTGAGCGCCGAGGCCAGCGTCACGTCCTTGTCCTGCAGGCCGGCGTTGGCGCCCGGAAGCCCCACCTTCGACAGGCCGGTGCGCAGTGTCGACTGGCCGGTGATGAAGGTCGAACGACCGGCGGTGCAGCTCTGCTCGGCATAGTAGTCGGTGAATTTCGCACCCTCGGACGCGATCCGGTCGATGTTCGGCGTGGTATAGCCCATCAGGCCGAAACTATAGGTCGAAAGGTTGGTCTGGCCGATGTCGTCGCCGAAGATCACGAGGATGTTCGGCTTGGCCGCAGCATCGTCTTGCGCCCAGGCCGCCGAGCCCAGAGCCATCGCGGAACTGACGACGACGGCCGTCAACATTGTCCGTTTCATGTAAATCTCCCTAAAAATCAGTTAAAAAGCGAAACCACTTATATAACTCACTAGCTCCGGCTGAGCGGGTCACCGGTTGTCTCATGAGACTTACGCCGCCCCCCCGAGAAAACGGGGCAACCGAGGTTCGGGAGTACAAATTTCCGTCGAAACCAGCCCCTCATCAGCGGCGACCTGCCTCATGCGGCCAGTATCATGTTGCCCTAACGTAAATGCAACCATTCCATTGTGATCTATCGGAATATTACACTTCTTGGCGGCAATGCGCTGCCGAGACTGTGCATATTTACGTCCGCAATGCGGCGCGAGGCCGGCTCGGCGCCGCTCAAGGGCCACATGGCGCGCAATCAACCGCGTTGCTGCCAAATTGCAAATGGCCGCCCCGCAACGATTTTGCGGGGCTGCAGAACCACTTTGAGGCAGGGCCACGCCGCGGGGGCGCTTCGATCCATCGCCCCGACGCAGATCGCCTCGCCGGCGCCGCCGGGCGGCGGTTTGGCACCGATCCCGCCATTGCCACCGGCGTCGAGGTACGTTCATCTCGGGTACAGCGGCAGCCCGGCCCGCGTCGTCGCAGCGTGCCCCCTGCGCGGGGCCCGTGATCGCGCCGCGATGAGCAATCCATGGTGTGCCGTGTCAATCGGGCTGGCCGCGTCCGCCAGCGCCTCTGCTCGGCGCGCCACGACGCGAAACTTCAGGAAACGTCGCAAGGATCTGCCCGCGAACCGACTCATGCCCGCCCCTCTTCAGTGACCAACAGCGCCCGGTCGCACCATCTATAGCTGTCAAATAGCGCGGATTTCACACCCTTTGGGAGAGTTTGCCTGACAGAAGCGCGTCTCGACTTCACATTTCGGAAACACTGAGTTTGCACCAAGCGAGGCTTCGCCACCATATCGGCAAGATTTAGCCCATGATTTCCGTACATTACCTTGCGGCAACGCAGCAAGGTCCCCAGTTACCGCGATGAAACACAAAAATTCCGGGATAGCCGAGGCGGACAAAGCCTGTATTCTGACCCTGTTACCAGTCTGACGTCATTTAGAATCATTTGTTGTTACGAGTCCCGCTAGGTCGACCAAGCGTCTTTGCGGCTCGGCGTTAAATTTTCCCTCAACGCCGGGCTTCCCCAGGAAAGGAGCCGCGTCCCAAGGCTCCAATCCTCACGTCCCGAACCGGCTCTGCCTGCCTCTGGCATCCTCGTCTCCCCAGCGATCATGGCCGGGGTGGAGGAGTCGCTCACGGACCAAGAAGCCGCGCAGCTGTCTGCGCGGCTTCATACGCGTTCCCGACAGCGCGTTTCCTCAACTACGGCGTGGCGCATCCTCAGCGGTCCGCCGGAGCAATCTCCGGGCTCTTGCGCACGCCCTCCACCAGCGCGTCCCCCACGGTCTGCAGCACGTCCGCGAGCTCGGTGAACCAGCCCTCGCGGTGGCTCGACGCGCGGCACGCCAGCGCCACGATCCGTGCCGGCTCTGGCGTCCCGAAGCGCCGCAGGTGCATGCCCGGCGACGCGCGCAGTTCGGTCAGCGCCGCAACCTCCGGCATCAGCGTCAGACCAAAGCCCGCCGCCACCAGCCGCGACAGCGTCGAGAGTGACGTCGCCCCCATGTTGATCCGCGCGTTGCCCCTGCCCCGGCCACAGACCGCCAGCGCCTGATCGGTCAGGCAGTGCCCGTCTTCGAGCAACAGAAGCTGGCTCTCCGCCAGGCCCTCGGGGCTGGGCACGCCGCCGATCGACGCGAGCCGCGCGGCGCTGCCGGCCAGCAGGAATCGATCCTCGAAAAGTGGCAGCACCTCGATCCCCTCCTGCTCGATTGGCAGCGCCACCAGCGCCGCGTCGAGCGCGCCCTCGGCGAGCCGGGCAAGCAGCGTCTCGGTCTTGGTCTCGGTCACCTCGACGTCGAGCGAGATGTCTTCGGCCCGCAACGCGGCCAGCGCCTCGGGCAGGAAATAGGGGGCGATGGTCGGGATGACGCCGAGCGAGAGCGTGCCGGTCAGCCCGCCGCGCCGCCGCGCCGCGTGCTCCAGCCCCGCGACCTCTGCGAGGATGCGCTCGGCGCTCGCCAGCACCTCGCGACCGAAGGGGGTCAGCAGAACGTCGCGCGCCTGCCGCTCGACCAGCGGGCCGTTCAGCGCCGCCTCGAGCTCGCGGATCTGCACCGACAGCGCGGGCTGCGAGACATTGCAGGAGTCCGCGGCGCGGCGGAAATTGCGCTGCGCGGCGAGGGCCCGGAAATAGCTCAGCTGGCGAAGGGTAACAGGCATAAGAAAATCCTATCACTCCGACAAGAATCCGCAATTGGGAACTTAGGCCCGCCCCTCTAGTTGATCGCACACAAGGGCACACCCGCCTCATCTCCATGGAGGACTCATGAGCAAGCGACTGACCACATCCGCCGGCGCGCCGGTGCCGACAAACGAAACCTCGGCCACCGCCGGTCCGCGCGGTCCGGTGCTTCTGGAAGACTACCAGCTGATCGAGAAGCTCGCCCACCAGAACCGTGAGCGCATTCCCGAGCGGGTGGTGCACGCCAAGGGCTGGGGCGCGCAGGGTACCTTCACCGTGACCCATGACATTTCCCAGTACACCTGCGCCAAGATTTTCTCGCAGGTCGGCAATACCTGCGACATCCTCTCGCGCTGGTCGACGGTCGCGGGCGAACAGGGCGCGGCGGATGCCGAGCGTGACGTGCGCGGCTTCTCGCTGAAGTTCTACACCGAGGAAGGCAACTGGGACATGGTGGGCAACAACACCCCCATCTTCTTCATTCGCGATGCCTACAAGTTTCCCGACTTCATCCGCACGCAGAAGCGCCACCCCAAGACCAATATGCGCTCGCCCGAGGCCATGTTCGACTTCTGGGCCGGCCAGCCGGAGTCGGTGCATCAGGTGACGATCCTGATGTCGGACCGCGGCATTCCGAAGAACCCGATGCACATGCATGGCTACGGCTCGCACACCTATTCGCTGTGGAACGCGCAGGGCGAGCGCTTCTGGGTGAAATTCCACTTCCGCTGCCAGCAGCCGATCGCAAATTACACCAACGAGCAGGCCGAGAAGATCGTCGGCGAGACCCGCGAGAGCTTCCAGGAAGACCTGTACAATGCCATCGACGGCGGCAATTTCCCGAAGTGGGAGATGAACATCCAGGTGATGCCCGAAGCGCAGGCGGCCGAGCTCGACTTCAATCCGTTCGATCTGACCAAGGTCTGGTCGCACAAGGACTTTCCGCTGATCCCGGTGGGCATGCTCGAGTTCAACAAGAACCCAGACAACTATTTCCAGATGGTCGAGAACGCCGCCTTCTCGCCGTCGAACAAGGTGCCCGGCATCGGCTATTCGCCCGACAAGATGCTGCAGGGCCGGCTCTTTGCCTATGCCGACGCGCACCGCTACCGGCTTGGCACCCATTACGAGGCGCTGCCGCCCAACGCGCCCAAAAGCCCCGTTCACACCTACCACAAGGACGGAGCAATGCGGTTCTTCCCGCCGCAGACCGGACATATCGACGCCTATTACGAGCCGAACCAATACGAGGAGTCGGCCAAGGCGGACCCGTCGGTCATGGAGCCGCCCCTGAAAATCTCGGGCGACGCCGACCGCTACACGCAGGAGGACAAGGATGCCGACTACGTCCAGCCCCGCGCCCTCTACAAGGAGGTGTTGGGCGATGACGAGCGCGCGCGTCTGCACCTCAACATGGCCCGGGCCATGGCGCCGGTCTCGGACGGCGTGCGCGAGCGCTGGTACGCTGTGCTGGAGCGGGTGCACCCGGACTACCTTGCCGGAGTGAAGAAGGCCGCGGCGGACCTCGAGAGCGGCAATATCGACGACTACCCGGGGATCCCGGTCACCGGCGACACGCCGGTGCGCGCGGCAGAGTAAGCCCGCCGCCGCGACCCAAGACACTGGGGGCGAAGCTGGCAGCTTCGCCCCCTTTTCATGCCCGACGCGCGGGTCAGGCGCTCAGCCGATCAGCCCACCGCCCGAAGCGTCCAGCGCCTCGTAGTGCCGCCGCAGTCGCTGCAGGGCGATGCGCAGCACCACCTTGCCCGAGCGCGCCGCCCACCCCAGGGTGCGTTCGGTCTCTTCGAGACCCTCGAGATAGCAGCAGCACCGAAGCGCGACATCGCCGAGCCCCGGCCCGAGGTCGCGCAGCGCCCCGGTAAAGCGCACACGCGCCGCCTCGGAGCCCTGCGGGAGCCGCGTGGCAGACCCGGGCTTCACACCCGCCGTTAGGAAGTGATCCCAGTTCTGGGTCGTCCGTGGCGCCATCTGCGCCAGCTCGAAATCCTCGCGCAGCCGCTCGCCGGCGCGCACCAGCGCCTCGTCGAGAAAGGGCTTGCCGTCCCGGTCGCGCCGGCGTCCGAGCGAGGCCAGCGGGCTTTCGGTCGCTGCGTAGCGCCGGCGGCCGCGCGGGTCGGACTCTTCCTCGGCCATGGCCGCCTCGGCCGCGCGGCCGCTTTCGAAGCCGGCCTGCGCCTCGGCAAATCCGCGCAACCGGCTCTCCTGTTCGGCCATCAGCTGCCCGAGCGCCCCGCGTCCCGCCGCGGTGATGCGGTAACGCGAGATCCGCCCCGGCGCGTCGCAGCGGATCCAGCCCTTGAGCGCCATGGCCTCGGCCACCGGCACATCGACCACCGCGGTGCGCGCCGAACCGCCCCCTCCGGTGTCGCGAACGACCACGGCCTTGTCCATCTCGGTGGCCACTGCCAGCACCGCGCCGCTCTCGCAAAGCCGCCGCAGCACCCGCCGCGCCTCGCGCGAGAGCGTTGCCGCATCCAGGGTTGGAGCGCCGCTGCCGGCCTCGTCGCGATCGTCCTCGGGCTGCGTCATGCCCACCTCCTTTGCTGGCGCGGCGCAGGCGGCGCGCGCCGCCCCGAGCCGGCGCAGGGCCTCGTCCACCAGCGGGTCGTCCCGCAGCGTCTCCATCCGCCGCACCTGGCGCAGCACGGTCGAGGCATGGCATCCCGCCGATCGCGCCAGCGCGCGGATCCCCGCGCCATCCTCGGTATGGGCCAGGTAGTGGCGGGCCATCTCGGGCACCCAGGCAGGAAGACCGGGTGCCTTGGTGAAGTCCTTGGAAAAATCACGGTATCGCATCATTGCAGATGTCCCCTAGGTTGCACCCCGCCGACGCAGGGCTTGCGGAAGTGAACCTGAAAACTGCTCGCCTCAAAGTTATCTAAAAGTTAATGATTTTAGACGTTTAACAGACTTCTCTACAAATTATAAACATCGGTAAACGCCGCGCGCGCAGCCCCACGCGCCGGGGCAACATCGCTGCCCCCCATGTCACTCTCCGGGCCTGTTCACCAAATGGGAGACGACCCGATGCAGGACCTCCAGAGCCTTCTTTGCGCCTTGCGCCGCCCGCGACTTCTCGTGCGCGCCGCGCGCTATGGTGCCGCCGACTACCAGCGCGAGGCGCATCTGCCACGGCTGCTCGGCACGCCCTATCCCGAGCGCCACGGAGCGGCGCTTCTGCGTCTGATGGAACTGGAAGACGGGATCGACAGCAGCCGCCGCGCCCGCGCTTCGAGCTACTCGGCGACGCGTCACGTGGAGGTGCTGGCGGCGATTATCGCGGAGGACCGCCTGCGCGAAGCCCAGCGCCACACCTCCGCTTGAAGCGGCGATCCGTCAGAGAAAGGCGTCGGGCATGGCGGCCTTGCGGCGCGCCACGAAATCGCCCAGCGCCTCGCTCGTGGCGGGATCCATCGCCGGCTGCTCGTAGCTTTCCAGCAAGGCTTTCACCCGCGCCGAGGCCAGCTGCATCGTGTCGCGCCCGCCCTCTTCGGACCATGTCTCGAAGGGCTTGTAGTCGAAGAGCTCGGAGCGCCAGAAGGCGGTCTTGAAGTTCTCCTGGGTGTGGGCGCAGCCAAGGTAGTGCCCGCCCGGCCCGACCTCGCGGATCGCGTCCAGTGCCTGTGTCGTCTCGTCGACGGTCACCCCCTGCGCGAACTTGTGCAGCGCGCCGAGTTGATCGGCATCCATCACGAATTTCTCATAGGAGGCGACCAGCCCGCCTTCGAGCCAGCCGCAGGCGTGCAGCATGAAGTTGACCCCCGACTGCAGCCCCATGTTCAGCGAATTGGCGCTCTCGTAGGCCGCCTGGGCGTCGGGCAGCTTGGAGCCGCAGAACGCCCCCGCCGAGCGATAGGGCAGCCCCAGCCGCCGCGCCAGCTGGCCGACGCCGTAGCTGATCTGCGACGCCTCGGGCGTGCCAAAGGTGGGCGCGCCGGAGTTCATGTCGATCGAGGTGACGAAGGCGCCGAAGATCACCGGCGCGCCTTTGCGTACCAGCTGCGCGTAGGCGATGCCCGCCATGCCCTCGGCCAGAACCTGCGTCAGCGTGCCCGCCACCGAGACCGGCGCCATCGCCCCGCCGACGATGAAGGGCGAAACGATGCAGGCCTGATTGTTGCGCGCGTAGACCTCGAGCGCGCCCATCATCGTGTCGTCGAAGGTCAGCGGCGAGTTGATGTTGATCAGCGAGGTCATCACGGTGCTTTGCTGCACGAAGTCCTCGCCGAACAGAATGCCGCACATGTCGACGCTGTCCTGCGCCCGGCTCGGCTCGGTCACCGAGCCCATGAACGGCTTGTCCGAGAGGGTCATATGGGCGTGCAGCATGTCGAGGTGGCGCTTGTTCACCGGCACGTCGGTGGGCTCGCAGAGCGTGCCGCCCGAATGGTGCAGCCAGCGCGACATCTGCCCCAGTTTCACGAAATTGCGGAAATCCTCGATCGTGCCGTAGCGCCGTCCCTTCTCGGCGTCATGCACGAAGGGCGGACCGTAGACCGGCGCCAGCACCAGCGAGCGGCCGCCGATTTCGACCGACCGCGCGGGGTTGCGGGCGTGCTGGGTGATCCGCGAGGGCGCATGGCCGCAGAGCTGCCGCGCCAGCCCGCGCGGGATGCGCACGCGTTCCCCCTCGATCTCGGCGCCAGCGTCCTTCCACAGCGCCAGCGCCCCGGGGTTGTTGACGAAATTGACGCCGATCTCCGCCAGCACCGTCTCGGCACCGGCCTCGATCATCTCCAGCGCCTCTGCGGAGAGAATCTCGAAATTGGGGATGTTGCGCTCGATGAAGCGCGCCGTCTCGACCCGGGCCGACCCCCGTGCCGCCCGACGGGCCGCGCCGCCGCCGCTGCGTGTCCGTTTCCGCGTTTCTGTCTCCGACATGGCGCCTCTCCCGTTCCGTCACACCCCCGACAAGTAGTAGCCGAGCCGCCCGAGGACCAGCGACGAGTTTGCGCCCCCTGACGGATAAATACGACATCCGCGCGGACCCGCACCGGCTGAAAGGGCATCTTAAGGTGTCTCTGCGCAGAATGTTTCACGGGGGTACTGCGCTTCGACCGGCCAAGACTTCGACCCACCAGGCTTCGACCGACCAAGCCTTCGGTCGGCCAAGACTTCGACCGGTCAGGCTTTGGTCGGCCAGGCTTCGACGGACAAGACGGGGGAGCAGATGAAAGACGTGCAACTCGAAATCGGCGGGCGGCCGCTCGACGGGGCCGAGCTTGGCGCGCTGGCGCATCTCTACCGCGGCGAGGTCTACCGCTGCAGCGTCTGGCGCACGCGGCTCGACACCACCACCAACTGGGCCGTCGTCACGCTGGGCGTGGCCCTGTCGATCGCCTATGCAGCGCCCGATGCGTCGCCGCTGCCGCTGGTGCTGGTGGGCATCTCCAACCTTTTCTTCCTGACGCTCGAAGCGCGGCGCTACCGCTATTGCGACCTCTGGCGCCGCCGCTTCCGCAGCATGGAGATGAATCTCTACGGACCAATCCTCAGCGGCACCGCCGGACCGGACGCCTCCTGGGCAAGGGACCTGCGCGACAGCTACGTGCGGCCCGAGTTCGGCATCACCTACCTGCACGCGATGGGGCGGCGCATCCGGCGAAGCTATTTCTGGATCATGCTCATCCAGCTCCTCGCTTTTCTCGGCAAGATCACCGTGCATCCCAGCCCCGTCGAGAACTTTGAGCAGGCCATGCAGCGCGCCTCCGTAGGGGTGATCCCCGGCGAGGCCATGGCCTTGGGCGGGCTGATTTACGCCTTGGTCTTGACCACACTCGCGCTCTGGTCGCTGCTGGCCGACAGAAGGGCTCGAATCGAGGAGGACCTCTCCGCGCCCGACGCCACCTACTGAGCTGCGTTAAGCAATGCGTCAGCTCTTTGCGTCAGGGTCAGGTGGAGACGGGTCTCGGGATGGGGCGGCGAATCCTCAGGGCCGAGGCGCGGGCCGCCATACCCTGCCCCAGTGAATGCCAACCCACTGCCACTGCCACGGCCACGGTCGCCGGAGAGTCCACAGGAGGTTCCCATGACGCCCCCCCACGTGCTTCTTGCCCTGACGGTTTGCACGGTGCTGGTCCTGTCCTCGGCCGCAGGGGCCGACAACAAGATCACCTACCCGCCCACGGGCCATGACACGGCGCCCTCCCACGGCAGCGCCCCGCCCGGCGCCCCCCCTGCGGCGGATCATGGTGCCGGACACGCCGCCCAGACCGCCAGCGCGCATGGCGCCGATCCCGGGGGAGAACACGGCGCCGCCGACGGCCCGCTCTGCACCGGCTTCGGCCCGCAGACCCCGCGGGATATCGGCAATCCCTATGGACGGAACCCCGTTTCCTTCGGCCTTGCCCCGCCGCCGGACGAGATGACCCTGTGCAACATCCACACCCACACCAATGCCGAGCATCTCGGACCAGGCTTTTCCATCTACGCGGGCCCTGGCGAGCACGGCGGTTTCAAATGCGCGGGCTCGGCCAATCTCAGCGCCGCCGAACTCTCCCGCCCCGGCAGCGGCCCCGCCCGCTTCGAAGGGGTCGAGCCCGGCGACACGATCGAGGTCCATTGGGTCTATTCCTCCTGCGACGTGGCGCCGGGCCCGGGTCTCGGCGCCTGCCTCTCGGCGTCCTGCTCGAACCCCGAGTTGCGGGTCGAGTCGCAGGTCTTTCTGGTGGTCAACGACCCCAATGCGCTCGACTTTCGCGATTTCATCTACCTCGGAACCATGCGCAACGGTCGCCACCAGGCCCGCGCTCTGCCCAGCGGCACCGGCGCGCCGGTGGTGTTCCGCGGCTCGACCACCGGGCCCAGCTACTCCCAGCAGGTCTGCTCGCCGCTGCAGGTCACCTGGTCGGTCCGCCCGCGCTGCGCCCGGCTCGACATCGCGACGCTCGACGCCTGGGCGGGCATGGGCAACGTTTTCGAGGAGACCCACAGCCACGGCGTGCGCCGGCTGGTCACGGCACCGGCATTGCTCAGCCAGATCGAATGAACGCGCGCCCGCCGATCCCCCGGCGCTGCGCCATTTCCCTCTGCGCGGCACCCAGCCTCTTGCGCGCCGGGCGCGGCCCGCCTAAAGCAGCCGCATGACCCAGCATGATCGCCTCCTTATCATCGACTTCGGAAGCCAGGTGACGCAGCTCATCGCCCGTCGCCTGCGCGAGCTGAATGTCTACTGCGAAATCCACCCCTATCAGAACGTCACCGATGCGTTCCTGAAGGAGTTCGCCCCCAAGGCCATCGTCTTCTCCGGTGGCCCCGACAGCGTGACGCGCGAGGGCTCGCCTCGCCCGCCCAAATCCGCCTACGAGCTCGGCGTGCCGATCCTCGGGATCTGCTACGGCCAGCAGGTCATGATGCACGACCTCGGCGGCAAGGTCGAAGCCGGCCAGAGCCACACCGCCGAATTCGGCCGTGCCTACGTGACGCCCAAGGAAGACCGCCTCGACCTGCTGTCGGGCTGGTTCCTCGATGGCTCGGGCCGCGAGCAGGTGTGGATGAGCCACGGCGACCACGTCTCGGAAATCGCCCCGGGCTTCGAGGTCTACGCGACCTCCCCCGGTGCGCCCTTCGCGATCACCGCCGACGTGACCCGCAAGTTCTACGCCGTGCAGTTCCACCCCGAGGTGCATCACACCCCGAACGGGAAGACGCTCTACGAGAACTTCGTCCGCGAAGCCGGATTCACTGGCGACTGGACGATGGATGCCTACCGCGAGGAAGCGGTGCGCAAGATCCGCGAGCAGGTCGGCGCGTCCAAGGTGATCTGCGCGCTTTCGGGCGGCGTCGACAGCTCGGTCACCGCGGCGCTGCTGCACGAGGCGATCGGCGAGCAGCTGACCTGCGTTTTCGTCGACCATGGCCTGCTGCGTCTCAACGAGGCCGACGAGGTCGTCGCGATGTTCCGCGACCACATGAACCTCTCGGTGATCCACGCGCAGGAACAGGATCTGTTCCTCGGCGAGCTCGAGGGCGTGTCCGACCCCGAGACCAAGCGCAAGATCATCGGCAAGCTCTTCATCGACGTGTTCCAGAAATACGCCGACCAGATCGAGGATGCGACCTTCCTCGCGCAGGGCACGCTCTACCCCGACGTGATCGAGAGCGTCAGCTTCTCTGGCGGCCCCTCGGTGACCATCAAGTCGCACCACAATGTGGGCGGCCTGCCGGAGAAGATGGGCCTCAAGCTGGTCGAGCCGCTGCGCGAGCTCTTCAAAGACGAGGTGCGCGCGCTGGGTCACGAGCTTGGCCTGCCGGCCAGCTTCATTGGCCGCCACCCCTTCCCCGGCCCGGGTCTGGCGATCCGCTGCCCCGGCGAGATCACCCGCGAGAAACTCGATATCCTGCGCAAGGCGGATGCGGTCTATATCGACCAGATCCGCAAGCACGGTCTCTACGACGAGATCTGGCAGGCCTTCGTGGCGATCCTGCCGGTGCGCACCGTGGGCGTGATGGGCGACGGCCGCACCTACGACTACGCCTGCGCCCTGCGCGCGGTGACCTCGGTCGACGGCATGACGGCGGATTACTACCCGTTCAGCCACGAGTTCCTCGGCGAGACCGCGACACGGATCATCAACGAGGTGAAGGGCATCAACCGCTGCACCTACGACATCACCTCGAAGCCTCCGGGCACGATCGAATGGGAATGATCAGCCAGTGATCAGGGAGGCCGGGGAAACCCGGCCTCCTTTTGCGTTCGGGCCACGCATCAAGATCACACCCCGCCGCCAACCGCGGAGGGGCGGCCCGATTGCCCCTTGCCCCTTGCCGTGCCGCGCGCCAGTGTCCGCAGCGAGAGGACCCCCATGACGACCAGAGTTTCCGCGCAGCCGCGCCCCGCCGACTTCCCGCACAGCCAGCCAACCCGGAGCGCGACATGAGCGCCGTGCAGCTGACCGGCCGCATGACCGCGCCGCCCGAGCGCTGCCCCAACGTGCGCGCTGCCATGGCCGACCACATCCGCCTGACGCGGGCCGAGCCCGGCTGCCTCTACTTCGATCTGCGCGAGAGCGAAGACGGGGTCTTCGAGGTCTCGGAACTGTTCCAGAGTCGCGACGCCTTCGAGGCGCATCAGCATCGCACCCGCGGCAGCGCGTGGTTCCGCATCACCGGCGATCTGCCGCGCGACTACGAGGTGGCAGAGCTGTGAGCACGCGCCCCCTTGCCGCTCCGAGCCTGGGCGCCGTGCCGAAGGCCGCGCTCTGGATGCTCGGCTCGATCGTCTCTTTCAGCGCCATGGCGGTGGCCGGGCGCTATGTCAGCTCCGGCCTCGACACCTTCGAGATCATGCTCTATCGCTCGCTGCTCGGGGTGGCGATCATCAGCAGCATCGTGATGCTGACCGGCAAACGCCGGACCGTCGCAACACGCCATATCGGCACCCATATCATCCGCAATATCAGCCATTTCACCGGGCAGAACCTTTGGTTCTACGCGATCACGGTGATCCCTCTGGCGCAGGTCTTCGCGCTGGAATTCACCGGCCCGATCTGGGCCATGCTGCTGGCGACGCTGGTGCTGGGCGAGCGGCTGACCTGGCCGCGCAGCCTGGCAGCGCTGGTCGGCTTCCTCGGCATCCTGATCGTCACCCGCCCCTCGCCCGAGACGCTCTCGCCCGGCCTCTTCGCCGCCGCGGGCGCGGCCATCGGCTTTGCCGGCTCGGCGATCTTCACCCGCAAGCTCACCCGCACCGACAGCACCCTGTGCATTCTTTTCTGGCTGACGCTGACCCAGGCGATCATGGGACTGGTCTGCGCCGGCTTCGACGGCGACATCGCCGTGCCCTCGGCCGAGGCCGTCCCGGGGGTGATCGTCATCGGCCTCGCCGGGCTTTGCGCCCACTATTGCCTGACCACGGCGCTCAGCCTCGCGCCCGCCTCGGTGGTCATGCCGATCGACTTCACCCGCCTCCCGGTCATCGCGATCGTCGGCATGCTGCTCTACGCAGAGCCGCTTGATCCCTGGGTGCTGCTTGGCGCGGCGATCATCTTCGCCGCGAATTACGCCAATATCCTGCGCGAGACCCGCGCCGCGCGCCGGGCCTAAGGATGAGGGCGGTGTTTGACGCGGCGCGCGGGCGCAATTACCTGTCGGCGCAGACGACGCAGGAGCCCTTTGATGCTGTATGAAACCGCCGCCGACTGGCAGGATGCCGCGCGCAAGCACGTCGTGCTCTTTGCCATGTCGGGGCTTGGCAAGACCCATGTGTCCTCGATGCTGCGGCAGTCCGGGGACTGGTTCCACTACTCGATCGATTACCGCATCGGCACGCGCTACATGGGCGAATACATCGCCGACAACGCCAAGGCCGAGGCGATGAAGAACCCCTTCCTGCGCGAGCTGCTGCTGTCGGACTCGATCTATATCGGCTCGAACATCACCTTCGAGAACCTGACCCCGGTCTCGACCTACCTTGGCAAGCCGGGCGATCCGGCCCGGGGCGGTCTGCCGATGGACAGCTACCGCATGCGGCAGGATCAGTTCCGCCGCGCCGAGGAGCAGGCGCTGCTGGACACGGGCTATTTCATCGAGCGCGCCCAGCAGCTCTACGGCTACCCACATTTTGTCTGCGACACCGGCGGTTCGATCTGCGAATGGGTGGACGCCGCGAACCCGCGCGATCCGATCCTGTCGGACCTATCGCGCCAGGCGCTGATGGTCTGGATCCGCGGCAGCGAGGCGCACACAGAGGAGCTGATCCGGAGGTTCGATCGCGCACCCAAACCCATGGCCTACCAACCCGAGTTCCTCGAGGCAGCCTGGAGGCGCTACCTCGACGAAAAGGGCGTGTCGGAAACATCGGTGGATCCTGACGCCTTCATCCGCTGGACCTACGCACAGGCGCTGGCACACCGGCAGCCGCGCTACCAGGAGATGGCGCGCAACTGGGGCGTGACCGTCGAGGCATCCGATATGGCCACGGTGCGAGACGAGGCGGACTTCGTCGCGGTGATTGCTGCGGCCATCAGCGCCAAGGCGTGAGCAGAGCTCAGGCCGCGGCGCTTGCCCGTCCCGAGGTCACGGGTCCATTTTCGCCGACGTTGAAGCCGCGCATCAGGTCCGACAGACGGCCCGCGTCGCCGCGCAGCATATGCGCCGCGGC
Organism: Salipiger sp. PrR003; assembly: GCF_010500785.1. NCBI lineage: Bacteria > Pseudomonadati > Pseudomonadota > Alphaproteobacteria > Rhodobacterales > Roseobacteraceae > Salipiger > Salipiger sp. PrR003. The sequence continues at coordinate 22,267 of NZ_JAAGOV010000043.1, forward strand.
GGTGCTTTCCTCGACCATGGCCGCGTTCTGCTGGGTGACCAGGTCGAGGTTGCTGACGCCCACGTTGATCTCGTTGAGTCCCTGCGCCTGTTCGGCGGCCACCCCCGCGATGTTGCTGACCAGTGTCGAGATCTGGTTCACCTGCGCGACCACCTCGCCAAGCGCTTCACCGGAGCGCTCGACCAATTCGACACCATCTCGGACCCGGTCCGCCGAGCCGCTGATCAGCGTCTTGATCTGCTGCGCCGCGTCCGAGCTGCGCTGCGCCAGCGCCCGCACTTCCGAGGCCACCACTGCAAATCCCTTGCCCGAGGCCCCGGCGCGTGCGGCCTCGACCCCCGCGTTGAGCGCAAGAAGATTGGTCTGAAAGGCGATATCGTCGATCACCCCGATGATTTCGTTGATCTGCTGTGAACTGCGCTCGATGCCGCCCATGGCCTCGATCGCCGAACGCATGACCTCGCCGTTTTGGTCCGCGAGCTTCGAGGCCGTCTGCACGCTGCCCTCGGCGTCGCGCGCCGCCTGCGCCGCCTCGCGCACCCGGGCCAGCATCTCTTCGAGGGCTGCGGCGGTCTGTTCGAGCGTGGCGGCCTGGGTTTCGGTGCGCCGCGAGAGATCGTCGGAGGCGCGGGCGATCTCTTCCGCGCTGCTGTGGATGTTGAGCGCGCCGGAATTCACCTCGGTCATCGTGGCGCGCAGGCTGTCGACGGCGCGGTTGTAGTTTGCGCGCAGTTCCTCGTATTCGTCCGGGAACTCCTCGGCGATCGCGTGGTGCAGCGAGCCCGCCGCGAGCGCATCGAGCGCATCGCTGAGGTGACGGACGACGCGGTTCTGCGCCTCATGGGCGCGGCCGCGGGCCTCTTGCGCCTCGCGCCCGCGCGAGAGGGTCGCGGTGAGATCCGCAAGGTGACGCGCCAGCTCGCCGAATTCGTCGCGCCGCGCGTGCATCGAAAGCGCGACGTCGTAGTCGCCCGCGGCAACCCGCGACATGGCGGATTGCAGGGAGGTCAGCGGCCCGAGCACGATGCGCCGCAGCAACAGCAGGACCAGGAGCAGCATCGCCACCAGACCGGCCAGGGCGCTGGCGAGCATGACCGTCTTGTCTCCCGCGATCACCTCCTGCAGGGCGCTGTCGGTCCAGGCCATCGCCACGGCGCCGAGCGGTGCGTCCTGCCCCTGCAGCACCACCGCCTCGGCGGTGAGGAAGCCACCCGCAGCGCCCGCACGACCGCCCGAAGACAGCGCCTCCCTTGCGACGGCGACGAGCGCGTCCCGCGCGTCGTCCAGAGCGCCGACCTGTGCCAGGATCTCGCCGTCAGCGCCGAGCACGAGGCCGCCGAGCAAATCGGCCTCACCGCTCGCAAGCTGCTCCTCGAGCAGGGCCATGGCGCGGGCTTCGTCGCGGAACCGCAGCGCCGGGAGCAGCGAGGCGGCGGCCGCGCCCACCGATTGCCGGGCCATGCCGGCAATGCCCGCCTGGGTCACCTTGTCGCTGAGCCGCCAGGCTTGCCACGCAAGAAGCGAGACGACCACAAGGGTGGACACGACCACCAGCGCCGCCACCTTGGTGAAAACCGAGCCGAGGACGCGGGCGACCGCCGGCCCCCCGCCGATCCGGGGTGCGCGCAGCTTCACGGCAGCATCTCCGCATCGAGGCCCAGGGTCAGCGCGCCGATCGCCGCTCCCGACTGGGGGTCGCTGACGGTCAGCGAGAGTTGCTGCGTGTAGACCTGGGTCGATTCGTCGAACTCGACGGCGCCGACGTGGATCGCTCCGGCACCGCGTGGGAAGGTCTCGAGATACTTCTCCTCGTCCCCCTGCCAATAGTCCGAGGTCAGATGCGAGACCGCGACGTTGAGACCGCGGGCATCCATCACGAACATCTCCTTTATCAGCCCGCCGGACCTGTCGACCTGCGCGCGCAGCGCGTCGGAAACCGGGTTGTCCCAGACCGGGGTGATGGTGGGAATCATCGTGGAGCCGATTTCCGCCTGCCACTTCGAGTCGAGTTCGCCGATCTTTGCATCGTCGTAGCCGGAGGTGACCGCGTTCTGCGCCTTCACCGCCGCGATCAGCTGGGGATCCTCGAGGAGAGGCTGCACGTATTGCGCGATCACCGCCTGAAGCGGCGCATCGATCTCGGCCGCAGGGGCGGCCGGCGCGAGGAAAAGCAGCGCGCAGACGGCGAGCGCCGTCCATTCGGAAACGATCGGGCAGCGGGACGAGGCTGGCGAGCGACGGGTAGACATGGAACACCTCCGCAACAGGAATTTCAGCCCCCGTCTAGCCGTGATTTCCTCACACCAAGTTAAGACAGGCAGATTTTTGACGCCCTCCGCCGCCGCACCTGTCCGTCCCCTCAGCGCCTCCCGGCTTGCAGCGCCGCGCGGGCCGGGTCAGAACGGGGCCAGCCTCAGCGGAGTTCGCAATGCCCTACATTACCCTCGCCCTTGCCGTCCTTGCCGAGACCATCGGCACCGCCGCGCTGCAGGCCAGCCAGCAGTTCACCCGGCCGCTGCCCTCGGCGATCGTTGTGGTCGCCTATGCCGCCGCCTTCTACCTTCTGTCGGTTGTGCTGCGCAGCATGCCGGTGGGGCTGGCCTACGCCATGTGGTCGGGGCTGGGGATCGTCTTCATCTCGGTGATCGGGCTCTTCGCCTTCGGGCAGAAGCTGGACCTTGCCGCGGTTGTCGGAATGGGGCTTATTGTGGCCGGGATCCTCGTGATTCACCTGTTTTCCGGGGCCTCGCCGCATTAAGGGCTGGCAATTTCCCCCTTCCCCGGCTAACCCGCGCGCAAACCTCCCTTCAAAGGCATTCCTATGGACCTGCGCAATATCGCGATCATCGCACACGTTGACCATGGCAAGACCACCCTGGTGGACGAGCTGCTCAAACAGTCCGGCGCGTTCCGCGAGAACCAGGCCGTGGCCGAGCGCGCCATGGACAGCAACGATCTCGAGCGCGAGCGCGGCATCACCATCTTTGCCAAGCCGACCTCGGTCGAGTGGAAGAACACCCGCATCAACATAGTCGACACCCCCGGCCACGCCGACTTCGGCGGCGAGGTCGAGCGCATCCTGAGCATGGTCGACGGCGTCGTGCTGCTGGTGGATGCGGCCGAAGGCCCGATGCCGCAGACGAAGTTCGTGACCTCCAAGGCGCTGGCCCTCGGCCTGCGGCCGATCGTGGTGCTGAACAAGGTCGACAAGCCCGACGCCGAGCCCGACCGCGCGCTCGACGAGTGCTTCGACCTCTTCGCCTCGCTCGGCGCCGACGAAGACCAGCTCGACTTCCCGCACATGTACGCCTCGGGCCGCAACGGCTGGGCCGATGCCGAGCTCGACGGGCCGCGCAAGAACCTCGACGCGCTGTTCCGCCTGATCGTCGACCACGTTCCCGCGCCGAAGCAGATCAAGCACCAGGACGACGACTTCCGCATGCTGGCGACGACGCTGGGCAGCGATCCCTTCGTGGGCCGCCTGCTCACCGGCCGCATCGAGACCGGCCGCGTCAAGGTTGGCCAGACGGTGCAGGCGATCAGCCGCATCGGCCAGAAGATCGAGCAGTTCCGCGTCACCCGCGTGCAGGCCTTCCGCGGCCTCGCACAGGCCGACATCGAAGAGGGACTCGCAGGCGACATCGTCTCGCTCGCCGGCATGACCAAGGCGACCGTCGCGGACACCATCTGCGCGCTGGCCGTGGACGAGCCGCTCGACGCGCAGCCGATCGATCCGCCGACCATCACCGTGACCTTCGGCATCAACGACAGCCCGCTCGCGGGGCGTGACGGCAAGAAGGTGCAGTCGCGCGTGATCCGCGAGCGCCTGATGAAGGAAGCCGAGGGCAACGTCGCGATCAAGATCGCCGACACCCCGGGCGGCGAGGCCTTCGAGGTTTCCGGCCGGGGCGAACTGCAGATGGGCGTTCTCATCGAGAACATGCGCCGCGAGGGCTTCGAGCTCAGCATCTCGCGCCCGCAGGTGATCATGAAGGAAGAAGACGGCCAGCGCATGGAGCCGGTCGAGGAAGTCACCATCGACGTGGATGACGATTACACCGGCGCGGTGATCGAGAAGATCACCGGCCCGCGCAAGGGCGAGCTCGTCGAGATGAAGCCCGCCGGCGCCGGCAAGACCCGCATCGTGGCCCATGTGCCCTCGCGCGGCCTGATCGGCTACCACGGCGAATTCCTCACCGACACCCGCGGCACCGGCGTTCTGAACCGCGTGTTCCACGGCTGGACGGCGCACAAGGGCCCGATCGAAGGCCGCCGTGCGGGCGTGCTGATCTCGATGGAGAATGGCGAGGCCGTGGCTTACGCGCTGTGGAACCTCGAGGACCGCGGCAAGATGTTCCTCGGCGCCCAGGCCCCGGTCTACACCGGCATGATCATCGGCGAGCACAGCCGTGACAATGACCTGGAAGTGAACCCGCTGAAGGGCAAGAAGCTGACCAACGTCCGCGCCTCGGGCACCGACGAAGCCGTGCGCCTGACCACGCCGATCACCCTGTCGCTGGAAGAGGCCATCGCCTACATCAACGACGACGAGCTCGTCGAGGTGACTCCGACCGCGATCCGCCTGCGCAAGCGCTACCTCGACCCGCATGAGCGCAAGCGCCAGTCGCGCAGCCAGTAAGCCCGGCGCGCGGGCTTCGGGGGCTCTGCCCCCGGACCCCCGGGCGTAGTTGCCAAGAAAAGAAGATGAAAGCGCGGTCCCACTGGACCGCGCTTTTTTCATGGCCCGGTGCAGCGGGATCAGCCGAAGGGGCCGCGGAAGATGAAGAAGGCGCCGAGCGCGATGAAGCCAAAGCCGACCGCGTGGTTGAGCGTCAGCGGCTCCTTCAGCCAGAAGGCAGAGAAGCCGGCGAAGACGATCAGCGTGATGACTTCCTGCAAGGTCTTCAGCTCGGCGGCCGAATAGACCCGGTGGCCGAGCCGGTTGGCGGGCACCGCGAGCCAGTATTCGACCAGGGCAATGCCCCAGCTGATAAAGACCACGGCCCAGAGCGGCGCGCCGGGAAAGCGCAGGTGCCCGTACCAGGCCATGGTCATGAAGAGATTTGAGGCCACCAGCAGCAGGACCGGCAGCAGATGCGCGAGGCTCAATCGCGGGCGCTCACTCGCTGGTTTCGACGATCAGCAACTCGCGCTCCGACGCGCCGCGCGCGTGGCCCAGGGCCTCCTGGTACTCGGGCGAGTGGTAGCAGGCCTCTGCAGCCTCGACCGAGGGGAATTTCGCCACGACATTGCGTGGCCGCTCCTTGCCCTCGAGCTGCACGTAACGGCCACCGCGGGCGACGAATTCCCCGCCGTGCTTGGCGATCGCGGGACCGGCGAGCTTGGCGTACTTGCCGTAGGCCTCCTCGTCGGTGACGGTGACATGGGCGATCCAGAGAGCGGGCATTAGAGTCCTTCCACGATGACGAGATCGCGCGTCGAGGCGCGCAGGGCGATGGGCAGGATGCGCTGGTATTCGGGCGAGTTGTACCAGCGTTCGGCGGCGATGCGGCTGGGGAATTCCACCACCACGTGACGGCCCGGCCCCTCGCCTTCGACAAAGGCCTGCGGCCCCCCTTTCACAAGGAAGCGCCCGCCGAATTTCTCGGCGAGCGCAACGGTTTGGCCAGCATAGACGGCATAGTCCTCGGGGTCTGTGACCTCGATGCGGGCGATCATGTAAGCAGTCATAAGCTCCTCCCTAAGCGATTGATTAGCCTACCAGAACTGCCTCGGCCGCCGCAATGGCCGCCTCGGCCTGGCTGGCATCCTTGGCGCCGCCCTGTGCAAGGTCCGGACGCCCGCCGCCGCCCTTGCCTCCAAGCGCCGCGACCGCCGCCTTGACCACATCCACCGCCGAGACGGTGGCCTTGAGGTCCTCGGTGACGCCGGCAGCCACGGCCACCTTGTCACCGGTGTCGGCGATCAGCAGCACCACGCCGGAGCCAAGCCGCGACTTGTGCTCGTCGATCAGCGGGGGCAGATCCTTGCCCTGGACGCCCGAGAGCACCTGGCCGACGAACTTCATGCCGCCCACCTCGCGGGCCTCGGCGCCGCCGCCTTGACCGGCACCGCCGGCCATGGCGAGATCGCGGCGCAGCTGGGCGACCTCGTTCTCGAGCTTGCGGCGCTCGTCGAGCAGCGCGGAGACGCGGGTGACCGCCTCTTCGCCGCTGACCTTGAGCAGCCCCTCGATGCCCGAGAGGGCCTTGTCACGGCGACGCAGCGCGGCCATGGCAGCCTCGCCGGTCAGCGCCTCGATGCGACGCACGCCGGCCGAGGAGGCGGTCTCCGAGGTCAGGGCGAACAGGCCGATGTCGCCGGTCTGCGCAACATGGGTGCCGCCGCAGAGTTCCAGCGAGTAGGTCTGCCCGTCCGAGCCCTTGCCCGATCCCGGCAGCGCGCCCATGGACACCACGCGCACCTCGTCGCCGTATTTCTCGCCGAAAAGCGCCTGGGCGCCGAGTGCGCGGGCATCGTCCGGGGTCATGATCCGGGTGCTCACCGCCGAGTTCTGGCGGATGAAGGCGTTCACCTCGGTCTCGACCTGCGCGATTTCCTCGGCACTGAGCGCCTTGGTGTGCGAGAAGTCGAAGCGCAGGCGATCCGGCGCGTTCAGCGAGCCGCGCTGCGCGACGTGATCGCCAAGCGCGCGGCGCAGGGCCTCGTGCAGCAGGTGGGTTGCCGAGTGGTTGGCGCGGATCATGCTCCGGCGCGTGTGGTCGACCTCGAGCACCGCGGCCTCGCCGCGCTTCACGCTGCCCTCGGAGACCTCGCCGATGTGCAGGAAGACGCCCTCGACCTTGCGGGTGTCGGTCACGGTGACCTTGCCGCCCTCGGTGCGGATCACGCCGGTATCGCCGACTTGGCCGCCGCTTTCGCCGTAGAAGGGCGTCTGGTTGAGCACCAGCGTCACCTTCTCGCCTTTGGCGGCGGTCTCGGCCAGCGCGCCGTCCTGCACCAGCGCGAGGATCTGGCCCTCGGCGGTCTCGGTGTCGTAGCCGAGGAAGTCGGTGGCGCCATGCTTGTCGGCGATGTCGAACCAGACGCGGCTGTCGGCGGCCTCGCCCGAGCCGGACCAGGCGGCGCGCGCCTTGGCCTTCTGTTCGGCCATGGCGACGTCGAAGCCTTCGGTGTCGACGGTGCGGCCCTGCTCGCGCAGCGCATCTTGCGTCAGATCGAGCGGGAAGCCGTAGGTGTCATAGAGCTTGAATGCCGAGGCGCCGGGCAGCTCGGCCCCTGCGGGCAGGCCGATCAGTTCTTCGTCGAGCAGCTTGAGGCCTCGGTCGAGGGTCTGGCGGAAGCGGGTTTCCTCGAGCTTCAGCGTCTCTTCGATGAGCGGCTGCGCGGCGCGCAGCTCAGGGTAGGCCTCGCCCATCTGGCGCACGAGCTCGGGCACGAGGCGGTGCATCAGCGGATCCTGCACGCCCAGCAGGTGCGCATGGCGCGCGGCGCGGCGCAGGATGCGGCGCAGCACGTAGCCGCGACCGTCGTTGCTGGGCATCACGCCGTCGGCGATGAGGAAGGAGGTCGACCGAAGGTGGTCGGCGATCACCCGGTGGTGGGTCTTGCCCGGACCGTCGGGATCGCTGCTGGTGGCGTTGGCCGAAGCCTCGATCAGCGCGCGCATCAGGTCAGTGGCGTAGTTGTCGTTGGTGCCCTGCAGCAGCGCCGCGACCCGCTCGATCCCCATGCCGGTGTCGATCGACTGCATGTCGAGCGCGCGCATCGAGCCGTCCTCGAACTGCTCGTTCTGCATGAAGACGACGTTCCAGATCTCGATGAAGCGGTCGCCATCCTCCTCGGGCGAGCCCGGAGGGCCGCCCCAGAACTTCTCGCCATGGTCGAAGAAGATCTCGGTGCAGGGACCGCAGGGGCCGGTCGGCCCCATCTGCCAGAAGTTGTCCGAGGTGGCGATGCGGATGATCCGGCTTTCCGGCACGCCGATCTTCTTCCACAGCTCGAAGGCCTCGTCATCGGTGTGATAGACGGTGGTGTAGAGGCGCTCGGGCGAGATGTCGAAATGCTTGGTCACCAGTTCCCAGGCAAAGGGGATCGCCTCGGCCTTGAAGTAGTCGCCGAAGGAGAAGTTGCCGAGCATCTCGAAGAAGGTGTGGTGCCGCGCGGTGTAGCCCACGTTGTCGAGGTCGTTGTGCTTGCCGCCGGCGCGCACGCATTTCTGCGCGGTGGTGGCGCGCTTGTAGTCGCGCTTCTCCACCCCGGTGAAGCAGTTCTTGAACTGCACCATGCCGGAGTTGGTGAACATCAGCGTGGGGTCGTTGCGGGGAACAAGCGGGCTCGAGGGCACGATCTCGTGGCCCTGCTTGGCGAAGTAATTCAGAAACGTCGAGCGAATGTCGTTCAGCGTGGGCATGGGTGTTCTCTTGCGCCTCGTCTGCGGGTTCCGGACGGGTGTATCTCCCCATCCCGCCCCTGTCCATAAGGCGCCCGCGAAAAGCGCGGTCGGCGTGAGGGGCTGCTTTCTGTCCCGATCAGATGTGGCGCCGACGCGGCGACGTCTGGTCTAGAGCCGCAGTCGCCGCCGTGCCGGCAGGGCCTCGTCGGCCACCAGCCAGAGACCCGAGCCGATCACCAGCGCCGCGCCGAGACTGGCGCCGACGCCGGGCAGTTCACCAAAGCAGAAAACCCCGATGCCCACCATCCAGACGAACTGCAGGTTCATCAGCGGCGTCGCCACATAGGCCGGGAGCAGCCGCAACGCCTCGACCGAGACGAACCGCGCACCGAAAAGGAAGAGCGCGTAGCCCGCGACCCAGAGCCAGTCGGCCAGCGGCATCGGCTGCCAGACGAAAGGCAGCGCCATGCCCATGACCAGCGCCAGCGCGAGGTTGGGCCAGAAGACCTGTGCCAGCGGCTTGCGCTCGCGCCGCGCGATGGCGCGGGCGGCGACCATCGACGCGGTTCCGGAAACCGCCCCCAGCAGCGCCCAGACATGCCCGGCATTCCCCCCTGCCCGGCCCTCGGGCATGAGTGCAAGGAGGCCCGACGCACCGAGCGCCAGCGCCAGCCAGGCAGCGGGGCGCACCGGCTCATCGAGAGCCACACCCGAGAGCGCGGCGGCGATGAGCGGCATCAGCCCGATGAAAAGGAAGACGTCGGCGAAGGGCAGAAGGCGAAACGCCTGGAAAAAGCCGATTGCCGCAAGCACGGTCAGGAGCGATCGCAGCGCCATGGTGCCCCGGCTCTGCACCCCCAGCGCCGTGCGCAGCGCCCCCTGCCGCCGCGCCGCACCGAGCGCGAAGAGCAGCACCAGCGCCGAGGAGACGGCCAGGAATTGCGGCGCCGCGTAGCTTCCGGCGATCAGCTTGGTGATCCCGTCAGCAGCGGCGATGAGCGCGGTGTAGAGCGCGACCAGCGCGGCGCCGGCGAGCGCGGCCCTCATGCCCGGCCAGCCCGGGCGAAGCCCTCGAAGAAGGCGTCGAAATGCGCCGTCTCGCGGGCCATGAGGTCGAGCAGGTCGATCACCCCGGGCGGCAGCGCCCCCTCCATGCGGCGCCGCATCACCGCCCAGTCGGCGCTGCGCCGCCCCTTCATCGTAAAGAGCGCCCGCGACAGCTCGCGCAGCGGCGCCATCCGCCGCGGCGACCGGTCGAAGCGCATCCGCCCCGACTCCAGCGGCGTGCGGAAGGGCTCCTCTCCCGCCAAGGCCAGCTGCCAGTTGCAGACGAGGAAATCGTGGTAGCCGTCCTGCAGCGGGCCCTGCGGGTCCGTCTCGACATGGAAAAGCTGCGTCTCGCGGCTCAGCCAGCCGGTCCAGAGCGGCGGCGGCAGCTCCCCGGCGTAGCGCAGCGCAATGCAGACCTCGGCCAGCAGGTCGGAGTTCTGCTCGAGAAAGGCAAGGTTGCCCGCGAAGTGCAGGCTGGTCAGCGCCTCGGCCTCGAGCCGCGGATCGCGGCGCCCGTATTCGCTGAGGTAGAACACGATATGGGTAAGCTCGTAGGCGGCCTTCTTGTTCGGCAGCGCAAAGATGCCGGGCCGGGCGCAGAAACCGCGCAGCCGGTCCTCGAGGCCCAGATCGGCCGGACCGGAGACCCCGCGCCGCGCCAGCAGCCGCCGCGCTTCCATGCGCTGCAGATCCGACAACTCTGCGCCGGGCGCAGCGGACGCGGCTATGCTCTGCGCCATGCGCGCCCCGGTCTCGCCCGGCATGCCGAGATCCTCGAGATCGAGCACCATGGACAGCAGGAAGCGGTAGTATTGCGGGAAGAAGGCCAGCCGCGCCTCGGCGCTGGCATAAAACTCGACATGCGGCAGCAGCGCCCGGGGGCCGATCCCGGCCCATGCCGCCGCGCCGGTGCAGTCGAGGATATTGAGCAGCTCGGCGTTCTCCTTGAGCCAGAACACATCCTCCTCGCTGCGCCGGTGCTGCGCGAAACAGGCGATCAGCGCCGCGATGCGCGTGTCCGGGTCGGCGATGCGCGGCACCGGGTGGAGAGCAATGACGTTGGACATGCGGAGGGCCTTTCTGCGCGGGCGTGCGGGACACAGGCAGGGTGACAGGCGGGCACCAAGACGGTGCCCGCCCGTGCGCGACGGGCTCAGGCGCCCGATGTGAAGAGCGCCGTGGCGTCGCCGGCGCCGAGCTCCGAGCGCAGCGGCGCAGCGCCGGAGGTGAAGAGACCGACCGCCTCGCCCGCGGCGGTCACCGGACCAGCGCCGGAAGTAAAGAGCGCCGCGCCGTCTCCCGAGGCGATATCGGCGCCGGCAGGTGCGGCTCCGGAGGTGAACATCTCGATCCCGCCGCCGAGCAGCGTTTCGGCCTCGGCAGGCGCCGCGCCCGAGGTGAACATGGCGCAGCCCTCGCCGCCGAACAGATCGGCCTCGACACGGTGCTGCGCGTCTGCGGTCACGAATTGCTTGAGTTGAGCAGTCATGGAAGTTCTCCCTGGTTGGATTGACACGAGAAACGTGCTTCAGGGTTTCTTGCGATGATTGCTTCAGGCAATATGGTTTCTTGTTAAGGTAGATTAATACAGGAGTTCTTCACAGAAACAATGACTTACAATTTCGTCGCTTCGCGCGACAATCTCTCTTCCCCACAGAAGATTCTTTTCTGGGGATAGTTTCCGCTGCGTCACTCAAATCCCAGAATCGGCGACGAATCGTCGATGCCCGCCGCCGAATCACCCGCGAATCCGCCCCGCTGCACTTGTCCCTCAGCCGGCTTTGCGCGATAGCTGGCGCAACTTCCGGAGGGCTCCAGATGAAGATCGCCACCTTCAACATCAACGGCATCAAGGCGCGCGTCGGTGCGCTGACGGACTGGCTCGACGAGGCGCAGCCCGATGTCGCGCTGCTGCAGGAGATCAAGTCGGTCGACGAGGCCTTCCCGCGCGAGCTTTTCGAGGAGCGCGGCTACAACGTCGAGACCCACGGCATGAAGAGCTTCAACGGCGTGGCGATCCTGTCCAAGCACCCGCTCGAGGACGTGAGCCGCGGCCTGCCCGGCGACGACAGCGACGAGCAGGCGCGATGGATCGAGGCGACCCTGGTCGGTGAGAAGGAGGCGGTGCGCCTCTGTGGGCTCTACCTGCCGAACGGCAACCCGGTGGAGTTCGACGCCGAGGGGCAGCCGATCCGGGACGGCAAGTATGGCTACAAGCTGGACTGGATGGACCGGCTGCACGCGCGCGCGCAGCAGCTTCTGGCCGACGAGACCCCTGCCCTCATGGCGGGCGACTACAACATCATCCCCCAGGCCGAGGATGCCGCCAAGCCGCAGGCCTGGGAGAAGGACGCGCTCTACCTCCAGCAGAGCCGCGACGCCTTCCGCCGCATCCTCAACCTCGGCTACACCGAGGCCTTCCGCGCCCGCGTGCAGGGACCGGGGCATTATTCGTTCTGGGATTACCAGGCCGGCGCCTGGCAGCGGAACAACGGCATCCGCATCGACCACGTGCTGATGACGCCGTCCTGCGCCGACCTGATGACCGACTGCGGCATCGACCGCGACATCCGCGGCCGCGACAAGCCATCGGACCACGTGCCGGTCTGGGTCGAGCTGGATCTCTGAGCCTCGCCCCCTCGTCCGTCCTGGTTCCGCCCCCGAACCAAGCCGAGAAAATGGCCCGCGCTTGCACCCGCGCGGCGCCCGTCTTACATCTGAGTAGAACAGTCTGACAGCGGAGTCCGCCCACATGGCAATAGAAGCGACGGAGATCGAACAGCTCATCCGCGCCGCCTTCCCCGAGGCCAAGATCACCATCACCGACCTCGCCGGAGACGGCAATCACTATGCCGCGGAGGTCATCGACGAAAGCTTCCGCGGCCAGAACCGTGTCCAGCAGCAGCGCGCCGTCTACGCCGCGCTGAAGGGCAAGATGGACGGCAATCATGGCGAGCTGCACGCGCTGGCGCTTACCACCAAGGCCCCCGACTAAGACACACCAGCAAGACAGACATCCACGCCGCGCCCCTGCCGGGCGGCGCGCGCAGACAGGAGACAGAGATGACGACCGACGCAACCACCCGTATCGAAGAAACGGTGAAGGCGAACGACGTGGTGCTCTTCATGAAGGGCACCAAGACCATGCCGCAATGTGGCTTCTCCAGCCGCGTCGCAGGCGTGCTCAACTACATGGGCGTCGACTATCTCGACGTGAACGTGCTGGCCGATGACGCCATCCGCCAGGGCATCAAGGATTACTCGGACTGGCCGACGATCCCGCAGCTCTACATCAAGGGCGAATTTGTCGGCGGCTGCGACATCATCACCGAGATGACCCTCTCGGGCGAGCTCGACACGCTGTTCGAGACCAGCGGCGTGACCTACGACAAGGACGCCGCCGAAAAGATCCGCGAAGCCAACGCCTGATCCGCGTCCGGATCTGCAAACGTGACCCAGATCACCCTCCGCACGGCGGCGAGTCCCGAGGATTTCGCCGCCGTGCGCGCGCTCTGCCTCGCCTACCGCGAGGACCTGCGCGCCCACCATCCCGCCGCCCCGGCGCTGGTGGCGCTTTTCTACCCCGACCCCGCCTATACCGAGCTGCTGGATGCCCTGCCCGGCAAGCATGACGCCGTTCTGCTGGCCGAGCGCCATGGCGCCCCGGTCGGCTGCGCAATGTCGCAGCGGCTGCCCGACGGCAGCACCGAGATCAAGCGGGTCTACGTTGCCCCCGAGGCGCGCGGCCAAGGGCTCGCGGCGCAGCTGGTGGAAGAGTTGGCCATCCGCGCCCGCGCCGCCGGTGCGCCACTGCTGCGGCTCGACACGATGAAGACGCTGGCTGCCGCCTGCCACCTCTACGCCAAGCTGGGCTTCGTCGAGCGCGGCCCCTACCAGCCCATCCCGGATGTGGCGCTGCCGCACCTGCGCTTTTTCGAACGAACGCCCTGAACCCGGGTCATCCCGGCTGGGTGACCACCAGCGCGCCGGTTTCGGTCGCGACCACCGTGTGCTCGTATTGCACGACCGGCGCGCAGGGCTCGCTGTAGAGCGTCCAACCGTCCTCGCCCTCGCTGGCCCACTGCCCTCCCATCGACAAAAACGGCTCGACGGTGAGCACAAGCCCCTTGGTGATCCGCCGCCGCTCGCCGCGCACGGGCCAGGTGGGGATCTCTTCGGGGTATTCATGCAGGGAATGGCCGACACCGTGGCTGGCGAGATTGCGGATCAGCGTGTAGCCCTTGCTGCCGGCAAACCGCCCGATGGCCGCGCCGATCCCCGCCAGAGGCCGATCCGCGCCAACCTGTGCGATGCCGATCTGCATGGCTTTCTTGCCATCGCGGCACAGCCGATCGAGTGGCGCTTTCACCGGCGCCACACGAAAGGTCGCGCCGGTGTCGGCAAAGATCCCGGCCTTCGAGGCCGAGACGTCGATGTTCACCAGATCGCCGCGCTGGATCACCCGCGGACCGGGGATGCCGTGGGCGATTTCCTCGTTGATGCTGATGCAGGTGGCGCCGGGGAAGTTGTAGCTCGTCTCGGGCGCCGATTGCGCACCTTCGGCTTCGAGCATCGCGCGGCCGATCTCGTCGAGCTCCAGCGTCGTCATGCCCGGCTCGATCGCCTTCGCCATGCCCTGCAGGGCGTTCGCGACGATCCGGCCGATGTCCTTCAGCCCGGCAAGGTCGTCCATGTCGTTGATCGTCATCTGCAAATCCCACGTTGCGAGGGCGCAGACTAGCCGCAAGCGGCGGCAATGTCTTCCGTCACGAGCGGGCAGCCCGCTTGCACCAGCTGCAATCCGCAGGCGATACGCCTAGGCGCAAAGGCAGTGTCAGCTCCCGGCGTTGGGATCCTCGTAGACGCCCTGTTCCTTCAGCGCGTCGATCACCTCTTTGGGCATGTAGGTTTCGTCGTGCTTGGCGAGGATCTCGCTCGCCCGGAACACGCCATCGACATAGCGCCCGGTGCCGACCATGCCCTGGTTCTCGTCGAAGAGGTCCGGCAGCACGCCCTCGAAGACCACAGGCACCGAGGCGCCGCCATCGGTCACCGAGAAGCTGATCTCATGCCCCTGACCGCGCACGAGCGAGCCTTCCTCGACCAGCCCGCCAATGCGGAAGGTCTCGTTCGGCGAGGGCGGTGCCTCGACCACCTGGCTCGGCGAGCGGAAGAAGTTGATCCCGTCGCGCATCGCATAGCCGATCAGCGCGGTCGAGACGACCAGCGCCACCGCGGCCAGCGCCACGATCTGGATGCGCCGCTGCTTCTTCAGCGATTTGAGACCCATTGTCTTCCCCCCACATGCATGCGGTGCTCTCGGCACCTTAAGGCGCCGAGAGCACCGCTCCAAATCAAATTGCGTCACCGCGCCGCGGCCCGCCCGTTCTTCAAAACAAAACTATCCCCGAGGTGTGGGGCCCGCGCGCCCGCTTTGTCCTGCCCGCCAGGATGACACCCCGCCCTGTCGTGCCCGCCGGGGGCGGCCCTTATGCAGCCTCGAAGCTCAACGGCCGCTTGAGGAACTGCGTCGCATGCACCGAGACCTTGCGCGGATCGCCGGTGGTCAGGAAACGGCTCTCGGTCCCGCTGCCGTACATGTCTGGATGGCGCTGGAGGTAGTCGGCAAGCGACTCTGCCACGAGGTTCGCCTGCGAATAGACCGCGACTTCCTCTCCCAGAGCCTCCTGGAAGACCTCGAGCATCAGCGGATAATGGGTACAGCCAAGGATCGCCGCCTGCGGCTCGGGCATCTTGCGTTTCAGCGCCTCGACGTGGCTGCGCACCAGCGCCTCGGCGAGGATCATGTCACCCTCTTCGATGGCATCGACGAGCCCGCCGCAGGCCTGCGCCTCGACGTCGACGCCGATGGCGCGGAAGGCCAGCTCGCGCTGGAAGGCACGCGAGCGCACCGTGGCCGGCGTGGCAAAGAGCGCGACGTGCTGCACCGCGACCTCGCGCGGCGGCGAGTTGTCGCCCCATTGCCGCTCGGTCAGCGCCTCGATCAGCGGCACGAAGACCCCCAGGACGCGCTTGCCCTTGGGCAGGCCGCCCTCCTGCATCCGGCGCAGCGCCGCCGCCGAGGCGGTGTTGCAGGCGAGGATCACCAGATCGCAGCCCGCGTCCCAGAGGCGGTGCACCGCATCGACGGTCAGTTTATAGATGTCATCCGCGTCGCGCACGCCGTAGGGCGCGTGCCGGTTGTCGCCGTAGTAGACCAGCGGCACCTCGGGCAGCCGCTTTGCGACCGCGTCGAGAACCGTGAGCCCGCCAAGCCCGGAATCAAACACACCAACCGCCATTCTCTGCCCTCCTTGCCGGGACGCACACCCGGCCTGCCTCACGTGACGCCGCGCCGACTCACGTGGCGCAAGCCCCGAAGACCGGTCTTACGGCGCTTTGGGATGGAGATCCATTGCGCCCTGTGGCGACGCCCGCGCCCCCGGGAGGGCGCGGGACGCGGGGGCGCTGCCCCCGGACCCCGGGGGTATCTTGCCCTGAAAGAAAGGCGCGAGACCTCTGCGCCTATTCGGCGGCCCTGGCCATGGGGCTGCCGCCGGCGTGGATGGCGGCAAGCAGCTCTTCGCGACGCTTGGCGGCAGCGCGTTCGGCCTTTTCCTTCACCGGGCCGTAGCCGCGGATCTGCAGCGGCAGTTCGGCGAGCGCGACCGTGGCGTCGAGCGTCTCGGGCCTCACCTTGGGCAGCACCTCGGCCATGTCGCGCTCGTATTGCGCGATGAGGGCGCGCTCCATTTTCCGCTCCGCCGTGCGGCCAAAGGGGTCGAGCGCAGTGCCGCGCACCCACTTCAGCTTCGCCAGCAAGCCGAAGGCCTTCAGCATGCCCTCGCCATAGGTCTTCTTCTGCGGACGGCCGTCGGAGCCTTCCTTGGAGAGCATCGGCGGGGCAAGGTGGAAGCTCATCTCGAAGCCGGGCTCGAAGGTCTGTTCGGCCCTCTTGCGGGTCTCGAGATGCATGCGGGCCACCTCGTACTCGTCCTTGTAGGCGAGCAGCTTGTGGTAGCCCTTGGCCACCGCCTCGCGCAGGCGCTTGTCGGGAATACCGTCGAGCAGGGCGCGGTACTTCTTCGCCAGCCGCCTGTTCTGGTAGACCGCAAGATGCGCTTCACGGAAGGCGATCTTCTCGTCCAGCGACTTCGGCTTCTCCACCACCTTGGGCGTGATCAACGCCGCGGCCTCGGCAGGGTGGACCACCGCCCAGCGGCCGATCTCGAAGGCGCGCAGGTTGCGCTCCACCGCCGCGCCGTTGAGGCGGATCGCCTCCTCGATGGCATCATGCGGCAGCGGCAGGAGCCCCTGCTGCCAGGCGGCGCCGAGGATCATCATGTTCGAGAAGATCGAGTCGCCCATGGCGATCCGTGCCAGCTCGGTCGCGTCGAAGATCGCCAGCCGGTCCTGCATTCGCGCCTCGAGCGCCACGCGGAGCTGGTCGAATGGAAGCTGGAACTCGGTGTCGCGGGTGAACTCGCCGGTGATGATCTCGTGTCCGTTGACCACCGCCCCGGTGCGGCCGCGTTTCGTCAGCCCCAGCGTCTTGGCCCCGGCGCTGACCACGAGGTCGCCGCCGATCAGCGCGTCGGCCTCGCCGGTCGCCACGCGCACCGCCGAGATGTCCTCGGGGCGCTTTGCAAGCCGCAGGTGGATGTGCACCGCGCCGCCCTTCTGGGCAAGGCCCGCCATCTCCATCATCCCCGCGCCCATGCCGGCGATCTGCGCCGCCTGCGCCAGCACTGCGCCCACGGTCACCACGCCGGTGCCGCCGACGCCGGTGATCACCACGTTGTGGGTCTTGTCGATCTGCGGCAGTTGCGGCTGCGGCAGATGCGGCAGGTCGATCTCGGCGGTCTCGCCCTTGCGCATCTTCGCGCCCTTGAGGGTGACGAAGGAGGGACAAAAGCCCTTGAGGCAGGAATAGTCCTTGTTGCAGCTCGACTGGTCGATGGCCCGCTTGCGACCCAGCTCCGTTTCGGCGGGAACGATCGAGACGCAGTTCGACTGCACGCCGCAATCGCCGCAGCCCTCGCAGACGTCGGTGTTGATGAAGACCCGCTTGTCAGGGTCGGGGAAGGTGCCCTTCTTGCGGCGGCGGCGCTTCTCGGCAGCGCAGGTCTGGATATAGAGGATGACCGAAACGCCGCCGATCTTCTCGAAGCGCTTCTGCACGGCGTCCATCTCGGCGCGCTCGAATGTCTCGACGCCGCCGGGGAAGAGGTCGAAGTTCACCTCCTCCTTCTCGTCGTAGACCACCGCGAGATGCTCGACGCCCATGGCTTTAAGCTCGCGGGCGATGCGATCTGCCGTCAGCCCGCCCTCGTTGGGCTGGCCGCCAGTCATCGCCACGGCGTCATTGTAGAGGATCTTGTAGGTGATGTTGGTGCCCGCGGCGAGCGCGGCACGGATCGCCAGCGAACCGGAGTGGTTGTAGGTGCCGTCGCCGAGGTTCTGGAAGACATGGCTGCACTTGGAGAAGGGCGCCTCGCCGACCCAGTTCACCCCTTCGCCGCCCATGTGGGTGAAGCCGGTGGTCTCGCGGTCCATCCATTGCACCATGTAGTGGCAGCCGATCCCGGCATAGGCGCGCGCGCCCTCGGGCAGCTTGGTCGAGGTGTTGTGCGGGCAGCCCGAGCAGAAATACGGCAGCCGTGCCGCGAGGTCAGGGGCGTTGTCGGCCTTGCGCGCCTCGTCGAGCGCCGAAAGCCCGGCCTTGATGCCCTCGGTGCCGCGGCCCTCCTCGACGAAGATCTCGCCGAGCTTCTGCGCGATCCACACCGGATCGAGCGCGCCGCGGGTGGGGAAGAGCTCTTCGCGGTGCATGCCGCCTGCCCCGCCCTTGTACCAGCCATAGACCCGGCGGCCGCGACGGTCGTCGAAGATCGCTTCCTTGACCTGCACCTCGATCAGCTTGCGCTTTTCCTCGACGATGACGATCAGCTCGAGCCCCTCGGCCCAGTCGTGGAAGCCCTTCATGTCGAGCGGGAAGGTCTGGCCCACCTTGTAGGTGGTGAGGCCAAGACGCTCGGCCTCGGCCTCGTCGATGTTGAGCAGCGACATGGCGTGCTGCAGGTCGAGCCAGTTCTTGCCCGCGGCGACGAGGCCAATCTTGGCGCCGGGCTTGCCCCAGACGCGCTTGTCCATGCCGTTCGCGCGCGAGAACGCTTCGGCCGCGAAGCGCTTGTAGTCGATCATCCGCGCTTCCTGCGCGTGCGGCGTGTCGCCGAGGCGGATGTTCAGCCCGCCTTCGGGCAGCTGGAACTCGGGTGTCACCAGCGACATGCGGTCCGGGCGACCGTCAACCACGGCGGTGGCCTCGACCGTGTCCTTCATCGTCTTCAGGCCGACCCATAGGCCCGAGAACCGCGACAGCGCGAAGCCGTAGATGCCGAAGTCCAGCACTTCCTGAACGCCGGCGGGCGAGACCACGGGCATGTAGGCATCGACCAGCGCCCATTCGGACTGGTGCAGCACTGTCGAACTCTCGCCGGTGTGGTCGTCGCCCATGGCCATGAGGACGCCGCCATGTTTCGACGTGCCCGCCATATTGGCGTGGCGCATGACGTCGCCCGAGCGATCGACGCCGGGGCCCTTGCCATACCAAAGACCGAAGACACCGTCGTACTTGCCCTCGCCACGCAGCTCGGCCTGTTGCGAGCCCCAGAGCGCCGTGGCCGCGAGATCCTCGTTCAGCCCTTCCTGGAAGAGCACATCATTCTCGGACAGCAGCTTTCCGGCGCGCTTCATCTGGATGTCGACGGCCCCCAGCGGCGAGCCGCGATAGCCCGTCACATAGCCCGCCGTATGCAGACCGGCGGCGCGATCGCGCTCTTTTTGCATCAGCATCAGGCGAACCAACGCCTGCGTGCCATTCAAAAGTACCGGACTCTTGCTTAAGTCGAACCTGTCCTGCAGGGAAATTGCTTGCTTGCTCATGCGCGCCTCCCATCGCTCATAGTGCTTGCAGCTCCGCACCATGATAGGTCACACATGCTGACCCGGATAGGGAAATTTTCGTGAATTTCCCACACTCGGCGAAGATGTGTTCCCGTTAACCGTTCCTGTCGTATACAGGGCGCCAAAGTTGAATAAGATGCCGCCATGGATTGGGATAAGCTCAGGATCTTTCACGCTGTCGCTGATGCGGGCAGCTTGACACATGCGGGAGATGCGCTGCATCTGTCGCAATCCGCCGTGTCGCGCCAAATCCGGGCGCTCGAAGAGGCACTGGATACCACCCTTTTCCACCGTCATGCCCGGGGACTGATTCTCACCGAGCAGGGCGAGTTGCTGTTCGACGCGACCGCCGCCATGGTGAAACGCATCGACAGCGCCACCGCGCGCATCCGCGACAGCGAGGAAGAGGTCTTCGGCGAACTCAAGGTCACCACGACCCACGGCTTCGGCGTGCTCTGGCTGGCCCCGCGCCTGACCAAACTCTACGAGAAGTTTCCCGACCTGAAGATCGACCTGATGCTCGAGGAGCGCGTGCTCGACCTGCCGATGCGCGAGGCTGACGTGGCGATCCGCATGAAGGAGCCCAGCCAGGCGGACCTGATCCGCAAGCGGCTCATGTCGATCCGCATGCGCATGTATGCCTCGCCTGCATACCTCGAGGCGAACGGCCTTCCCGAGTCGCTCGAGGATCTCTCGTCGCACCGGCTTATCTGCCAAAATCCCAACTCGGCGCAGGTGCTTTCCGGCAAGGCGCTGGTGCAAAAGCTGCTCACCTATGACATCCGGACGGGTCTCACGGTGAACAACTACTTCGGCGTGCTGCAGGCGGTGATCGCCAACCTCGGCATCGGCGTGCTGCCCGACTACATCATCGAGGATTTCCCGCACGTGGTGCGGGTGCTGCCCGACGTTGAGAGCAACGAGGTGCCCGTGTTCCTCGCCTACCCGGAAGAATTGCGTCATTCCAAGCGGGTAACCGCCTTCCGCGACTTTGTGCAGGACGAAATCTTCGCGCATCGGCGACAGCTCAAGGCGATGGGCGCCGACTGACGGCGCCCAATAAACAGGCGCCATGCAAACAGCGCATGGCAGCAATGTCCGATTGAGACCGTTTCTTCCCTTGATCGACTCAAGACTGATCACATATTCAGCACACGAAGCTTGAAGCGCCCTAGTGCGCGTCATCTTCAACCTCCCTGTTGGACTTCGGCCGAGCTTTGTGCTCGGCCTTTTTTTTGCGGCTGGCCCCGCAGCCCCGCCGCGAGGCGCGCCCCGACCCTCTGCCCTGCCGGCGCAACGGCGGGAAAGATTGCAACGCGCCGGGGCGCTCGGGCCCTGACCCCTCTTCCCCCTTTGCCGCCCTTGCCTTAAAGAGCCCCCAACCACGCTAAGGGGAGCAAGGATGCAGGAACCGTCCATCACCGAAGAGCTCATCGCCGCCCACGGGATCAAACCCGACGAATACGAGCGGATCCTGCAGATCATCGGCCGCGAGCCGACGTTCACCGAGCTGGGGATCTTCTCGGCCATGTGGAACGAGCACTGCTCCTACAAGAGCTCGAAGATCCACCTGCGCAAGCTGCCGACCAAGGGCCCGCAGGTCATCTGCGGCCCGGGCGAGAACGCCGGCGTCGTCGACATCGGCGACGGCCAGGCGGTCATCTTCAAGATGGAAAGCCACAACCACCCCTCCTACATCGAGCCCTACCAGGGCGCGGCGACGGGCGTTGGCGGCATCCTGCGCGACGTCTTCACCATGGGCGCGCGGCCGATCGCGGCGATGAACGCACTCAGCTTCGGCGAAAAGGACCACCCCAAGACCCGCCAGCTGGTGCATGGCGTGGTCGAGGGCGTCGGCGGCTACGGCAACTGCTTCGGCGTGCCGACGGTGGGCGGCGAAGTGCGCTTCCACCCGGCCTACAATGGCAACTGCCTGGTCAACGCCTTCGCGGCAGGCCTCGCGGACACCGACAGCATCTTCTACTCCGCCGCCTCGGGCGTCGGCCGCCCGGTCGTGTACCTTGGTGCCAAGACCGGCCGTGACGGTGTCGGTGGCGCGACCATGGCCTCGGCCGAGTTCGACGAGACCATCGAGGAAAAGCGCCCCACCGTGCAGGTCGGCGATCCCTTCACCGAAAAGCGCCTGATGGAAGCCACGCTCGAGCTGATGCAGACCGGCGCGGTGATCTCGATCCAGGACATGGGCGCGGCGGGCCTGACCTGCTCGGCCGTGGAAATGGGCGACAAGGGCAACCTCGGCGTGCGCCTCGACCTCGAGAAGGTGCCGGTGCGCGAAAAGAACATGACCGCCTACGAGATGATGCTCTCGGAGAGCCAGGAGCGCATGCTCATGGTGCTCGACCCCGCCAAGGAGGCCGAGGCCAAGGCCGTCTTCGACAAGTGGGACCTCGACTTCGCCATCGTCGGCGAGACCATTGCCGAGGACCGCTTCCTCATCGTGCTGAACGGCGAGGTGAAGGCCGACCTGCCGCTCAAGGCGCTCTCGGGCACCGCGCCCGAGTACGACCGCCCCTGGGTCCCCACCCCCGCCGCAGAGCCGCTCGCCGACGTGCCCGGCATCGATCCGATCGACGGGCTGAAGGCGCTGATCTCCTCGCCGAACTACTGCTCGCGCGAATGGGTCTACGAGCAGTACGACAGCCAGGTCATGGCCGACACCGTGCGCATCCCTGGCTTCGGCGCCGGCGTGATCCGCGTGCATGGCACCGACAAGAAGCTGGCCTTCACCTCGGATGTGACGCCGCGCTACGTGCGCGCCAACCCGGTCGAGGGCGGCAAGCAGGCGGTGGCGGAAGCCTATCGCAACCTCGTCTCCGTGGGCGCCCGCCCGCTGGCGACCACCGACAACATGAACTTCGGCAACCCCGAGAAGCCCGAGATCATGGGCCAGTTCGTCGGCGCCATCGACGGCATCGGCGCGGCCTGTCTTGCGCTCGACACGCCCATCGTCTCGGGCAACGTCTCGCTCTACAACGAGACCGACGGCGAGCCGATCCTGCCGACGCCGACCATTGGCGCGGTGGGGCTGATCGCCGCCGGCGAAGAGCCGATCCTCGGCTATGCGCGCGACGGCCATGTGGCGCTGCTGGTCGGCGATACCGCCGGCCACCTCGGCCAGTCCGCCCTGCTTGCAGAGGTGTTCAATCGCGAGGAGGGCGACGCGCCCGCAGTCGATCTCGAGGCCGAGCGCCGCAACGGCGAGTTCATCCTCGCCAACCGCGACTGGATCCGCAGCTGCTGCGACCTGTCGGACGGTGGCCTCGCCATGGCTGCCTTCGAGATGGCCGAAGCCTCGGGCGTCGGCGTGCAGATCGACGCGGCGGATACCCCGACCCTCTTCGGTGAGGACCAGGGCCGCTACCTCATCGCCTGCAGCTTCGACGCCGCCGAAGCGCTGATGAGCGCGGCCTCGGCAGCCGGCGTCACGCTGGCGACCGTTGGCAAGTTCACCGGCGACACGGTCCGCTTCGGAAGCAGCGAAGCCCCGCTCTCGGAACTGGCTGCCGCCTACCGTGGCAGCTTCGGCGGCTACTTCGGCTGATTCGCACCGGCGCGTATCGCGCGCGCCGGGCTCCGCCGCAGCACCAAGAACGGCGGTTCTCCGCCCATGAAAACGCCGCGTCCCGTCCCGGACGCGGCGTTTTTCCTTCCCCAGCGTCAATCTGATACAAATTGTCACCAATTTGGGATCACCCCCTGCTTGCTTGCCCAGAGCAACGTCCTAAATTAATCGGTAACTCATCCGTTAAGAGCGCGCGCCGAACCTTACACAACCGACGAGGGAAAAGCGCGCGGCCGACCGCCGATCTAGGCGACCCAAAAGCCCGAGCAGAAAAAGACCATGAACAATTGGGACGACCTTCGGTTCCTCGTAGCACTTTCCAAGACCGGCACGATGACCGCAGCGGCGAAGCTGCTGGGCACCAATACCGCGACCGTATCGCGCCGGATCGAACGCCTTTCCGAAACGCTCGGTGTGCCCGCCTTCGTCAAGACGGCCGATGGGTGGCGCCCCTCCGAGGCGGTGCGCGAGTTGATCAACGTCGCGCAGAACTTTGACGGGCAGCTCAAGTCGACGCTCAACAACCAGGGCGCGGGGCTCGACATCGACTCCGTCTCCCTGAGCCTCGGCGCCTCGCCGATCATCGCCTCGCTGGTTCTGTTTCCCGGGCTCGGCCCGCAGGCCGACCTATTGGCCAATGTGCAACTGACGGTCACCGAGCGTCGCGAGCGCGAGGGCCTGGGCGAGAATGACCTCGTGGTGCAGTTCGGACGACCCGACCAGGGCCGCATCGTTGCCCGCAAGGCGGGCGAGATGAGCTTCCGCCCCTATCGGTTCCGCGACAGCGATGCAGAGGGCGGCTGGGTCGGGCTGAACACCAGCACGAGCCGCTCGCGCATCTTGCGCCAGGCCTATGATGTCTTCGGCAAGGAGCCGAAGATCACTGTCGACAACTTCATCGCCCTGCACCGGCTCATGCAGATCACGCGGATGGCAGGCCCCTTGCCCGATCTTTTGGCATGCCAGACACCGGATCTCGTGCCCGCTGCACCTGACGCGGCGCCAGAAACGCTGGAATGTTGGCTCTTCTATCATGAAAGCCGCAGGACGGACTCTGGCATGCGCCGGGCCGTGGACTGGATTATTCAATGTTTCGAGGCGTCTGACGCCCTAGCCGTGACAGCTGTGGCGCGTAACTAACAATGTTTACGCAAAGGCAAACTTGAAAAGTTCCCGCTTGATTTGTGCTGGTCAAGTGTAACAATGGCGACATGTAACCGGCCGGGCCATTCGATTCCGGATTAACGAGCAGGACGATTGTGAACTTTTTTCCGACTTTTCAATGCGCGCTGCGAATTCTTCTCGCCCTGTTGCTGGGCTATACGGTCGCGCTGGAAATCTTTACCAATGATCCGGTGTTCACAGGCACCCTCGATGTACGCATCCCCGAGCCGTTGGTCGCGCTGACCTGTGCAATCCTAGCGTCGATCAGCATTTGGCTGATCCTCGGCGTCGCGACCCGCACCGTCGCCCTCATCGGCTTTGCCATCTACCTCTGGCACGAGCTTTTGCTGCCCGACTTCGCGGTCCTGGATCTCGAGACAACCCAGCGGCTGGTCGTCGTTGCGCTGCTGGCGCTGCCGCTGGTCATCTTCGGCGGAGGCCGCTTCAGCGTGATATCTCCGCACATCCCAGAAACAGTTTAAGTCCGGTCCACCACTCACGCACCCGGATACCAGAAGCGGCCCCTCGGGGCCGCTTCATTGGTTTTGGCCGGTGCCTCAGAGATCGTATAGAGCCCCGAATTTGGCCTCGAGATACTCGAGCAGCGGCGCCTCCGAGGGGGCCGTGCCGCAGGCGCGCTCGATGACGTCGCGCGGGTGATAAAGCCCGCCGTGACGCTGCACGCTCTCACGCAGCCAGCCGGTGGCGGCGGAAAGATCGCCCTCGGCCATCTGCGCGTCAAGGTCGGGCACCGCCTGCCGCAGCGCCTTGTGCAGGCAGCCGGCATAGACATTGCCAAGGCTGTAGGTCGGGAAGTAGCCGAAGAGCCCAGCCGACCAGTGCACGTCCTGCAGAACCCCGTCCGAGGGCTTATCGACGGCAAAGCCGAAGTCCGCGGCGAAGCGCTCGTTCCAGGCGGCCTCGAGATCGTCCACGGAGAGATCGCCCGAGATCAGCGCCTGCTCGAGATCGAAGCGCAGCAGCACATGAAGGTTGTACTGCACCTCGTCGGATTCGGTGCGGATGTAGTTGTTCTGCACCGCGTTGACGCTGGCGTAGAACGCCTCGGCGCTCAGCCCCAGATCGCCGAACTGCGCCTGCATCTGACCGTGGAGCCAGCTGGTGAAGGCCCGCGAGCGGCCCAGCTGGTTCTCGTAGATGCGGCTCTGGCTCTCGTGCACGCCCATCGACACGCCCTCGCCCAGCGGGGTGAAGCGATACCCCGGCGCGATGGCCTGCTCGTAGGCGGCGTGGCCGGTCTCGTGGATGGTCGAGTAGATGCAGTTGAACGGGTCGAGCGGGTTGGTCCGCGTGGTGATCCGCACGTCATCGCCGCTGCCCGAGCTGAAGGGGTGCACCGCCTTGTCGACCCGGCCCCGCGCCATGTCGTAACCGAAGACCTCGGCCAACTTGCGCGCCAGAGCCATTTGCCCGGCGTCATCGAAGGTGCCCGAGAGCGCCTTGGGCGCGGGTTTCTCGAGGATCGCCTGCCGCAGCGCCACCAGACGCGGCCGCAACGCGCCGAACATCTCGGAGAGCTGCTGCGCCGTGGCGCCGGGCTCGTAGTCATCGAGCAACGCGTCGTAGACGTCTCCACCGTCCGCCAGCGCCGCGCCCTCCTCGCGCTTCAGCGCGACGACATCCTTCAGGATCGGCGCAAAGGCCGCGAAGTTGTCGTCGGCCCGCGCCTCGGCCCAGGTGCGGTGCGCCCGGCTGGTGATCCGGGCGAGATCCGCCGCCAGCTTGCCCGAAACGCGACCGGCGCGGGTGAAGCTGCGCTGGATGTGCCGCAGCTGCGCCTGCCCGACCTCGTCCAGCGCCGCGGCATCAATGGCCGCCAGCCATTCGCCGACGCGCGGATCGGTGCGCCGGGCGTGCAGCACGCTTTCCAGCGCCGCCATCTCCTCGGCGCGCTGGTCGGCAGCACCATGCGGCATGGTGGTTTCCTGGTCCCAGCCAAGGCGGCCCGCCACCTGCGCCAGCGCGCCGGTGTCGCGCTGGAACGTCATCAACTCGTCAAATGCACTCATCTCAGCGGGCCTCGCGGATCGATTGGGTTTTGGGGAACTGCGCCCCGAAGCGGGCCCGCAGGATCAGCACCCAGAGCACGACGGCCCCGAGCTGGTGGGTGATGGCAATGTGCCAGGGCGCGACGTAAAGCACCGTGGCGATGCCCAGCACGACCTGCACGCAGAGCATGGCCAGCACCGCGTTGTAGCGGAATCGGGTGTCCGCATTGGCGGACTTGCGGCCGCGCAGCCAGACCACCACGCCGAAGACGAAGAGCAGGTATCCGACGATCCGGTGCATGAACTGCACGAGGCCCGGGTCCTCGAAGAAGTTGCGCCAGACCGGCACCAAGTCGAACGGCTGCGGCGGGAAGAAGCCGCCCGCCATCAGCGGCCAGTCGGTGAAGGAGCGGCCCGCGTCGATCCCCGCCACCAGCGCGCCCAGCAGG
Source organism: Salipiger sp. PrR003 (assembly GCF_010500785.1). Taxonomy (NCBI): domain Bacteria; kingdom Pseudomonadati; phylum Pseudomonadota; class Alphaproteobacteria; order Rhodobacterales; family Roseobacteraceae; genus Salipiger; species Salipiger sp. PrR003. The sequence continues at coordinate 48,844 of NZ_JAAGOV010000043.1, forward strand.
ATCTGCACGAAGGCGAGATGCAGCAGCCCCGTGGTCATGGAAAAGAGCTTCGGCTCGCGCAGGCGCCGGGCCTGCATCAGCTCGCGTTCCTGCCGTCCAAGCAGGAAGATGTCCCAGGCAATGAACGCCAGGATGATGAAGGCAAGCCCAAGGTGGATGGCCAGCCGGTAGGAGGCCACGGCGATCATCTCGCCAACGAGGCCGGAGGAGACCATCCACCAGCCCACGGCCCCCTGCAGCCCGCCAAGCCCGCCAAGAAGCAAGAGCCGCCCGGTCCAACCGGTTGGGATCTGCCGCGCCACGAGGAAGACGAGGAATCCAAGCGCCCAGACGAGGCCGATCACCCGGCCCAACTGCCGGTGCCCCCATTCCCACCAGTAGATGCCCTTGAACTCCGACAGGGTCATGCCCTTGTTGAGCAGCTCGTATTGCGGGATCTGCTGGTAGAGGGTGAATTCTTCCTGCCACTCGGCCTCGCTAAGCGGCGGGACGGCGCCATGCAGCGGTTTCCATTCGGTGATCGACAGGCCGCTGTCGGTCAGCCGGGTCAGCCCGCCGACGCAGATCATCGCCACCACCAGCGCGAATAGAAGCATCAGCCAGACCCGGATCGCCCCCCGCGCGCCGGTGCGCCCCCTGTCGATCATGCCGCCCGTGGGGGCGGCCTTCGGGGTCTCCGCCCCAACCTCCTCAAAGAGCTTGCGGTTTCCGGCCATGATCTTCTCCTACATCCGTCGCGGCGACGATAGGGGCGCACCCCGCCCCCTTCAAGCCGCCATCAGCCAAGCAAGGCGCGGCTCAGCCGCGCTCTTTCCAGCGCACCATCTGGCGCATCACCCCATGCAGGGTCTTCACGTCCTCGCGGGTCAGCGGCATGCGGCTCCAGAGGTTGCGCAGGGTGAGCTTCATGCTCTCCGCCTTGTGCTCGGGGAAGAAGAACCCCGCCTCGGTCAGCCGCTCCTCGTAATGCTCGGCCAGCTTCTCGACCTCGATGCCGCTGGCCCATTCGGCGCCCGCCATCTCGACCCGCAACGCCTCGATCTCCGACGAGGCCCGCTGCCATTCGTAGGCGCAGAGCAGCACGCATTGCGCGAGGTTGAGCGAGGGGAACTCGGGGTTCACCGGCACGTTGATCAGCGCATTGGCCAGCGCCACGTCGGAGTTTTCCAGCCCGGCGCGCTCGGGGCCGAACATCACCGCGACCTTGCCCCCCTGGGCGATGCGCTGGCTGGCTTCCTTCATCGCCTGCTCGGGCGAATAGACGGGCTTGGTGAGCCCGCGCATCCGCGCCGTGGTGGCAAAGACCAGATCGCAATCCTCGACCGCCTGCGCGGTGGTCTCGACCAGCTGCGCCTCGTCGAGCAGCCGCCCGGCGCCCGAGGCCATGGCGGTGGCCGAGGGGTTCGGCCAGCCGTCGCGCGGGCTGACCAGACGCATCCGGTCCAACCCGAAATTCCACATGGCCCGCGATGCGGCCCCGATATTCTCACCCATCTGCGGCCGCACCAGCACGAATGCGGGCTGCCTCGTCTCGCTCGGCATGACAAACTCCGTAAATCCGGCTCCCGCATAGTCCCGCGCGGGCGGAAGAGCAAGAAAGCGACACCTCGGGGCCCGGATTTCTCGAGCCCATTCCCATCCTTGCCGCTCCCGTCTCCGGCTGCCAAAAGGGGCGCAGCCTGACAGCGGAGCCCGCATGACCCTCAGAGACGCCAGACCCGACGACGCCTCCGCCCTCGCCGCCCTGTCGATCGAGGTCTGGCTCGGCACCTACATCCGCCGCGGCGTGACCGCCGAATTCGCGGACTACGCGCTCGAGACCTTCACGAAGGCGCAGTTCGAGCGCGCGCTGGCCGATCCTTCGCAGCGTTTCATCGTCTCCCAGAACGAAGAGGGCATCGATGGCTTCCTGCGTCTTTCCCAGGGCGCCCCCGGGCCGCTCCCGGGCTGCTCGGACACCGAGATCGCCACGCTCTACGTCCAGCCCCGTCACAAGGGCCACGGCATCGGGCGCGACCTTCTGCAGGCCGGCCTCGGCGCGGCCCTCGCGCTGGACGCTCCCTCCGTCTGGCTGGCCACCAATTCAGAGAACACCCCCGGCATCGCCTTCTACAAGGCGCAGGGTTTCGAGCGGATCGGCCGGACCTATTTCCGCCTGGGAGAAGAGGCCTACCCCAACGAGGTCTTCCGCTTCACCTTCCCCCGGCACTGAGCGCTGCGCTTTCTTCCGGGCAGAAATATCCCCGCGAGGGGGTCTCCAAAGGATATGCTTCACGCATTCCCCGCAAGGAGCGCAGCGCATGAGCTTTGACGAAGGCCTCGCCGAAACCGTCCGCGACGACATCGGCCCTCTGCCCGGTCTGACCGAGAAGCGCATGTTTGGCGCGCTGTGCTTCCTGCTCGACGGCAACATGATCTGCGGCGTGCGGGCCGAGGGCGGGCTTTACCGCGTCGGCAAAGAGGCGCAGGCGATGGCCACCGCGCTCGACGACGTCGGCCCCGCCATCATGGGCGGGCGCCGCATGGGCGGCTATGTCGAGGCCGCGCCCGAGGCCATGGCGGACGATGCCACCCGCACCCGCCTGACCGCGCTGGCGATCGAGTTTGTCCGCAGCCTGCCGCCGAAATGACGCTGCCCCCTTCCTTGTATCCTAAAGCCGCGATATAGGAGCGCAATTCGCAAGTCAGGAGCCGCGCCATGGCCGAAGCAGACCAGCCTCAGCTCTATCTCGTCACCCCGCCGGAGTTCGACCTTTCGGTCTTTCCGGACAAGCTTTCCTCGGTGCTCGATGCCGCCGAGATCGCCTGCATGCGTCTGTCGCTCGCCACGCGCGACGAGGACCGGCTTCTGCGTGCCGCCGACGCGGTGCGCGAGGTGGCACATCGCTACGACATCGCGCTGGTGATCGACACCCACGTGGTGCTGGCTCAGCGCCTCGGGCTCGACGGCGTTCACCTCACCGACGGGTCGCGCTCGGTCCGAGCCGCGCGCAAGGACCTTGGCCCGGACGCCATCGTCGGCGCCTTCTGTGCCAGCTTCCGGCATGACGGCATGGTCGCTGGAGAGGCCGGAGCGGATTACGTCTCTTTCGGGCCGCTCAGCGGCGAGGCGCTCGGCGACGGGACTCTGGCAGACTTCGAGATCTTCGAGTGGTGGTCGCAGATGATCGAGGTGCCGGTGGTGGCCGAGGGCGGGCTGACCCCCGAGCTGGTGGCCAAGCTGGCACCGGTGACCGATTTCCTCAGCATCGGCGAGGAGATCTGGAGCGCCGAGGACCCAGCCGCCGCACTGAAGACCCTTATCGCCGCGATGCACTGACTTTACAGCGCGTTACGGGATATTTCTCACGCAATGTCTTCGGAAGGATGCGCGGATCGGAGCCGCGCTTCCGCCGCCCGCGCCAGAGCCTTGCGATGGGCGAAATCGGCGACCCTGAGCGGCTCGTGGTAGACCACCTCCACGTGCCCCTGGCAACGCGCTCCCAGCACCTGCAGCAGATGCGGCCCCAGCGCCATGTCCCCCCACCAACCGTAGAAGGCGGGATCAGCGCCCGGCGGGGCATGATAGACCACCGTGACCGGCTGGACCTGCAGATCGGACTTCACCTCTTCTGACAAAAACGCCTCGAAAAGCGTTGTTTTGAAAGGGAGAATTCGCCGGCCATCGGTCGAGGTCCCCTCCGGGAAGAAGAGCAACCTGTCGCCTGCCAGAAGCCGCGCCTCGATCAGCTTGGGCTGTGCCTTGGCCGCGCGCCGGTCGCGATTGATGAAGACCGTGCCGGTGAGCTTCGCCAGCATCCCGATTCCCGGCCAGTTTGCCACCTCGGCTTTTGACACGAAGAGCACGTTGCGCCTGGCGTTCAGTGCGAAGATGTCGAGCCAGGACGAGTGGTTGGCGACATAGGCTCCCGGGCCGGTCATGCGCGCGCCCCGCGCCTCGAGGCGCAGGCCGAGAATGACGAAGACCAGACGGCAGACCCCCTGCGTGACGACCGGCGACCAGACCCGCTGCCCGCCCCGGACCAGCCGCTCGACCAGCAGAACTGCCAGCTTCACCATGATCCCGCAGATCAGCAGCAGCACGACCAGAAGCCCGCGCAGTGTCGCCCGCGCGTAGTCGGCCCAGCCAAGCGCGATTTCCGGGGGTTCTGCCCCGCGCCAGGTCGGGTCCGCCGGCCCCGAAGGACCGCTCATCCGCGCCCCCGCCGGACCCGCGCCGCCGCCTGTGCGTTGAGCCTCTGCGTGTCCATCACCAGGCAGACATCCGTGGTGTTGAAGGCGTGGTCGACGAAAGCGCCCTCGCCCACCATGCCACCGAGCCGCAGGTAACCCTTGATCAGCGCCGGGGTCTCGACCATGGCGCGGCGGCGGTCGATCTCCGCCTCTGGCAGCAGGTCCATCGGCTGGAACACCCGGCTGCGCACGCGCAGCTCGTCGGGCGCAAGATGGCGCGCGTGCAACAGCGACAGCGGATGCGCAAGGCGCTGCACGTCGGTGCCGTGGAAAGAGGCGGTGCCGAAAAGGATCTCGATCCCGTGCTCGGCCACGTAGTCCGACACCGCCTGCCACATCAGCATGACGCCCGGCCCGCCGCGATAGTCGGGATGCAGGCAGGACCGGCCCAGCTCCAGCAGCCGACGCCCGCTGGCGCGCAGCAGCGAGAGGTCATACTCATCCTCGGAATAGAATTGCCCCGCCGCCTCGGCCTGGTCATCGCGCAACAGCCGGTAAACGCCGACCACCGCGCCGTCCTTGCGGGCATCGGTCAGCAGCAGGTGATCGAAGAACGGGTCAAACCGATCCCGCTCGAGCCGGTTCTCGTGATCCACCAGGGTCCCGCCCCCGCCCAGCTCGGCGACGAACACCTCGTAGCGCAGGCGCTGCGCCGCCGCGATCTCATCGTCCGTGCGCGCCAGCCGCACCGTCAGGTTCCTGTCGTCCAGCGCCATGGCCGTCCTCTGCTTGTTGGCGCGGTTCTAAAGCGGAAGAGCGCAAAGGAAAACAGATTTTCCGCGGCCCGCCCCGAGCTGTCCGACGCGACCGGCCAGCCACGGGCGGGGCTTCGGCGAGCTTGGTTAACTATTCGTAAACGACTGAGCCCTAAGCCTAGACGTCGAACACCGGCAGGAGGGTCACACGTTCGCCGTCGAGCACGACCTTGCCCTGCTCCCGAAAGTTGACAGTCACACGGCCGCCGATATTGGATTGCACCTGCCCCAGCCCCCAATCCGGTCTGTCGGGATGCTGTACCAGCATGCCCGGCTCCAGCAATGCGTTGAGATCGTTCATACCCATCCCCTTTCCACGAGGCCTTGATGCAACAGCATAACGCCAAACTCGCGACGCTGGTAGCCTCGCGCCTCTGCCACGACCTGATCAGCCCGGTCGGGGCCATCGCAAACGGGCTCGAGCTTCTGGCGCTCTCGGGCACGCCGCTCGACACGCCGGAGCTGGCGCTGGTGGACGACAGCTGCCGCGCCGCCCGCGCGAGGATCAGCCTGTTCCGCGTTGCCTTTGGCCATGCCGAAGGCGAGCAGATGATTGGCCCGCCGGAAGCCACGCGCCTGCTTCGCGACTATTGCAAAGGCGGGCGGCTCAGCTGCGACTGGCGCCGCCAGAGCGCCGCGCCGCGCCCCGAGGTTCAGCTCGCCTTGCTGGCGGTGCTCTGCTGCGAAAGCGCCTTGCCCCTGGGCGGGCAGATCGAGGTAGAAGAGTTGAACCAGGGCTGGCGGATCACCGGGACCGGCAAGCGGATCGCCCATGACGCGTCACTCTGGAATCTGCTCGCCCACCCCGGGAAGCTGCCCGCCCTTTCGAGCGCGCAGGTGCATTTCCCGGTCTTGGCCGCCCTCGCCGAGGAGCGCGGTCGCAGCATCGAAGTGACCGCCGGTGAGGCGGCGGTCACGATCGAGATCAGCTAAACTCAGCCGCGCACCGCGCCGTCCGAGCGCACGACGTATTTGAAACTGGTCAGCTGCTCGGCACCCACCGGGCCGCGGGCGTGCATCTTGCCGGTGGCGATGCCGATCTCGGCCCCCATGCCGAATTCGCCGCCGTCGGCGAACTGGGTCGAGGAGTTGACCATGACGATGGCGCTGTCGACGCGCTGGATGAATTTCTCGACCGCCGCCTCATCCTGCGACAGGATGCAGTCGGTGTGCTGCGAGCCGTAGCGACGAATGTGGGCGATGGCATCGTCCTCATCGGCGACCACCTTTGCGGCAATGATCTTGTCGAGATACTCGCGGCCCCAGTCGCCCTCGGTGGCCGGGCTCACCCCCTCGACCTGCTGGACGCCCGCGTCGCCGCGCACCTCGACCCCGGCGTCGAGCAGCGCGCGGATCACGCCCTGGCCGATGGTGTCCATCGCCTCGCGGTGGATCAGCAGGCATTCGGCGGCGCCGCAGATGCCGGTGCGCCGGGTCTTGGCGTTGAGCACCACCTTGAGCGCGGTCACCGGATCCGCGGCGCGGTCGATGTAGATGTGCACGATGCCCTCGAGATGGGCAAAGACCGGCACCCGCGCCTCGCGCTGCACGAGGCCGACAAGCCCCTTGCCACCGCGCGGCACGATGACGTCGACGTAGTCGGTCATGGTCAGCAGCTCTTGCACCGCGGCGCGCTCGCGCGTCGGCACCAGTTGGATCGCGTCCTCGGGCAGGCCCGCCTTGCGCAGACCGTCAACGAGGCAGGCGTGGATCGCCGAAGAGCTGTGGAAGCTCTCGGACCCCCCGCGCAGGATCACGGCATTGCCGGACTTGAGGCACAGTGCCCCGGCGTCGGCGGTGACGTTCGGCCGGGATTCGTAGATCACCCCGATGACACCAAGCGGCGTACGCACGCGCTTTATCTGCAGTCCGCTGGGGCGGTCCCACTCGGTGATCACCTCGCCCACGGGATCGCGCTGCGCGCCGATGGCACGCAGCCCGTCGACGACGCCCTGCAGGCGCTCCTCGGTGAGCAGCAGCCGGTCCATCATCGCCTCGCTGAGCCCCTTGTCGCGGCCGAACTGCATGTCGTTCTCATTGGCGGCGAGAATCTCGGCGCGGCGGGCCCAGACCGCATCCGCCGCGGCCTCCAGCGCCTCGGTCTTGCGCTCTGGCGGGGTAAAGGCGAGCTCCGCGGCGGCGGCCTTGGCGCGTTTGCCGAGGTCGATCATGGTCGCGTGGATGTCTGTCAGGTCTTTCATCGCTCTTTACCCTAGGTTTGGGGTTTGGAGCTTTCTTATAGCGCCGTGACCCCGGGGGATACAGAGCGGATTGCGCGCCGTTCGCGCGCCGCTCGGGACGAGCAGGGCCCGGTCAGCGCGTACTTGGAAAGAGGAAGGGTCCATGCCCTTCTTCTCTGCGCAACCACGCCTCATTTCCCGTGCCATCGGCGCGGCGGATCAGAGCGCCATGTCGTCGCGGTGGATCAGCACGGCGCGGCCCGGATAGCCCAGCACCTGTTCGATCTCCGAGCTGTGGTGTCCGATGATCGCCTGCGCCTCATCGGCGGTATAGCGGGTCAGCCCCTGCCCCAGGGCGCGCCCGTCGGCGTCGCGGATGGTCACCGGATCGCCGCGACCAAAGGCGCCCTCGGCCCGGGTCACCCCGACCGGCAGCAGCGAGCGGCCCTGCGCCAGAGCGGCGGCGGCGCCAGCGTCGACGGTCAGCACGCCGCAAGGCTTCATCGCTAGGATCCAGCCCTTGCGCGCTGCGTGCGGGTCCATCTGCGGCGTGAACCAAGTGGCGTTGGCGCCGTCTTCCAGCGCGCTCAGCGGATGCAGCACCGAGCCCTCGGTGATCGCCATGGCACAGCCGGCGCCGGTGGCGGTCTTGGCGGCCATGAGCTTGGTCTTCATCCCGCCCTTCGACAGGCCCGAGCCGGCGTCGCCGGCCATGGACTCGATCTCGGGGGTGATCTGGTGGATGACGTCGTAGCGCCGCGCCTTGGGATCCTGCGCCGGGTTGGCGGTGTAGAAGCCATCGACGTCCGACAGCAGGATCAACTGGTCGGCCCCCACGGTCACGGCGACCTGCGCCGCCAGCCGGTCGTTGTCGCCGTAGCGGATCTCGTCGGTGGCGACGGTGTCGTTCTCGTTGACGATGGGCACCGCGCCGAAGCCGATCAGCGTCTCCATCGTGGCACGGGAATTGAGATAGCGGCGGCGCGAGGCGGAATCCTCGAGCGTCACCAGAACCTGCGCCGTGGTGATCCCATGCGGGGCCAGCGCCTCTTCCCAGGCGCGGGCAAGGCGGATCTGACCCACCGCGGCGGCGGCCTGGCTCTGCTCGAGCGGCAGCGCCACCGGGGGCAGTTTCAAGATGCCGCGCCCGAGCGCGATCGAGCCCGATGAGACCAGCACGACGTCGGTGCCGCGCGCCTTCACCCGGGCCACATCGGCAGCCATGGAATTCAGCCAGTCCTGGCGCAGCGCGCCGGTCGCTTTGTCGACCAGAAGGGCCGAGCCGATCTTTACGACGAGGCGGCGCGCCTCGCTCAGGGTCGCCATGTGGTGTCTTCCTCGGGCGCCTCGCGCAGGCGGTTCTCGTCGATGAAGCCTCGCAGCGCGCGCAGCACCTCGGTCACGCCCTCGCCCGCCGCGCCGGACATGAGCATGACCTTGCCGCCCGTCGTGGCCTCGAGCTCTTCTTTCAGGAAGGCCCGCTCCTCGTCGTCCAGCGCGTCGATCTTGTTGAGCACGGTAACCCGGGGCTTGTCGGCGAGCCCTTCGCCATAGGCCTCGATCTCGGTGATGATCGTCTGCCAATCCTCGAGCAGCGTGCCCGAGGTGCCATCGACGAGGTGCAGCAGCACGGCGCAGCGCTCGACGTGGCCAAGGAAGAGATCGCCGAGGCCGCGGCCTTCATGCGCGCCCTCGATCAGCCCGGGGATGTCGGCGACGACAAATTCCTTGCCGTCCACGCCGACGACACCAAGGTTCGGGTGCAGCGTGGTGAAAGGATAATCGGCGATCTTTGGCCGCGCGTTCGACGTCGCCGCGAGGAAGGTCGACTTGCCGGCGTTGGGCAGGCCCAGCAGCCCGACATCGGCGATGAGCTTCAGCCGCAGCCAGATGGTGCGCTCGACCCCCGGCTGGCCGGGGTTGGCGCGCCGCGGCGCCTGGTTGGTCGAGGTCTTGAAGTGCAGGTTGCCCCAGCCGCCGTTGCCCCCCTTGGCCAGCATCACGCGTTGACCAAGCTCGGTGAGATCGGCGATCACCGTCTCCTCGTCCTCGTCGAGAATCTCGGTGCCGACGGGCACGCGCAGCACGATGTCATCGCCATCGGCGCCGGTGCGCTGGCGCCCCATGCCCGGCACGCCGTTGCCGGCGAAGAAATGCTGCTGGTAGCGGAAATCGATGAGCGTGTTGAGCCCGTCCACCGCCTCGGCCCAGACGTCGCCGCCCCGGCCGCCGTCGCCGCCATCGGGCCCGCCGTACTCGATGAACTTCTCGCGGCGGAAAGAGGTGCAGCCTTTGCCGCCCTGGCCGGATCGGATGTAGACCTTGCAAAGATCGAGGAATTTCATGGTCTGGCTTTCCGGCTGGGTGACGTCGCGGCGCGAATTCGACTGGGTTGCGGCGCGGTTTAGCGCGACTCGGCGCGCGGCTCAAGTTACTGGCGGAGCGTCATGGGGGCGCCGCCCCCGCCGCGCTGCGCGCGACTCCCCCGCGATAGTTCTGCCCAGAAGAAACGGAGGTCTGCTCCGCGCTTCCGGTCCGGGCAACCGAAATCGGAGGCCCCAAAAGCAGAAACGCCGCGCGGCCCGAAGGCTGCGAGGCGTCTGCGTTCCGAAGAAAGTGGCGCGGTTGACGGGGCTCGAACCCGCGACCCCCGGCGTGACAGGCCGGTACTCTAACCAACTGAGCTACAACCGCGCTTTTCTGCCGGTCATCAATCCAAGGTAGCGGTGGCGCGGTTGACGGGGCTCGAACCCGCGACCCCCGGCGTGACAGGCCGGTACTCTAACCAACTGAGCTACAACCGCTCGCTACCGTCTGGACTGTGTCCCGAACGTGGGGCGCTTTTAGGCGGGGGGCCGGACCCCGTCAAGCGCTTTCCTAGGGGCAGTTGCGGATTTTTCTGCCGAGCTCGAAAAAACCCGCTGGACCGGCTGCCCGCGCGGGCAGACTGGCGGGATGTTTTCCAGATTACGTCGCTATTCCAGATGCTTACGCTTGGTAACCCCGGGCACGGCAAAGCTCACTGCGCCGCGGCCTCGCGCGCCATCCGTTCCAGTTCCGCCGAAATGAGGATGATCCGCGACACCTGCCCGCGGCCGTCGTTGCGCGCCATCTCATAGGCGCAATGTTCCAGCAGCGCCGCCGAGAGGCGCAGCAGTTCCGAGACCGCGCGATTGCCCTGCATTTCATGCGCCATGGCAATGACGTCATCGAACGCGGCATTTTCGGCCGCGGATTCCCTTACCGAGTGAAGCATTCCCAGTCCCCTCCCCGTTCCCCCGTTTCCTTCCCAGACGCCCAGGCTTCGTCAGCACCCTGATGCGCCCACCCCCCCCGGACTCCCCCGTCCGGCGCGATGCAATCCCCAAGCGCGGCGCATGCAATCCCCTTGCGTCGCCCCGTTGTCCGAGGACCATGGTGCGTGTCCGGCGGCCCCTTGCGCCACGCGCCCCCGCGAAGGGGATGCAAAAGCTCTTGACGCCGAACAGCATCAGGATACCACAGTCGGCGCCCACAAAAAGCCATTTTTTATACGAACGGATATGTACGGGCGGGGCTGCTCCGCCTCGACAGCCCGGCGGGCACCCTTTACCCCGGCGCGCGCTTTTCCTATATCTTCGGTCAGGAACCCCGAGGAAGGACCCGCCATGACCGACGCACCGCTCGAAGGCGCCCCACTGATCGCGCCCTCCAGCACTGATCACCCGTTGTACGATTCGGTCGTCGAAGCGTGCCGCACCGTGTTCGACCCGGAAATTCCGGTGAACATCTACGACCTCGGCCTGATCTACACGATCGAGATCGCCGGCGAGGGCGACGTGAAGGTGATCATGACGCTGACCGCACCGGGTTGTCCGGTCGCGGGCGAGATGCCGGGCTGGGTGCAGGACGCCGTCGCCTCGGTCCCGGGGGTCAAGGACGTGGATGTCGACATGGTCTTCGATCCGCCCTGGGGCATGGACATGATGTCCGACGAGGCGCGGCTGGAGCTGGGCTTCATGTAAGCCTCCGCCGCCGCGGACCAGAAATGCCAAGCGCGCCCCGGTGGCGCGCTTTTTCTTTGGCGCTCTGCCACCTCCGCCGCACGCCGCGCCTGCAGGGGCGGAACCAACGGGGCGCGCTTGCCGTTGATCTGCGATGACCCTGCTCGCCCGCCTCCTTTCGCTTGCGCTGCTGACGCTGCTTCTGGCCCTGCCTGGCCCCGGCCGCGCGCAGCAGGGCGAACTCGACCGCTGGTACGAGGTCGAGATGGTCAACCCCGGCCTCGGCAACGCCCCGCAGAACATCGACAGGTCCACCCCGCGCGCCGCGCTCGAGAGCTTCCTCTTCCGTGCCGATGCCGAGGACTGGGAAGGCGCGGCGCACCTGCTGGACCTTTCGTCCATCGAGCCCGGCGAGCAGGCAGAGCTTGGGCCCGAGCGCGCCCGCCAGTTCGCCACGCTCATGGATCGCAAGATCATGATCGACTGGTACGACCTGCGCGATCGGCCCGACGGCGTCGACGCGCGCACCAAGGATGCCCCCATGGCGGGCGAGCCGCGCCGCTCGCTGCTGCTGTGGTATGTCAAGCTCGGCGACCGCCCGGTGCCGATCCGGATCAACCGCGTTAAGCCCGCAACCGGCGATCCGGTCTGGCTCGTCTCGCGCCAGACGGTGCAGGCGCTGCCGGCGCTGGCCGAGGCCTTCGGCCCCACGGAGCTGGAAATCGCGCTTCCGGCGCCGCTGCGCGAGCGGGCCTTCTGGGGCCTGCGCTGGTGGGAGGTCATCGCGCTGCCGCTGGTGCTGATGGCCACCGGCTTCATCGGCTTGCTGGTGAACAGGCTCATGTCGCGCGGGCTGAACCGCACGCTGCGCGATGCGCCCTACTCGACGCTCGTGGCCCTGCGCGGCCCGACCACGCTGGCCGTCGTCACCCTGACCATGTCCCTGCTCACCCGGCACGTGCTGGTGTTCTCGGGGCGAATCGACACGATTCTCTCGCCGCTGCTCATCCTCGGCTTCGTCTCCACCGTGCTCTGGCTGGTGATCAACGTGGCGGACGTGATTCTCAACCGACTGGTGAAATTCGACGGCGACGAACTGGCCGAGATGGGAGACGGCCAAGAGCAGCGCCGCAATATCGCGACGCGCGTCTCCGCCGCCCGCCGCGCAGTGATCGTCCTTGTGGCGCTGGTGGGCGCTGGCATCGTCATCTCCGAAGCCAGCGTCATGCGCTCGCTGGGCATTTCGCTGCTGGCCTCCGCGGGTACGGCAACGATTATCCTCGCATATGCCGGGCGCAACGTGCTGACCAATATCATGGCCTCGATGCAGATCGCGCTGAACCAATCGGCGCGCATTGGCGACAAGGTGCTGTTCAAGGGCCATCTGTGCTCGGTCGAGCGCATCCATTTCACCTATGTGCAGCTGCGCGTCTGGACCGGGCAGCGACTGGTGGTGCCGGTGGTCGACTTCGTCGCCGAGCCCTTCGAGAACTGGACCATGCAGGAGCACTTCCTTATCCGCGAAGTGGTGCTGCGCCTGTCCCACAGCGCCGACGTCGAGGCGCTGCGCCAGCGCTACGAACAGATTCTCGATGATATGGAAGGGCTCGCCGACCGTCCCGAATCGCGCGGCGTCTACGTCTCCGGTCACGATGTTTTCGGCAAGGAAGTGCTCTTCCTGATCCCCTGCCCCGATCCCAACATCGCCTGGTCGCTCGAATGCGAGGCCCGCGAGCAGCTTCTCGTCGCGGCTCAGGAACTCGACAGCACGGCGCAGCCGATCTTCCCCGACGCGCGTCCCGCAGAGGCAGCCTGACCCTCCGCCCCTTGTTTCCCCGGCCGCAGGGGCTTAAATTCCTGACAAAGCTCATAGGAGACGCGGATGTTCGGCATTCCCGGAAAACAGGCGGTCACCATCACCCCGGCCGCGGTGACGCAAGTGCGCAAGCTCATGGAACGCGACGGGCGCGCGGGCCTGCGGATCGGCGTGAAGAAGGGCGGCTGCGCAGGCATGGAATACACCATGGACTTCGTCGACTCGCCCGAGGCCAATGACGAGGTCGTGGAGCAGGACGGCGCGCGGGTGCTGATCGCGCCGATGGCGCAGATGTTCCTCTTTGGCACCGAGATCGACTACCAGACCTCGCTGCTGGAATCCGGCTTCAAGTTCAACAATCCCAATGTCGCCGACGCTTGCGGCTGCGGCGAGTCGATCAAGTTCAAGGACATCGAGGAACTCGAGGCCGAGCGCCGCGGCTCGGAATAAGCCCGCCGGCACGTCGCCTTGGGCCGTTTCCGCCCTATCTCCTTGATTGCGCAACCAAGCTTGACGCTGCTGGCTGCGCCGCGATGATACGCGCGAACTTCAACGAGAGGAGCGACCATGCGCAGGAAACTTGCCGCCGGCAATTGGAAGATGAACGGGCTGGCCGCCGCATTGGATGAGCTGAAGGCCATGGCGGATGCGGATGGTGGCGAGACCGAGGTGTTGATCTGCCCGCCCGCCACGCTGCTTGCGCAGGCTGCGGCAGGCTCGGGAGACATTGCCATCGGGGGGCAGGACTGCCACGCCAAGGCCTCGGGCGCCCACACCGGCGACATCTCTGCGGACATGCTCAAGGACGCGGGCGCAAGCTACGTGATCCTCGGCCATTCCGAGCGCCGCACCGATCATGGCGAGACCGACGAGGAGGTGCGCAACAAGACCCGCGCCGCCTGGGACGCCGGGCTGACCGCCGTGGTCTGCGTCGGCGAGAGCCTCTCCGAGCGCGAGGCGTCGAACACGCTCGACATCATTGCCGGACAACTCGCGGGCTCGATTCCCGACGGCGCGACCGGCCACAATCTCGTGGTCGCCTACGAGCCGATCTGGGCCATCGGCACCGGCAAGGTGCCCACCACGGACCAGATCGGCGAGGTGCACGACTTCATGCGCGCCCGGCTCGAGAAACGCTTCGGCGAAGGCGTCGGCCGCTCGGTCCGCCTGCTCTACGGCGGCTCGGTGAAGCCGGGCAACGCGGGCGAGATCTTCGCGGTCTCGAACGTCGACGGCGCGCTTGTGGGCGGCGCCAGTCTCAAGGCGGCAGACTTCGTGCCGATCATCGAGGCCCTCGGGAAAGCCTGACCGGCTAGCAATGCGTATTTAGAATGAGAAGAAGCCGGGGGCCCTGCGCAGCCCCCGGCTTCTTTTCTTTGCAAATACGCCCGCGGGAGGTGGTCCTGCCCCAAAAGAACGTGCGGCGCCCGATAAGGGGCGCCGCGCTCTTTTCCAGGCCCCTTCCGGCAGGGCTCAGTTGGTGATGATCTCGGGACCCATGAAGGTGGTCGGCAGCCAGGTCGACAGCCAGGGGATATAGGTCACCATGATCAGGAAGACGAAGAGCACCGCGAGGAAGGGCAGCGCCGCCTTGACCACGCGCATCATCGACATGCCCGCTACGCCAGAAGTGACGAAGAGGTTCAGGCCGACCGGCGGGGTGATCATGCCGATTTCCATGTTGACCACCATGATGATGCCGAGGTGGATCGGGTCGATCCCGAGCTCGATGGCGATCGGGAAGACCAGCGGCGCGACGATCACGATGAGACCCGAGGGTTCCATGAACTGGCCGCCGATGAGCAGGATCACGTTGACGATCACCAGGAACATGATCGGCCCGAAGCCGGCGTCGAGCATCATCCCGGCGATGCGCTGCGGGATCTGCTCGTCGGTCAGCACGTGCTTGAGGATCAGCGCGTTGGCGATGATGAACATCAGCGTGATCGTCAGCTTGCCGGCCTCGAACAGCGTGTCCCGGGTGTCGCGGTGGAAGAAGGCGGTGACCAGCGCGATCGGCTTGCGGAGCAGCGACAGGTTCGGCGCGCCGTCCTTGCCTGCGAGCGGACCCATGTCACGGTAGACGAAGTTGGCGATGAAGAAGGCATAGACTGCCGCCACTGCCGCCGCCTCGGTCGGAGTGAAGATGCCGCCGTAGATGCCGCCCAGGATGATAACGATGAGGAAAAGCCCCCACATCGCGTCGCGGCCCGAGCGGATCACTTCACCCCAGCCGTGCCAGTCGCCCTTGGGCAGGCCGCGCACGCGGGCGATGGCGTAGATGGTGATCATCAGCATGGTGCCCGCGAGCAGGCCCGGGATGACCCCCGCGAGGAACATCCGGCCGACCGAGACGTCCGTGGCCGAGGCGTAGACCACCATCACGATCGACGGCGGGATGAGGATGCCGAGCGTGCCCGCGTTGGCGATGACGCCGGCCGCGAAATCCTTGGAATAGCCCACCTGCCGCATGCCGGCGATGACGATCGAGCCGATCGCGACCACGGTCGCCGGGGACGAGCCCGAGAGCGCGGCAAAGAGCATGCAGGCAAAGACGCCGGCGATGGCGAGACCGCCATGGAAGTGGCCCACCAGCGAGATCGAGAAACGGATGATCCGCCGCGCCACGCCGCCCGTCGACATGAAGGACGAGGCGAGGATGAAGAAGGGAATGGCGAGCAGCGTGTAGTGCCCCGCCATCGCCTGAAACATCGATTGCGCCACCGAGGCCAGCGAGGTGTCCGACAGGACCAGCAGGAAGATGATCGACGACAGGCCCAGCGAGACCGCGATCGGTAGGCCGATGAGCATCAGACCGATGATGCAGAAGAAAAGGAGAAAGACTTCCATCGGACTCAGTCCTCGCGGTTCAGGTGGGCGACGTCATCGACGGCGTCTTCGGCTTCGTGGCTGACAATCAGGCTGTCTTTCTGGCCGGTCCAGATGCGGACGCCGGCCTGGATGAAGCGGAAGAGCAGCAGCGCCATGCCGAAGGGCAGGATGAAATAGGGGATGAAGCGTGGCAGCTTCTCGTAGTGCTCGCCCTCGTTGATCCAGGGCTCGATGAAGCGCAGCCAGTCGGGCATCGGGATGTCGACGACCTCGTACCAAGACCGGTAGGAGGTGCGCTTCATCTCCTCGAAGCCGGTGGGGAACCAGCGCCCGGTGGTCTGCGGCAGGTTGGCGAAGTTGGCCCAGTAGTCCCAGGCGCCCTTCATCAGCAGGAAGGCATAGAAGATGCAGAGGACGGCCGCGATCAGTGCCAGCACCCGGCGCGCGGCGGGCGGCAGGAGGCCGGTGATCGCGTCGACCCCGAGATGCGCGGTGACCTTCACCGCGTAGCTCACCCCGAAGAGCACCAGCCATGCAAAGAGGAAGGTCACCGCCTCGAGGCCCCAGATCACGCCGGTGTTGAACCCGTAGCGCAGGACGACGTTGACGAAGGTGAGGAGCGTCATCAGCCCGAGGATCACGGCGATTGCCGTTTCCTCGAGCTCGTTGACGAAGCGGCCGAGTGCAGAGCCGCCGTGCATGGTATTGGACATCTAGTCCCCCGCTATGCCGTATGGGTTGCCCCAAGGTGAAAATTCGGGTGTGAAAAGGCCCGGCCCCGCGCTGCGCAGGACCGGGCCGAAGCCATCCGCGCCGGATCAGAACTGCGCGTTGAATTCCTGCGCGGCGGCGATGTTGTCGGCGCCGACCTCGCTCTCGAAGCGCTCCCAGACCGGCTTCATCGCGTCGACCCAGGCCTGACGCTGCTCGGGCGTCAGTTCGCGGATCACGCCGCCGGCGTCGAGGATCGCCTGACGGTTGTCGGCATCGACCTCGGCGATCGCGGCGTTGCGGCTGGAGGTCACCTCGTCAAGGATCTGGCCCATCTGCATGCGCACGTCCTCGGGCAGGCTCTCCCACCAGTCAACCGAGGTGACGACCATGTAGTCGAGCACGCCGTGGTTGGTTTCGGTGGTGCCGTCCTGCACCTCGAAGAACTTCTGGCCGTAGATGTTGGACCAGGTGTTTTCCTGGCCGTCGACCACGCCGGTCTGCAGAGCGCCGTAGACTTCCGAGAAGGCCATCGGCTGCGGCGAGGCGCCGAGCTGCTCCATGTTCGCCTTCAGCACCTCGGAGGGCTGCACGCGGAACTTCAGGCCCTTTGCATCTTCCGGCGAGATCAACGGCTTGTTGGCCGAGAACTGGGTCAGGCCATTGTGCCAGAAGCCAAGGCCGAGCAGGCCACGGCGCACCATGGACTCCTTCATGTCCTGGCCGACGTCCGAGGTCTGGAACGCGTCCACGGCTTCCATGTTCTTGAACATGAACGGCAGGTCGAAGATGCGGAACACCTTGGTGAACTGCTCGAATTTCGACAGCGAGGGCGCAGCCATCTGCACGTCGCCGTTCAGCATTGCCTCGAGCACCTGGTCATCGTTGTAGAGCGTCGAGTTCGGGAAGACCTCGACACAGGCCTTGCCGTCCATCTCCTCGTTCACGCGGTCGGCGAAGAGCTGCGCCGCGATACCCTTGGGGTGCTTGTCGGTGTTGGTGACGTGGCTGAACTTCACCACGATCTCGCCATCGTCGCAGGCGGCGGTTGCGGCCTGGGTGCCGGACACGAGTGCGGACACCGCGGCAGCGGTCATCAGGAACTTTTTCATGAAATCCTCCCGGAACTTCTGTTTGTCGAAGCACCGACCGCGACCTCCTACCGTCACGATCGATCTGAATATCAAGAGATACTCTGGTGAATTTTGTCGCAACGTTTTTGGGAGGATTTCGTGATGATAGATTTTTCTATTTAATTATATATATTTAAGTATCACCTTTCGGAGGCCAATTGTTCGGCACGCATGATCTTGTGCGAGATCCCGCACGCTGATTGCGTATGACTGTGCGAGAATCCGCACAGTTCTCACCTCGCCCGAAAATGCGGCAGGGGGCGGAATCGCCGCTCAGCGATAGTCTTCTGCGCGAATGCCGTATTTCGCCAGCTTGTCGTAGAAGGTCTTGCGCGGCAGCTTCAGGGCCTGCGCGGCCGCACTGGCCTGCCCGCCGGTGCGCTTCAGCGCCTCGACCAGCAACGAGCGTTCGACCTGCGCCATGCGTTCGGTCAACCCCAGCCCCTCGCCCATGTCCTCGCTCTCGCCGAGCCCGAGCGCGAAGCGCATCGCCGCCGACATGAGCGAGCGGGTGTTGCCCGGCCAGTCCCGCGCGATGAGCGCCGAGATCACCTCCTCGGTGATCTCCGGCGGCTCGAGACCGGCCTGCTCGGCGGCCTGCGCCACGTAGTGGCGGAAGAGCACCGGGATGTCCTCGGGCCGCTCGCCGAGCGCCGGGATGTGGATCTGCATGACCTCGAGCCGGTAGAAGAGCTCGGCGGAAAACGCGCTGCTCTCCACCTCCTTGCCCAAATCGCGCACCGTGCCGGCGATCAGCCGGGGCCCTCCTTCCTCCAGCAGATCGACCAGCGCCAGTTGGCTGTCCTTCGGCAGCTGGCAGATCTCGTCGAGGAACACCGTGCCCGCCGCGCAGCCGCGCCAGAATTCGCCGAGCGCTGCGCGGTCCAGACCGGCCGCCGATCGCTTCTCGAAGGGGCCCTTGGAGCGGTTCGAGCAGAGGTGCACAACCTCGGCAACCTTCGAAAGGCCCGACCCCGGTGCCCCGGTGATCAGAACGTCGGTTCCGGCCCGCGCCGCCACACGGCAGCGCGCCCGCAGCCCGTCCGCCTTGCGCGAGATGCCGAAGAGCATCCTTGCGGCGGCGTCGCCGGTCTCCAGCTCGGCCTTCAGGCGGCGGTTCTCCAGCACCAGCGCGCGGGTGCGCAGCGCGCGCTCGACCACGGCGGTCAGATCGCCCGGCGCGCAGGGCTTTTCGAGAAAGTCAAAGGCCCCTGCCGCCATCGCCCGCACCGCCATGGGGATGTCGCCCTCGCCGGTCAGCAGGATCACCGGCAGCTCGGGGTCCTTGCGGTGCGCGTAGTCAAGCAGGTGGAAGCCGTCACGGCCGGGCATGCGAATGTCGGAAACGATCACCCCCTCGAAGGCGGGCTCGATCAGCTCCTTGCACTCGACAAAGCTGCCCGCGGTCACCGCGTCGAGGTCGGCCAGCTCCAGCGTCTGGCCAAGCGCCTCGCGCACCGCCGCATCGTCGTCCACGAGAAGCACCCGCCGGGTCATGCGCGTTTCTCCATCTGCGTGATCTCCATGCCTGCCTGACGCAGATCCAGCGTGAACTGCGCCCCGCCGCCGGGCAAATTCTCGCCCCGCAGCTTGCCACCGAAGCCCTCGACGATCCCGTAAGAGATGGACAGGCCAAGCCCCATCCCCTCTTCCGGGCCGACCTCCTTGGTCGAGTAGAACGGGTCGAAGATGCGGTCGGGCTCGCGGATGCCCGAGCCGGTGTCGCGGACCGTCAGCCGCACCATGCCCGCGGCGTCCTCATGATTGATGCGCAGGGTGAGGCGCCGGACGTCCTGCCCTTGCATCGCATCGAGCGCGTTCGAAATGAGGTTCACCACCACCTGGCTCAACCGCACCTCGCCGCCCATGACGATGGCCGGCCGGTCCGGACGCTGCCAGTCGACCGTGGCGCCGGTGGTCTCGATCCGGCGTTGCATCAGCTCGAGCGCCTGCTCGACCACCGCCGCAAGACCGACGCGATGCGCGGGCCCCGGCTCGGCCTTGGCGAAGGCCCGCAGGTTCTTGATGATCCGCCCCATGCGCCCCGCCATATCGCTGATCCGCCCGAGGTTCTCTGCCGCCCGCTCGGGCTTGCCGCGCTCGAGGAAGGCGGCCCCGTTCTCGGCAAAAGAGCGGATCGCCATCAGCGGCTGGTTCAGCTCGTGGCTGATCCCCGCGCTCATCTTGCCAAGCGCCGTCAGCTTCGAGGCCTGCACCAGTTCGGCCTGCGCGCGCTTCAGCGCGGCCTCGGCCTCCTGCCGCTCGACCACCTCGCGGCGCAGCGCGAGGTTGGCCTCTTCGAGATCGCGGGTGCGCGTGGTGACCCGTTCTTCCAGGTCGAGGTTGATCGCCGCCAGCGCCCGCCGCCGCTCGAGCGCGAACCACAGCAGCGCGACGAAAAAGAGCACCCCCGCCGCCACTGCCTGCGCCTGCAGCAGCGCGTAGCGCCGCGCCGGGCGCACGTCGATCAGCAGCACGGCGGTCATGCCGATCACCGGCAGGTCGACAACGCGGCGCAGCGCGCGGGCGGGGATGTAGGGCGACCAATTTTGCGACAGGATCGTGTAGTCCCCAAGTTCCGTCGTCTCGGTCTCGCGCCGCTGCCCCGAGGGCGAGACCAAGGCCCCATCCCCCTCGCGTCGCCAGCCCAGCAATTCGGTCCGGTTGGTGACGAAGACCGTGCCGCTCTCGTCGAGGAAGAAGACGGCGGGCAACGAGCCGCGCCAGTCGCGCTCGAGCACCGCCGCATCGACCACCACCACCAACGCGCCGCGCACCTCGCCCGAAGGCGCGAAGTTCGGCGCGGCGAAGAAGAAGGCGCGGTCCACGTCGCCCGGCCCCTCGCCGTGGGCGATGCCAAGCGCACCGGTCAGGGCGCGGCGAAAATAGGCGCTGCGCGCCACGTCCCTAGGGACCATGTCACCCGAACTGGCCAGCACCTCGCCCGAGCCCGCGACGTAGAAGGCACTGACTGCGCCGGTCCGGTCGGCGGCGGTGAGCAGCATCTCGTCCGCCGGGGCGCGGGGCCCGCCGTCGAGCAGCGCCTCCAGCGCCGGGTGGCGGGTGGTGAGCACGGCAAACTCGCGGAACCGCTGCAGCTGGCTGACGAGGCGGTCCGACGCGAGGTCGAGGTCGCTCTGCCCGCGCGCGGCGAGCGGCCCAAGCGCCTGCAGGTAGCCATAGTGCCACACGCTGCCCGACAGCGCGGCCACGAAGGCGAGCGTCAGCGCCAGCCAGAGGGCGCGGCTCCGGGTCAGAAGGTCCCAGCTCATGACCCCTCATAGCAAGACCGCTCTTGCCAAGAAAGCGCGGGCGTGTCCTAGGGTTGCGCCATGACCACGATGAGACCCATGCAACGCTTTTCCATATCCCCGACCGATCCCGCCTTCGTGCAGGATCCCTACCCGTTTTACGACGAAATGCGCGCCGCCGGCGATCTTGCCTTCTGGGAGGACTACGCCCTGCCCTGCGCCGTGTCGCAGCGTGCCGTCTCGACGCTGCTGAAGGACCGCCGCTTCGGCCGCGAGGTCCCGCCAGAAATCGCCCCCGAGATCCCGGCCCACCAGGCGCCCTTCTACGCGGTCGAGGCGCACTCCATGCTCGAGCTCGAGCCGCCGCGCCACACGCGGCTGCGCGGGCTGGTGCTGCGCGCTTTCACCTCGCGCCGGATCGCCGCACTCGGACCGGAGATCGCCACCTTGGCGCACCGGCTCATCGACGAGATGCGCGAGCACGGCGAGATCGACCTGCTGCCCGCCTTCTGCCAGCCGATCCCGGTGATCGTCATCGCGCGGCTGCTTGGCGTGCCCGAGGCGATGGCGCCGCAACTGCTGCGCTGGTCGGCGGACATGGTCGGCATGTACCAGGCGCGCCGGGACAAGGCGATGGAGGTCGCGGCGGCGACGGCGGCCACCGACTTCTCGGACTTCCTGCGCGGCTACGTCGATGAGCGCCGCACGAGTCCCGGTGACGACCTGCTGTCGCACCTGATTGCGGCCGAGGAAGGCGGCGAGAAACTCTCGACCGACGAGCTGATCACCACCTGCATCCTGCTGCTCAACGCCGGGCACGAGGCGACGGTGCACACCATGGGCAACGGCATCAAGGCGCTGCTGGAACAGGGCGTGACGATCACCGAGGACAACGCCGCGCCGGTGGTCGAGGAGGTGCTGCGCTACGACCCGCCGCTGCACATGTTCACCCGCTACGCCTACGAGCAGGTCGAGGCCTTTGGCCATACCTTCCAGCGTGGCGAGCAAGTGGCGCTCATGCTGGGCGCGGCGAACCGAGACCCGGCGGTCTGGGCGGAGCCCGCGCGCTTCGATCCAGCGCGCCCGGTCGTGACCAACACCAGCTTCGGCGGCGGGATGCACTTCTGCGTCGGCGCGCCTCTGGCCCGGCTCGAACTGGTGACGGCCCTCCCGATCCTTTTCGAGCGGCTTGCCGGGATGCAACTGGCCGGAACGCCGAGATACGCCGACCTCTATCATTTCCACGGCCTCGAGGCGCTGAAGATCACGCGCTAATTCGCCAGGCTTACTGATCGCAAAAGAAAAGGCGCGCCGCTCTCGCGGCGCGCCTTCGTTATTCCTCCCGAAAGCCTCAGGACAGGCGGCTGATCACCACTGTCACCTCGGGTTTCTTGCCGATCTCGTTGACCGAGGAGTTGCGCACGATGCGGCGCATGCCTTCCTCGAGCTTGTCGTCGTCGCCGAGGGTCTTCTCGCCGGCGCGGCCAAGGAACTGGCTGAGGTCTTCTTCCAGGATATCCACCAGCGGCGCGTTCGAACGGCCGATCTCCGGCAGGCCCATCAGCTCGCACCAGGGCTCGCCAAGCGGCTCGTCGTCCTCGTCGAGGATCACCGTCACCACCACGTGCCCGTTCAGCGCCATGCGGATACGATCGCGCACGATGCCGTCGAGCGCCCCGATCTGCACCGAACCGTCGAGGTAGGTGCGGCCGGTCTCGACATAGCCTGCCACCGTGGGCTGGTTGCCCGACAGGTCGACCATGGTGCCGTTGATCGCCAGAACCCCGGCGCGGCCACGTCCCTCGGCCAATTTCATGTGCTCGCGCAGGTGGCGGTGCTCGCCGTGCATGGGCACGACGATCTGCGGGTTCACGATGTCCTGCATGCGCTCGAGGTCAGGGCGGTTGGCGTGGCCCGAAACGTGGTACTTGCCGCCGTCATCGTCGACGATGTCCACGCCCTTCTCAGAGAGCGAGTTCATGATGTGGATCACGCCCTTCTCGTTGCCCGGAATGGTCTTCGAGGAGAAGAGGAAGAGATCGCCTTCCTTGAGCTCGATGCCATTGTACTTGCCGCGCGCCAGCTGCGCCGAGGCCGCCCGGCGTTCGCCCTGCGAGCCGGTGACGATCAGCATGACGTTCTCGCGCGGGATCTGCGTTGCGTCCTCGGGCGAGATCACCTTCGGGAAGGAGGTCACCACCCCGGTCTCGATCGCTGCCTCGACCATCCGGCGCATCGCGCGGCCGAGCAGGCAGATCGAGCGCCCGGCGCGCTCGCCGGCCTCGGCCAGTGTCTTCACCCGCGCCACGTTCGAGGCGAAGGTGGTGGCAACGACCATCTGCGGCGCGCTGGCCACCAGCGTCTCGATCTCGGGGCCGACGGTGATCTCGCTGCGGCCGGGGTGCTGCGAGAAGACGTTGGTCGAATCGCAGATCAGCGCCTTGACGCCATCTTTCGACACTTCGGCCCAGAGCTCGGGATCGAAGGCCTCGCCGACCACCGGGTTCGCGTCGAGCTTGAAGTCGCCGGTGTGGATCAGCCGCCCGCCGGGGGTGTCGATGACCAGCCCCGAGCTTTCCGGGATCGAGTGCGAGATCGGCAGGAAGCCGACGGTGAAGGGACCGGCCTTCACCGTTTCCGGCCAGCGCGACACGGTGGTCACCGTCTCGGGCGAATGGCCGTATTCCGCGAGCTTGCCGCGCGCGAGGTTGGCGGTGAAGGCACGCGCGTAGACCGGCACGCCAAGGTCTTCGAAGCAATGGCCGATGGCGCCGACGTGGTCCTCGTGGGCGTGGGTGATGAACACGGCCTCCAGCCGCTCGCGGTTTTCCTTCAGCCAGCTGATGTCGGCAAAGATGATGTCGACGCCGGGCGTCGTGTCCATGTCGGGAAAGGCAACGCCGATGTCGACGAGGATAAGGCGTTCCTCGCCCGGCTTGCCGTAGCCGTAGACATAGGCGTTCATGCCGATCTCGCCGGCACCCCCGAGGGGGAGATAGATAATGCGTTCGCTGCTCATGAGCTTTGGCTCCTGCCAAGATTGTATGCGTGGATGACGGTGAGACCATGCATGGTCAAATCCTCCCGCCAGTCGTCGAAGAGGTCTTCGGATTGCTGGAAGAGCGGTGCCAGCCCACCGGTTGAGATGACGCGCATCGGCCGGTCACGTTCGGCCTTGATGCGCGCGCAAATTTCACGGACGAGGCCGACATAGCCCCAGAAAACGCCTGACTGCATGCAGGCGACGGTGTTTGTTCCGACCACGCGCTGTGGCTTGGTGATGTCCACATGCGGCAGCGCGGCGGCAGCCTGGTGCAGCGCTTCGAGGCTGAGGTTGACGCCCGGTGCGATCACCCCGCCCTCGTAGGCGCCGTCCTGCGCCACCACGTCGAAGGTTGTCGCGGTGCCGAAATCGACAACGATGATATCGCCGCCGTAAAGATCATAGCCCGCCACCGTGTTGACCAGACGGTCCGGGCCCACGTTTGTGCCGAGATCCACCCGCACGTCCACGGGAAGCGCGCATTCGGGCTTGCCTACCACCATGGCGCGGGTGTTGAAATAGCGATCCGCCAGCACACGCAGGTTGAACACCACGCGCGGCACGGTCGAGGAAACGATCACATCGGTGATCTCGGCCTCGATCTTCTGGAAGGCCATGAGCGTCGAGAGCCAGACGTAATACTGGTCGGCGGTGCGCTGGTGCTCGGTCGAGGTGCGCCAGGTCGCAAGGAAGCGCGCCCCGTCCCAGATTGAGAACACGGTGTTGGTATTGCCGCAGTCGATGGCCAGAAGCATGGGCCGCCCCCTCAGAAAAACACGTCTGCCGCGGCAATCGCCTGCCGCGCGCTGGCTGTCCTTAGGACAAGATTGCCGGCATCGTCCACCGTTTCGAACGTTCCGGTAAATTCGTGGCGCCCGGTGCGCGCGGTGATCACCGAGCCGAGCCGCGCGGCGCGCGAGAGCCAGGCCTCGCGAATACCGGCAAAGCCGAGCGCCATGAACCGCGCCTCTTCGCGCGCGTAAGCGGCGGCAAGCACGGTCAGGAATTCTTCTGGCGTCACCCGCACACCGGCCTCGGACATCAGAGAGACCGGGCGCAGCGCACCGGGCTCGACCTCGCCAACGTCCGGCGCCGCGGCGAGGTTCACCCCCATGCCGATGGCCAGCCAGTCGCGCCCCGCGTGACGCCCGAGGCTTTCCAGCAGGATGCCCGCCACCTTGCCGCCATTGACCAGCACGTCGTTGGGCCATTTCAGCGCCAGCATGTCGGCCCTGCCGGTCACTGCGACAAAGGCCTCGTGCAGCGCCAGGGAAGCGACGAAGCTGCGCAGGGCAACCACCTGCGGCGGCTCGGCGACCGGCAGCACCAGCGTTCCGGCGAAGTTCCCGGCAGGCATGGTCCAAGGCCGGCCTCGGCGCCCGCGCCCGGCGACCTGGTTCAGCCCGAGGATCCACTCGGGGCCGGTCAGGCCGGGCACGATCCGCGCCGCCTCGGCATTGGTGCTGTCCACTTCCGCCAGCACGCGCCGGCCATAGCCGTCAGGCCACATGCGCCTGCCCTTTCATCCGTTTCCATCCGTGCCCACAGTGAGAAATCAGCGCATAGGCGAAAACAAAGTGACGCGCCAGAGGCGCGCCACTCGGTGTTCTCGTGCTGGCTCGGTGCTCAGTTGACAAGCGTCGCTGCCGCGGCCGCTGCCGGGCCCTCGATGCCGAAGAGGTTCACCACGCCTGCGACCATGATGAAGGCCGAGACCACCAGGAAGCCCCAGAGCAGCGGCGAGCCACCGGCATCCAGCGCATCCTCGCGGTCCTCGCCGAAGTACATGAAGAAGACGATCCGCAGGTAGTAGTAGGCACCGATCGCCGAGGCGACGGCCGAGGCCACGACCAGCCAGACCATGTCCTGCGCGATGGCCGCCTGCCAGACGCCCAGCTTGGCGAAGAAGCCGAGCAGCGGCGG
The DNA here is from genome assembly GCF_010500785.1 of Salipiger sp. PrR003. Taxonomy (NCBI): domain Bacteria; kingdom Pseudomonadati; phylum Pseudomonadota; class Alphaproteobacteria; order Rhodobacterales; family Roseobacteraceae; genus Salipiger; species Salipiger sp. PrR003. The sequence continues at coordinate 74,704 of NZ_JAAGOV010000043.1, forward strand.
CACGCCGGCGAGGCTGAACAGCAGCACCAGCATGGCCAGCGCCCGGCCCGGCTCACGCTTGGAGTACATGCCGAGCGCACGGATGTCGGTCACCGGCTGGCCATCCTTGCTCATCGACAGGATGAAGGCGAAGGTGCCGACGTTCATGGTCACGTAGACGACCATGTAGATCAGCATCGCCTGCACGCCCGCCTCGGTGCCGGCGGCAAGGCCGATCAGCGCGTAACCCATGTGGGCGATCGAGGAATAGGCCATCAGGCGCTTGATGTTGGTCTGGCCGATGGCAGCGATGGAGCCGAGGAACATCGACAGCACCGCGATCAGTGCGACCACCTGGCTCCAGTCCGCGACGGCGCCGCCAAAGGCGTCGTGCATCACCCGGGCGAAGAGCGCCATGGCGGCAACCTTCGGCGCGGTGGCGAAGAAGGCGGTGACCGGGGTCGGCGCGCCCTGGTAGACGTCGGGCGTCCACATGTGGAACGGCACCGCCGAGACCTTGAAGGCAAAGCCCGAGATCATCAGCACGAGACCGATCAGCAGGCCGAGCGACAGGTGCCCTTCGGTCGCCGCAAGGATGATGCCCGAGAAGAGCGTCGTCCCGGCAAAGCCGTAGGTCAGCGAGGCGCCGTAAAGCAGCATGCCCGACGACAGCGCGCCCAGCACGAAGTACTTCAGGCCTGCCTCGGTCGACATCTCGCTGTCGCGGCGCAGCGAGGCAACCACGTAGAGCGCGAGCGACATCAGCTCGAGCCCCATGTAGAGCGTCATCAGATCGCCCGCCGAGACCATGACCATCATGCCGACGGTCGAGAGCGCCACCAGCACCGGGTACTCGAACTTCAGCATCTTGGTCTTCTGCATGAAGCCGAGACCCATCACCAGCACGCAGGCCGCGGCGATCAGGATGACCACCTTGGCAAAGCGCGAGAAGGCGTCGTCGATGAACATGCCGTGGAAGGCGGGGTTGGTGCCGGAGCCGGCGGTGCCGATCCACAGCGCGAGGATCGCCATCACTGCGGCGGTGAGCCAGACCAGCGCCGGGGCGAGCTTGTCCTTGCCGGTATAGACCGCGCCGATCAGCGCCAGCATGGCGTAGACCGCCAGCAGGATCTCCGGAAGGATGGTGTTCAGATCAGCCGAGATCATGCCTCGCCCCCTCAGTGGTTCGCTTGGGCCACGGTGCTGCCGCCGAGATCGGCGGCCGCCACGGCCGTATCATAGTGGTTGACCAGCGCCTCGACCGACGGGCCGATGATGTCCAGCGCGGCGGCGGGGTAGACCCCCAGCCACAGGGTCATCACGACCAGCGGCGCGAAGGTCCAGCGCTCGCGGGTGTTCATGTCCTGGATGGTCTTCAGGCTCTCCTTGATGAGATCGCCGAAGACCACGCGGCGGTAGAGCCAGAGCGCATAGGCCGCCGAGAGGATCACCCCGGTCGCGGCCACGGCGGCGACCCAGGTGTTGACCTGGAAGATGCCCATCATGGTGAGGAATTCGCCGATGAAGCCCGAGGTGCCCGGCAGGCCGACGTTGGCCATGGTGAAGAACATGAAGATCAGCGCATAGGCCGGCATGCGGTTCACGAGGCCGCCGTAGGCGTCGATCTCGCGGGTGTGCATGCGGTCGTAGATCACGCCGACGCAGAGGAAGAGCGCGCCCGAGACGAAGCCGTGGCTGATCATCTGGAAGATCGCGCCGTCGATGCCCTGCTGGTTGGCCGAGAAGATGCCCAGCGTTACGTAGCCCATGTGGGCGACCGACGAATAGGCGATGAGCTTCTTCATGTCCTCCTGCACGAGCGCGACGAGCGAGGTGTAGACGATGGCGATGGCCGACATCCAGAAGACCAGCGGCGCCAGCACCTCCGAGCCCACGGGGAACATCGGCAAGCTGAAGCGCAGGAAGCCGTAGCCGCCCATCTTCAGCAGGATCGCCGCCAGCACCACCGAGCCCGCCGTGGGCGCCTGAACGTGCGCGTCGGGCAGCCAGGTGTGCACCGGCCACATCGGCATCTTAACCGCGAAGGAGGCGAAGAAGGCCAGCCAGAGCATGGTCTGCAGACCGCCGACGATGTGAATGCCCAGCACCGAGAAGCCCGCCGTCGAGAACTCGTGGGTGAGCAGCGTGGGGATGTCGAGCGTGCCGGCATCGGCATACATCGCGACGATCGCCACCAGCATCAGCACCGAGCCGAGGAAGGTGTAGAGGAAGAACTTGAACGAGGCGTAGATGCGCTCCTTGCCGCCCCAGATGCCGATGATCAGGAACATCGGGATGAGGCCGGCCTCGAAGAACAGGTAGAAGAGCACCAGGTCCAGCGCCATGAACACGCCGAGCATCAGCGTTTCCAGCAGCAGGAAGGCGATCATGTACTCCTTGACCCGGGTCTTCACGCCCCAGGAGGCGAGGATGGTCAGCGGCATCATGAAGGTGGTGAGCATGACGAACAGCACCGAGATGCCGTCGACGCCCATCTTGTAGCTCAGCCCCATGATCCAGGTGCCGCTCTCGACCATCTGGAAGCCGGTGTTGGCCGGGTCGAACTGGAACAGGATGAACAGCGAGATCACGAAGGTCGCCGTGGTCGCTATCATCGCGAGCCACTTGGCGTTCCGATCCGCCGCGGCGTCTCCGCCGCGCAGGAAGAGCGCGAGGATCAGCGCCGCCAGCGCGGGCAGGAAGGTGACGATGGAAAGAAGGTTGGCCATTAGTGCGCCCCTCCGAGGATCGACATCCAGGTGACAAGAACGGCGATGCCGATCACCATGGCGAAGGCGTAGGTGAAAATGTAGCCGGACTGGGCGCGGCCCGCGAGCCGGGTGAAGAAGGGGATGATCCCCATCGCCACGCCGTTGATCGAGCCGTCGATGACCTTGCCGTCACCCCGCTTCCAGAAGAAGCGTCCGATCGCCTTGGCCGGCTGCACGAAGATGAAGTCGTAAATCTCGTCGAAATACCACTTGTTGAGCAGGAAGAGGTACAGCGGACGCTGGTTCTCGGCGAGCCGCTTCGGGAGCGCCGGGTTCACGATGTAGAAGAGATACGCGACCCCGAAGCCGATCAGCATGGCAAAGAACGGCGAGACCTTGACCCAGACCGGCGCGTGGTGCGCCTCGTCCATGACGTGGTTGTCCGGACCCATGAAGATCGCGCCCTCGGGGGCCATGCCGGTGGCGACATGCGTCGCTGCCTCGGCGTGGCCCTCTTCGGTTGCTGCCTCTGTGGCGACCTCCGAGGTCTCGGTGCCCTGCTCCTCGGTCGCGACGGCGGTTTCCTCGCCGTGCGCCTCGGTGGCAGCGTGCTCTTCAGTGACCGCGTTGCCATGGCCCTCCTCAGAGGCTTCCGCGTAATGGGCGGGGATACCGAAGAAGCGGTTCACCTTGTCATGGTCGCCGAAGAACGGGCCGTAGAAGACCATCCCGGCAAAGACCGCGCCCACGGCGAGAACCGCCAGCGGAATGGTCATGACCTTGGGGCTTTCATGCGCGTGCTCATGCGTGTGCTTGTCGCCGCGCGGACGGCCGTAGAAGGTCAGGAAGATCAGCCGCCACGAGTAGAACGAGGTGAACAGCGCCGCGATGACCAGCATCCAGAAGGCGTAGCCGCCCGCGGTTCCGGCCCATGCGCTCTCGATGATCGCGTCCTTCGACAGGAAGCCGGCGAAGCCGATGTGGGTGAGCGGGATGCCGACGCCGGTGATCGCCAGCGTGCCGATCATCATCGCCCAGAAAGTGTAGGGGATCTTGCCGCGCAGCCCGCCGTAGTTCCGCATGTCCTGCTCGTGGTGCATCGCGTGGATGACCGAGCCGGCACCGAGGAACAGCATCGCCTTGAAGAAGGCGTGGGTCAGCAGGTGGAACATCGCCGCCGAATAGACGCCGACGCCCGCCGCCACGAACATGTAGCCGAGCTGCGAACAGGTCGAATAGGCGATGACGCGCTTGATGTCGTTCTGCACGAGGCCGACCGTCGCCGCGAAAAAGGCAGTCGTGGCGCCGAGGAAGGTGACGAAGGCCATCGCTTCGGGCGCGTATTCCATCAGCGGCGACATGCGGCAGACGAGGAAGACACCGGCGGTGACCATGGTCGCGGCGTGGATCAGCGCCGAGACGGGGGTCGGGCCTTCCATCGCGTCTGGCAGCCAGGTGTGCAGCAGGAGCTGCGCCGATTTGCCCATCGCACCGACGAAGAGCAGGAAGGCCAGCAGGTTTGCCGCGTTCCAGTCGGTCCAGAGGAAGGTCAACTGCGTTTCCGCCAGCTGCGGAGCCGCGGCGAAGATGTCGTCGAAGCGGATCGAGTCGGTCAGGAAGAAGAGCCCGAGGATGCCAAGCAGGAAGCCGAAGTCGCCCACGCGGTTGACGATGAAGGCCTTCATCGCCGCGGCGCCCGCCGAGGGTTTCTTGTAGTAGAAGCCGATCAGCAGGTAGGACGCGACGCCCACACCTTCCCAGCCGAAGAACATCTGCACCAGGTTGTCCGAGGTCACCAGCGCGAGCATCGCGAAGGTGAAGAAGGACAGATAGGCAAAGAAGCGCGGCTTGTAGCTCTCGCCTTCCTTGAACTGCGGATCATGCGCCATGTAGCCGAAGCTGTAGAGGTGCACGAGCGCCGAGACCGTGGTGACCACGATCAGCATGATCGCCGTCAGCCGGTCCGAGCGGATCGCCCATTCGGTGCTCAGCGAGCCCGACTCGATGAAGCGGAACAGAGGAATGGTTTCCGCCTCGCCGAGCGTGAGGAACACGATCCACGACAGCAGACAGGCCAGGAACAGCAGGCCGGTGGTCACCCACATGGCCCCTTTCTCGCCGATGAAGCGCCAGCCGAACCCGGCCAGCACCGCGCCCAGCAGCGGGGCGAAGAGAATAATCGTCTCCATGGGCGATCAGCCTTTCATCACGTTGACGTCTTCCACGGCAATCGAGCCGCGGTTGCGGAAGAAGCAGACCAGGATCGCCAGGCCGATCGCCGCCTCGGCGGCGGCCACGGTCAGCACGAAGAGCGTGAAGACCTGCCCCGCCAGATCGCCCAAGAAGGCCGAGAAGGCGACGAAATTGATGTTCACCGAAAGAAGGATGAGTTCGATCGACATCAACAGGATGATCACGTTCTTCCGGTTCAGGAAAATCCCGAAAATCCCGATGACGAACAGCACGGCCGCCACCGTCAGGTAATGTTCAAGTCCGATCATGCATCCCTCCGGGTCTCTGCCCCGATTCTTCTAGTCCCTCGCGGCCCTTTGACGGGTGGGTCCGCGTCATATCCCGTTGCCCGCCGCGCGCAGCCCTCCCGGGCGGCGCGGCGGGAAGCACCTCAGAGCCCCTGCCCGGGCTTCACGTCCTTCAGCTCCATCGCCTTGGCCGGATCGCGCCACATCTGGTGCAGCACGTTCTGGCGCTTGACGTTGGTGCGATGGCGCAGCGTGAGCACGATCGCCCCGATCATCGCGACCAGCAGGATCAGCCCCGCCAGCTGGAACAGCAGGAAGTAGCGGTCATAGAGCAGCACGCCGAGCGCGACGGTGTTCTGCATCTGCTCGGGCGCGGGGGTCGGGGCCGAAAGCTGGCTCGACGCCAGTTCCGAGGCCTGCCAGCCGCCGAAGGCCATGCCGAGCTGCATCAGGATGACGACCCCGATGAGCAGCGCCAGCGGCATGTATTTCGCCATCCCCGCGCGCAGCTCGGCGAAGTCGACGTCGAGCATCATCACCACGAAGAGGAAGAGCACGGCCACGGCACCCACGTAGACGATGATCAGCAGCATCGCGACGAATTCCGCGCCCAGCAGAACGAAGAGCCCCGCCGAGCTGAGGAAGGCGAGGATCAGCCAGAGCACCGAGTGCACCGGGTTGCGGGCGATCACCGTGAACAGCCCGCCCGCGATGGCGCAAAGCGAAAAGAGGTAGAAGGCGAACACGGTCATTTTGCGTCATCCTTGTTGTCTTCCATCACCTCGCGCGCAAGCTCCATGGCGCGGGTCATGGCGGGTATGCCGGCGAACATCGACATATGGGCGATGGTCTCGGCGATCTCGTCTTTCGTGGCGCCGGCCTCGATGAGGTGGCGCACGGTCATGCGCACCGGCGTGTCGGCCTGGGCACCCTGCATGGTCAGCCCGGCCAGGGTCAGCAAGAGCCGGGTCTTGGCATCGAGCCCGTCCTTCGACATGCCCTTGCCGAACCAGAACTCCATGATGTCCTTGGGCATGGTCGGCCAGAGCTTCTCGAACTCTTTTGGCGCGAAGCTCTCAAGCGCGGGGTTGAAGGCTTTCGCCATTTCCTGCGCCTGGGTCATCATCAGCTCGAAGGGCGTCGTGTCGAAGGGCTTCTTGGGATCGGTCATGATCGCGCTCCTGTCTGCGCGTACCCTGCCCTGCCCCGCGCTTGGGCGCGGAGGGCTGTGCGGAGGGGGCGGGCGACGGTGGCGGTCATGGCTTCCTGTGATGCCTCAGCGGTCAGCGGTACGGGGCGTCGAGTTCGAGGTTTCGGGCGATCTCTGCTTCCCAGCGATCGCCGTTCGCCAGCAGCTTTTCCTTGTCGTAGAAAAGCTCCTCGCGCGTCTCGGTCGAGAACTCGAAGTTCGGCCCCTCGACGATCGCATCCACCGGGCAGGCCTCCTGGCAGAAGCCGCAGTAGATGCATTTCGTCATGTCGATGTCGTAGCGCGTGGTGCGGCGGCTGCCGTCGTCGCGCGGTTCGGCGTCGATGGCGATGGCCTGCGCCGGGCAGATCGCCTCGCAGAGCTTGCAGGCGATGCAGCGCTCTTCGCCGTTGGGGTAGCGGCGCAGCGCGTGCTCGCCCCGGAAGCGCGGCGACAGATAGCCCTTCTCGTGCGGGTAGTTCAGCGTGGGCTTGGGCGCGAAGAAGTAGCGCAGGCCCAGCTGGAACCCCTTGATGAAGTCCGCCAGCAGGAAATACTTGGCTGCCCGGCCGTAATCGATCGATGCCATGGTTGCTTAACCTCCCGTGGTCCAGCGGGCGAAGACGCCCCAGAACCATCCGAATTTCGCCGCGAAGGACACGAAGACCACCCAGAACAGGCTGAACGGAAGGAAGACCTTCCAGCCAAGGCGCATCAGCTGATCGTAGCGGTAGCGCGGGGTGATCGCCTTCACCATCGCGAAGATGAAGAAGAAGAACGCCATCTTCGCGACCATCCACAGCACGCCGTCGGGCAGGCCGGGGATCGGCGACAGCCAGCCGCCGAAGAACAGCAGCGAGGTCAGCGCGCACATCAGGAAGATCGCGATGTATTCACCTGCCATGAACAGCAGGAAGGGCGTCGAGGAATATTCCACCTGGTAGCCGGCCACCAGTTCGGATTCCGCTTCGGGAAGGTCGAACGGCGGGCGGTTGGTCTCGGCCAGCGCCGAGATGAAGAAAAGGAACACCATCGGGAAGTGCGGCAGCCAGTACCAGTTGAACAGGCCGAGGCCACCGTCCTGGGCACGCACGATGTCGCCGAAGTTCATCGAGCCGGTCGAGATGATCACGCCGATGATGATCAGGCCGATCGACACCTCGTAAGAGATCATCTGCGCCGCCGAGCGAAGCGATCCGAGGAACGGGTACTTCGAGTTCGACGCCCAGCCCCCCATGATCACGCCGTAGACCTCGAGCGAGCTGATCGCCATCACGTAGAGGATCGCCACGTTGATGTCCGCCAGCACCCAGCCGTCGTTGAACGGGATCGCCGCCCAGGCGATCATCGCACAGACGAAGGAAACCAGCGGCGCCATCAGGAACACGCTCTTGTCAGAGCCCGCCGGGATCACCACTTCCTTGAGGATGTATTTCAGAGCGTCCGCCACCGACTGGAGAATGCCGAACACCCCCACGACGTTGGGGCCGCGCCGCATCTGGACGGCGGCCCAGATCTTGCGGTCTCCATAGACCAGGAACAACAGCGAGATCATCACGAAGGCCACGACCGCAAGGGTTTGCGCGAGCACAAGGATGAAGATGCCGAAGGGGGTTGCGAAGAAGTCTGCCATCAAGTGTCCCTCACACCATCGGTATTCCGTTCTCGGTGCAGGCTGACGCGACGACTTCCGCGTCGATCGTCTTGAGCCCGCGGGGCAGCGCCGCCGAGATGGTGTAAACAGCATCTCCGCGCCAGAGGCCACCCTCTTCCGATACATTCGTCCGCAGATGTCGCGCAAATCCGTAGCCGCGGATCAGCGCGTACTGCGCCGCGGCGCAATCTGCGTAGGTCTCTACATCCTCCGAGCCGCGCGCACCGCGCATGGACACGAGGAAATTCACCAGATCGCCGTCCAGCAGCCGCGTCTCGATCCCCTCGTAGGACGGCATGGCGCGATCCGTCGCCTGCGAGCTTTGCTCGCAGGCACAGAGCGCGGCCAGTGCCGCCATGAAGAGGGATATCCGCGTGCGCATGGCTCACTCGGCGGCCATGGGCGCGTCGCGGCGCGCCTTTGCGTTCGCCGAAAGCTCGGCCATCAGCACCGAGGCGCGGGCGATCGGGTTGCTCAGCCAGAAGTCCTTGACCGCGTTGCGGAAGGAAGCCTTGCCCAGCTTGTCGGTCTCGAGCGGGGTCCATTCGTTTTCCGGCACCACGTCGATCTGCGCCAGGTGCGGCACCGCGGCGACCAGCGCCTGACGAAGCTGCGCGAGGCTGTCCCACGGCAGGGTCTTGCCGACCTCGGCCGAGAGCGCCCGCAGGATCGCCCAGTTCTCTTTCGCCTCGCCCGGCGCGAAACCGGCGCGGAAGGCGAGCTGCGGCCGGCCCTCGGTGTTGACGAAAAGACCGTTTTCTTCGGTATAGGCAGCGCCCGGCAGGACCACGTCGGCGCGATGCGCGCCACGGTCACCGTGCGAGCCCTGGTAGATCACGAAGGCGCCCGCCTCGATCTCGATCTCGTCGGCGCCAAGGTTGTAGATCACGTCCGCATCCTTGGTGGCCGCCTCCAGACCGCCCTCGGTCACCGCGCCCACGTCGAGCGCGCCGACACGGGACGCGGCGGTGTGCAGCACCAGGACCTTGCCGGTGAGCGCCTGTGCGGCGGCCAGCACAGCCAGACCGTCGGCCTCGCGCAGCGCGCCCTGCCCCACGATCACGATGGCATCGTCGCCAACCTTCGCATCGGCCAGGGCCGCGCGGTCCGCGCCGAGGTGCGTCACGTCATAGGTCAGGTCGGCGGCCTCGCCGATCAGCTTGACCTCGGCGCCGGCGATCCAGGCCTTGCGGATGCGGGCGTTCAGCACCGGTGCCTCGTCGCGCGGGTTGGTGCCGATCAGCACGATTTCCTTTGCCGTGTCGATTTCCTCGATCGTCACGTTGCCCACATAGGCCGAGCGGTTGCCGACCGGCAGACGCGCACCGTCGGTGCGGCATTCGACCGAGCCGCCGAGCGCTTCGATCAGCTGCTTGAGCGAGAAGGCCGCCTCGACCGGGGCGAGATCGCCGACAAGGCCGGCCACCTTCTTGGCCCCCTTCAGCGCCGTGGCCGCGGCGGCGAGCGCCTCGGGCCAAGTGGCGGGCTTCAGCTTGCCGTCCTTGCGGATGTAGGGCCGGTCGAGACGCTGACGGCGCAGGCCGTCCCAGACGAAGCGGCTCTTGTCCGAGAGCCATTCCTCGTTCACCCCGTCATGGTTCCGCGGCAGGAAGCGCATGACTTCGCGGCCCTTGGTGTCGACGCGGATGTTGGAGCCGAGCGCGTCCATCACGTCGATGGATTCGGTCTTGGTCAGCTCCCACGGGCGGGCGGTGAACGCATAGGGTTTCGAGACCAGCGCGCCCACCGGGCACAGGTCGATGATATTGCCTTGCAGGTTCGAGTCGAGCGTCTCGTTCAGATACGAGGTGATCTCGGCATCCTCGCCGCGCCCGGTCTGGCCCATCTGGGTGATGCCCGCCACCTCGGTGGTGAAGCGCACGCAGCGGGTGCAGGAGATGCAGCGGGTCATATGGGTCTCGACCAGCGGGCCGAGGTCGAGATCCTCGGTGGCGCGCTTCGGCTCGCGGAAGCGCGAGAAGTCGACGCCATAGGCCATGGCCTGGTCCTGCAGGTCGCATTCGCCGCCCTGGTCACAGATCGGGCAGTCGAGCGGGTGGTTGATGAGCAGGAACTCCATCACCCCCTCGCGGGCCTTCTTGACCATCGGCGAGTTGGTCTTCACGACCGGCGGCTGGCCCTCGGGGCCGGGCCGCAGGTCGCGCACCTGCATGGCGCAGGAGGCCGCGGGCTTGGGCGGGCCGCCGACCACCTCGACAAGGCACATGCGGCAGTTGCCGGCGATGGACAGGCGCTCGTGATAGCAGAAGCGCGGCACCTCGATGCCGGCTTCCTCACAGGCCTGTATCAGGGTCATCGACCCGTCCACCTCGATCTCGGTGCCGTCGATGACGATCTTACGAAGGTTGGTCATTGGCATTTTCCCATGACTGGTGACACACGCGACGCGCCCGCCGCCTGCGGCGGGGCGCTGGGGGATATGCACGTCGCGTGTCGCATCATTTCTCCCTCAGGAGCGCGCCGATGGCGCTGCCCCTTGCAATTTCCTCGCGGCCGACGCGGCAGAGCCCCGCGGTGTCGTCCGCAGTGACGCCGCGCGCGGCCATATAGGCCACGCCTTCGGCGCGCATTTTCTTCTTCTCGGCCTTCGAGGTGACGTAATCCTCGATTTCCTCGTTGCTGTAGCCAAGCGCACGCGCCCGCTTCTTCAGCGCGTGGAGGGTGCCCATGGCCGTCAACATCCGGGCGCTGATGTCGTCGCAGCGGTTGCGGATCTCGTCGGCGATGCCCACGGCCAGCAGCCCGTCGTGAATCTCGCGCACCTCGCCGAGCGGCGGCTTGGCCATCGCGGCGGAGGGCAGCGCGAGCGCTCCCAGCAGGCTGGCGAAGACGGCGGTTCTGAGGTTGCTCATATCATCTCTCCATTGGCGCAGTACGGAGGGCGCCGAAAGGCGGGCTCCCTCGCCAAGGGATGTGGGGCCGGGGCCGGTGGCTATGCAATAGCCGCCCGGAAGACCCGCCCATATGAGCATGCTCCCACTCATTCCACGCAGCGCCCACGCAGCAGGAGATCGCTGCCCGAGAGCACCGGCTGCCGCCGCACCGCCGCGGGATCCATCGCCCAGGCGATGTCCGAGGTGCCAAGGTAGTGGATGCAGTACTTGGTGCCCTCGTAGATCCCGGCATCGGCCGCCGCATAGGGCGCGCGGGCGGCATTGCTGATCGTGACGACGAAGTTCGCCCGATCGTCGCCCACCGGCTTTGCCCCGCCGCGGAACTGCAAGCCGCCGAACTCGGGATCATCCTTGCTCGGCCCGCAGGCGGCGAGCAGCGCGGCGAGCGCCAGCAGGCCGCCAGTCCGGACGAGCGATCCGCTGTGAGGTCCCATGGTCATCCCTTCTTCAGCGTAAGGCCCAGGTCGGACCCCGCCGCGATTTCTTGCGCGCCGACGCGGCACAGGCTCTGCGGCCGGCCTCTCTCGACGCCCTTGCGGGCCAGTGCCTCGTCGATCTCGACCGACAGCGCCCCGAAGTCCTGCGCCCGGAAAGCCGCCTCGAGCTCGGCCCGGTCGACGCCCTGCTCGGCCATTTCCTCGGTCGCACGGTGTGCCGCCCCGCCCCAGCGCGACGGGGCAAGGTAGATGCCCTCGTCGTGGCAGGCGTCGGCAATGCGCTCGGCCATGGAGATGGTCACCACCCGCTGTTCCCAGCGGTTCGCTACAGAGCCGCCCGCAAAACCGTTGCCCGAAGGCGTGGCTGCGCAGCCCGCAACTGCGAGCGCTGTCATCAGACCAAAACCACCACGTAACATCGTCACCCGCATCAGATCACTCAGCCGCCATGGCGCCCATGCGCCCGGTGCGCTTGGCCTTGATCCGATCCTCGATCTCTTCGCGGAAGTGACGGATCAAACCCTGGATCGGCCAGGCCGCCGCGTCGCCGAGCGCGCAGATCGTGTGGCCCTCGACCTGCTTGGTGACGTTGAGCAGCATGTCGATCTCCTCGACCTCCGCATCGCCGCTCACCAGGCGGTCCATGACCCGCATCATCCACCCGGTGCCCTCGCGGCACGGCGTGCACTGGCCGCAGCTTTCGTGCTTGAAGAACTTCGACAGGCGCCAGACGGCTTTGATCACGTCGGTGTTCTGGTCCATGACGATCATGCAGCCGGTGCCGAAGGAAGACTGGTTCTGACGCATCCAGTCGAAGTCCATGATGGCGTCTTCGAGCTTGTCCTTGGGCAGGATCGGGCAGGACGCGCCGCCGGGGATGATCGCCTTGAGATTGTCCCAGCCGCCGCGGATGCCGCCGCCGTGCTTTTCGATGAGCTCGCGCACCGGCAGCGACATCTGCTCTTCGAAGACGCAGGGCGTGTTCACGTGGCCGGTCAGGGCGAAGAGCTTGGTGCCCGCGTTGTTCTGCCGCCCGAAGGAGGAGAACCAGGTCGCGCCGCGGCGCAGGATGGTCGGGGCGACCGCAATGGATTCGACGTTGTTCACCGTGGTCGGGCAGCCGTAGAGGCCCGAGCCCGCCGGGAACGGCGGCTTCATCCGCGGCATGCCCTTCTTGCCCTCGAGGCTTTCCAGCAGCGCGGTTTCCTCGCCGCAGATATAGGCGCCGGCGCCGTGGTGCAGGTAGAGATCGAAATCCCAGCCCGAGCCGGCGGCGTTCTTGCCCAGCAGGCCCGCGTCGTAGCACTCGTCGATGGCCGCCTGCAGCGCCTCGCGCTCGCGGATGTATTCGCCGCGGATGTAGATGTAGCTCGCATGCGCGTTCATCGCGAAGGAAGCGATCAGCGCGCCCTCGATCAGCGTGTGCGGATCGTGGCGCATGATCTCGCGGTCCTTGCAGGTCGCGGGCTCGGATTCATCGGCGTTGATCACCAGATAGGCCGGGCGACCATCGCTTTCCTTGGGCATGAAGGACCACTTGAGGCCGGTCGGGAAGCCCGCCCCGCCCCGACCGCGCAGGCCCGAGGCCTTCATCTCGTCGATGATCCAGTCGCGGCCCTTGGCGATGATGCCGGCCGTGCCGTCCCAGTGGCCACGCTTCTTCGCCCCGGCGAGGGAGCGGTCTTGCATGCCGTAGAGATTGGTAAAGATCCGATCTTCGTCCTTCAGCATCGCTCAGTCCTTGTCTTTCCGGCGTGACCGCCAGAGCCCGTAAATCATCCAGATCGCCGTCCCGAACCCGGCCAGCGCGGCCAGGTCGAAGAACGCCCTCGTGCGCTGGGTCCAGCCCAGCATCTCGCCCGCGACCGTCGCGGCGATCCAGGCCAGCCCGGTCCCGGCAATGACAAGCGCGGTGATGCGCCCCTGCCGGTTGTGCTGGTCCTGTCCGCTCATCTTCGGTCCGGTTCCTTTGTCCCGCGCCGCCGGGCTGTCCCGGCGGCACCTTCATTCCTGCGGCGGGTCAGTAGACCTCGCCATCCTCGACGCGCTTGGAGAACTCGGTCTCCCCGCCCGCCGCGAGTATCCTGGCCTGCCCGATCCAGTCATCGCGCGAGACCCGGCCGCGGAACCCTTTCAGGTTCTCATCCATCCATGCGACCTCGGCCGAGCTCCAGCCCGCGATCTGGTCGAAATGGTAGATGCCCAGCTCGTGCAGCAGCGACTCGAGCTTGGGCCCAACGCCCTTGATTTCCTTCAGGTTGTCCGCGCTGCCCGAGCGCGGCTGCGCCAGCGCCACGGGCTGCGAGCCCCCTTCGTTTTCATCCGCCACCGCTGCCGGAGCCGCGGCGGGGGTCTTTTCCTTTGCCGTTTCCGCAGCCGCGGCCGGGGTCTTTTCCTCCGCCGCAGCCGGGGCGGGCTCGGGCGCCTTCTCGGGCTTGGCCTCGGGGGCCTCTGCCGGAGCTGCCATCAGCGGCGCCGGCGCCGCCGGAGCATGCTCGGGAACCGCAGGCACCTCGCCCTCGACCGAAGGCGTCAGCCGCGAGATCGGCGAGCGCTCGCCCAATTTCGGCACCGGGGCGCAGGAGAGCCAGATGAAGAGAGAGCCGAGCAGGCCGGTCGCGAGAAGACCCAGCAGCAGTGCCGCCACGATCCCCTTGTGCCCACCCAGCGCGAAGAGCGCGACGACGACGCCGATCACGGCCGCTGATATCCAGCTCTTGCGGGTGCATCCGTCCTGCATCGTCACGTCTGTCATCTCTCTCTCCCTGGCTATGTCATTGGATCAATCGTCGTTGTTTTCCTTACCCAGCGGCTTCGGCTCCGCAGGCTCCGGGTCCGACTTCACATCGGCCGCCGGGGTCACCGGGGCCTGACGCTTATCGATGCCGGTCTCATCGGCCGGGGCCCCTTCCGAGAGCTTCGGTGTATGGGTGTTGGGGCTTGCATCGCCCTTCTCGTTCGAGCGGTCGCGCCAAGGCGCGCGCAGCGGCACCTCGGTGCCGTCGATGCGCTTGATCGTGTCGCCGATCTCGGTCGCCAGCGCGACGGAGGCATTGAGCGTCTCGTCCTTGTCGCCGGTCAGCACCACCGGGCCGCCGAGCGGCTCGGAGCCGAAGCGGCCATTCTGCGGGCCGGGCGTGGGCACATTGCCGGCCGCCATGGCATCAAGGATCTCGGCCAGCTTCTCGCCGGTCAGGTCCTCGTAGTAATCCTTGCCGATCTGCGCCATCGGCGCGTTCGAGCAGGCGCCAAGACATTCGACCTCTTCCCAGGAGAACTTGCCGTCGGCGGAAACCTCATGCGGCCTGGCGGCGATCTTGGCCTTGCAGACCTCCATCAGCTCGCCTGCGCCGCAGATCATGCAGGACGTGGTGCCGCAGATTTGCACGTGCGCCACGCTGCCCACCGGCTGCAGCTGGAACATGAAGTAGAAGGTCGCCACCTCGAGCGCGCGAATGTGGGCCATGCCCAGCATGTCGGCGACATATTCGATGGCGGGCCGGCTCAGCCAGCCCTCCTGTTCCTGCGCCCGCCACAGCAGCGGGATGATCGCACTGGCCTGACGGCCTTCGGGGTACTTGCTGACCTGCGCCTCCGCCCAGTCCATGTTGGCGGGCGTGAAAGCGAAGCTCTCGGGCTGTTCGTGATGAAGACGGCGCAGCATGGGCAAACGGACCTTCGGTTCATGTCATTGGCCGGGGGCGGAGGCGCCGCCGCGGCGTTGGGACGGGGCCGGTGCCCCGCCGCTCCTTATTCTGTCAGCCCGCCGCTGTCTCGGCGGTCTCTGCGTCAGCCACCGGTTCGGCGGACACCGCCGGCGCGCAGCTTCCGGTCACCAGGCGCACGCCGCCGGTTTCGCTGGGCACGGCCTCTTCGGTCTTGACCTTGTAGGCGGCGATCTCCTGCACCTGCGTGCGGCTCAGGCCGCTCTGCAGTTCGACCGGCTGGTAGTCGCTCTCGGACACCAGCTCGCAACCAATCGAGGTCACAGCGTCGTCCCAGGCCATGAGGTCCTGCTCGTCGGTGCCCTTGGGGGGCATGGCACAGGCGGCCAGCAGGCCAAGCGCGCAAAGCGCGGCGGAAACACGGATCATCATCGGTCAACCTCTCCGAACACGATGTCGAGCGAGCCGAGGATCGCCGCGACGTCGGCCAGCTGGTGGCCCTTGCAAATATAGTCCATCGCCTGCAGGTGCAGGAAGCCGGGCGCGCGCAGCTTGGCGCGATAGGGCTTGTTGCTGCCGTCGGCGACTAGGTAGACGCCGAACTCGCCCTTGGGCGCCTCGACACAGGCGTAGACTTCGCCTGCGGGCACGTGGAAGCCCTCGGTGTAGAGCTTGAAGTGGTGGATGAGCGCCTCCATCGAGGTCTTCATCTCGGACCGCTTCGGCGGGGTGATCTTGCCGCGCGCCAGCACGTCGCCCTGGTTCTCGGGCAGCTTCAGCTTCTCGCAGGCCTGGACCATGATCTTCACGCTCTCGCGCATCTCGGCCATGCGGACGAGGTAGCGGTCGTAGCAGTCGCCGTTCTTGCCGACGGGGATCTTGAAGTCGAACTCGTCGTAGCACTCATAGGGCTGCGCGCGGCGCAGGTCCCAGGCAAGGCCGGAACCGCGCACCATGACGCCCGAGAAGCCGTGCTCCTGGATGTCCTGCTCGGTCACCACGCCGATATCGGCGTTGCGCTGCTTGAAGATGCGGTTCTCGGTGAGCAGATCGTCAATGTCCTGCAGGCGGGCCGGGAACTGCTGGCACCACGCAAGGATGTCGTCGATCAGCTCGGGCGGCAGGTCCTGGTGGACGCCGCCGGGGCGGAAGTAGGCCGCGTGCAGACGCGCGCCGCAGGCCCGCTCGTAGAAGACCATCAGCTTCTCGCGTTCCTCGAAGCCCCAGAGCGGCGGCGTCAGCGCCCCCACGTCCATGGCCTGCGTGGTGACGTTCAGCAGGTGGTTCAGGATGCGCCCGATCTCGCAGTAGAGCACGCGGATCAGCTGGGCGCGGCGCGGCACCTCGACATTGCACAGACGCTCGATCGCCAGCACCCAGGCGTGTTCCTGGTTCATCGTGCCGACGTAGTCGAGCCGGTCGAAATACGGCAGGTTCTGCAGGTAGGTGCGGCTCTCCATCAGCTTCTCGGTGCCGCGATGCAGCAGGCCGATGTGCGGATCGCAGCGCTCGACGATCTCGCCGTCTAGCTCGAGCACGAGGCGCAGCACGCCGTGCGCTGCCGGGTGCTGCGGGCCGAAGTTGATGTTGAAGTTGCGGATCTTCTGTTCGCCCGAGAGGGCGTCTTCGAAACCTTTGGAGCCGTCCATCACTTCGCCCCCTCCTCGGCCTTTTCATCGCCGGGCAGCACGTATTGCGCGCCTTCCCAGGGAGACATGAAATCAAACTGGCGGTATTCCTGCACCAGCTTCACCGGCTCGTAGACAACGCGCTTCAGCTCTTCGTCGTAGCGCACCTCTACATAGCCCGTGGTCGGGAAGTCCTTGCGCAACGGGTGGCCGCGGAAGCCATAGTCGGTGAGGATGCGGCGCAGGTCCGGGTGCCCCGAGAAGAGGATGCCGAACATGTCGAACACCTCGCGCTCGAGCCAGTTGGCCGACGGGTGCAGCGCGGTGATCGACGGCACAATCTCCTCCTCGCGCACCGAGACGCGCAGGCGGATGCGATGGTTCTGGTACATCGACAGGAAGTGATAGACCACGTCGAAGCGCTTGGGGCGGTTCGGGTAGTCGACCGCGGTGATGTCGACCAGCGTCGAGAAGCGGCAGGTCGGATCGGCCCGCAGAAACTCCACCAGCCCGGCGATGTTCGCCGGAGCCACGTCCACGTTCAGCTCGCCGTGGGTGACGTCCCAGGCGATCACGCAATCGGGGCGCTTGACCTCGATGTGGGCGCCCAGCTCGTTCAGTGCTTGCGTCATTGCATCCCCTCCCGCGCTCAGCGCACGATCGTGCCGGTGCGGCGGATTTTCTTCTGCAGGGCCATGAGCCCGTAGAGCAGCGCCTCGGCTGTCGGCGGGCAGCCCGGGACGTAGACGTCCACCGGAACGACCCGATCGCAGCCGCGCACCACGGAATAGCTGTAGTGATAATAGCCGCCGCCGTTTGCGCAGGAGCCCATCGAGATCACGTAGCGCGGCTCGGGCATCTGGTCGTAAACCTTGCGCAGCGCCGGGGCCATCTTGTTGGTCAGCGTGCCAGCGACGATCATCAGGTCCGACTGGCGCGGCGAGGCGCGGGGCGCGGTGCCGAAGCGCTCGAGATCATAGCGCGGCATCGAGGTCTGCATCATCTCGACGGCGCAGCAGGCCAGACCGAAGGTCATCCAGTGCAGCGAGCCGGTCCGCGCCCAGTTGATCACGTCATCGACGGAGGTCAGCAGGAAGCCCTTGTCCTGCAGCTCGCGGTTCAGCGCCTGCGTCGCGACCTCGCGGTCGCCCCCGGCGGTGTTGAGCCCGTAGGCGACCGGGGCCGAGGGAGCGGACTTGATGCGCGGCCCCTGCCGGCCATCGCCCTGAACCTCTGTCACCAGCGGCGTCTCGTCGGTCACTCCCATTCCAGGGCCCCTTTCTTCCATTCGTAGGCAAAGCCCGCGGTCAGCACCGCAAGGAAGGCCATCATCGACCAGAAGCCAACCATGCTCACATCCTTGAAGGCGGTGGCCCAGGGGAAGAGGAAGGCGATCTCGAGATCGAAAATGATGAAGAGGATCGAGACCAGGTAAAACCGGACGTCGAACTTCATCCGCGCGTCGTCGAATGCGTTGAACCCGCATTCATAGGCCGAAACTTTCTCCGGGTCGGGCCTGCGCACCGCCAGCACGACGGCCGCGAGGATGAGCACCAGACCGAGGCCCACGGCGACGGCGAGAAAAACGAGGATGGGAAGATATTCCCGCAGCATCTCGTCCACGATGTGGCTCCTTTGCGAGGCGCACCGCTTAGCGGCACGGAGACCATGGCTTTGTTGCCTTGCTGTGAGTGACTTATCGCCGAGTGCGAGCCGGGTCAACAACCGCTCAAGATATTCACGGATGCTGAAAATGCTTTCACGACAATGAGATACTTCGCATTCCGCAAGGTAATCACTGATGTTTCGGCATTTTTTCCGTCGACCGTTGCATACATTCTCCGCGCAGAGGCAGACTCACCCACCCCGCGCTGCCAAAGAAAGCGCCATGATCACGGAAACGAGATCCGATTGTCCTCGCCGCAGGCCGGCCGCGGCGGAAACGCGCACAAGCAGCGCGGCGCGCGGCCGCCCTGCGGCACCAGCCGGCTCAGTCCCGCTTCGGCGCGGCCCAGGGCGCCGGACGCTTGTCGAAGAAGGCGGCGATGCCCTCCTGCGCCTCGGCAGTCTCCCAGCGCGCGGCCAACGCGTCGATCGCCATGTCCACCTGCGCGGGCGTGACCTTTCCGGCCAGCGCGGTCAGCAGCGCCTTGCTCTCGCGCACCGCACCGGGGGCGCAATCGAGATAGGGGGCGATCTCCGCTTCCACCGCCGCATCCAGCGCCTCGGGCGTGACGACTCGGTTCAGCAGGTCGAGCGCCTGCGCCTCTTGCGCGCCGAAGATACGGGCACTCATGAAGACCGCCCGCGCCTTGGTCCCGCCCATGCGGGCGATCACATAGGGGCCGATATTGGCGGGCAGCAGGCCAAGCCGCGTTTCGGTGAAGCCGAACTTCGCGCCCTCGACGCCGACCACAACGTCGCAGACCGAGATGAGGCCCATACCCCCGCCAAAGGCATTGCCCTGCACCTTGCCGATCAGCGGCTGCGGCAACGCGGCCAGCGCGCCGAGCGCCTCGGCGATGCGCCGCGACTCGCGGCGGCGGGTGTCACCATCCATCTCGAACTGCTGGCGCATCCATGCCAGATCGCCGCCGGCGCAGAAGCTCGCCCCCTCCGCCGCCAGCACCACCACGCGGACGCTGTCTTCCGCCGCGAGCGCCCCGGCGGCCGCCACCAGCTCGGTCATCATCTGCGCCGAGAGCGCGTTGTGCTTCTCGGGCCGGTTCAGCACCAGCTCCGCCACGCCGCGCGCGTCGATGCGCGTCTCGATCAATGCCATCTAAGGTCTCCCTTGCCGCCCCGCGGCTCATCCGTTGCGCATCCCGCGCGCCAGTGCCGCCGCCTCGTCCAGCACCGCGCGGTCGAGCCCGGTTTCATATCCAAGCGCCGCCAGCCTGTCCGCCACCGCCTCGGTCGCCACGTTGCCCGCCGCCCCCGGCGCATAGGGGCAGCCGCCAAGTCCGCCGACCGCCGCGTCGAAGACCCGCAGCCCCATGGCCAGCGCCGCCTCGACATTCTCGAGCGCCCGCCCCCCGGTGTCGTGAAAATGCCCGGCGAGCTGCGCCGGCGGCACCTCCGGCGTCACCGCCTGCAACATCGCCGTCACCGCCTCGGGGGTCGCCCGGCCGATCGTATCGCCCAGAGAGATCTCGTAGCAGCCCATGGCAAGCAATGCCTGCGCCACCTTCGCCACCTGCTCCGGCGCCACCATCCCGTCATACGGGCATTCCACCACGCAGGAGACATAGCCCCGCACCGGCAAGCCCGCCGCCCGCGCCGCGTCGGCCACCGGCGCGAAGCGCTCGAGACTCTCGGCGACGGAGGCATTGATATTGGCGCGGCTGAAACCTTCCGAGGCCGAGCCGAAGATCGCCACCTCGTCGACCTTCGCCGCCAGAGCCGCCTCGAGCCCCTTCATGTTCGGCGTCAACGCGGCGTAGCGCACCCCCGGCGCGCGGCGAATGCCGGCCATGACCTCCGCCGAGGTCGCCATCTGCGGCACCCACTTGGGGCTGACGAAGCTGGCGCATTCGATGCGCCGGAACCCCGCGCGGCTGAGGCAGTCGACCAGCGCGATCTTCTCCGTCGCCGGAATCAGCCGCGCCTCGTTCTGCAGGCCATCCCGCGGCCCCACCTCGAAGATCTCGACAAACTCACCCATCGTCCGCCCCTCCCCGGCCCTTCTTCTCTCTCAAGATACGCACGGCGCGGCCTCTGCCGCACGCGCAGCGCCGCTCAGCTGGCTGGCATCTCCCACGCCGGATAGAAGTCCCGCGTGTAGAGCCGCGCGCCCTCCTCCGGCAAAGCCCGCCGGAAGGCGTCGCGTCCCGTGATCCGCGCGTACCAGTCCTCGAGCCGTGTCAGCCCCTCGATGCTGCGGAAATGGCGCCCGATGTAAACCGCCTGCCCCACCGCGATATCCACCGCCGAGAATCCCTCCAGCAGGTGCTCGCCACTCTGCGCCAGCCGCGCCTCGATCGCCTCGAAGCACTTGCCGAGCCGCGCCGCCTCGAGCTGCATGATCACCGGCGAGCGCATGGCATCCTCGCGCAGCATCAGGTGCTGCTGGGTGAGCGCCGCGCAATGCTGGCTCATGGTCTCGGCAAAATGCAGCCAGACAAGGTAGTCGCGGCGCTCGGCGTCGCCCCGTGTCCGCCCCAGCCCTTTCTCGGGGTAGAGCTCGCAGAGGTATTCCATGATCGCGCCGGATTCGAACATCGTCTCGCCGCCGATCTCCAGCGCCGGCACCCGCCCCGCGGGGGACCGCGCCAGATAGTCCTCGCGCCGCAGCGACTTGTCGAAGCGCTCGCTCACCAGCTCGTAGGGCAACCCCAGTTCCTCGAGCAGCCACAGCACCCGCATCGAGCGCGACTGCGGCACGTGGTGGAGGCGGATCATGCCTCTTCCTCTTCCAGACGGATCAGCGCTGCCCCGGCCTCGACCTGCGCCCCCGCCGCGACCAGCACCTCGGCGACGATGCCGTCGCGCGCGGCGCGCAGCGTGTGCTCCATCTTCATCGCCTCGAGCAGCGCCAGACGGTCGCCCGCTGCGACCTGCGCCCCCGGCTCGGCAAAGACTGCGACCACCTTGCCCGGCATCGGCGCCTCGACGAGGTTGCCGCCCGCGCCTGCCTCGGCGGCGCGGTCGAGCGGCTCGACGAGGTCGAAGCGCAGCCCGTAATGGGCAAAGACCGTGACGTGGCCATCCTCGCGGAAATGCCCGGCGGCGGGACCGCCGTCGAAGCTCCAGCGGCCCTGCGAGCGGGCGGCGAGCACCGTCGCGCCGGGCACGTCGATCTCGACCATGTCCGCGCTGCGCATCCGCAGCACGCAGGGCAGTTCCTCCTCGCCCCGGCGCAGCAGGACCGAACGCGCCAGCGGCGCCCAGAGGGTGAAGCCCATGTCCCAGCCCGCGGCACCGTCGAGACCGGCCAGCACCAGCGCCGCCTCGGCCACCACCTGCGGCGCCAGTTCGGGCACCGAGATCAGCGCATCGAGATCGCGCCCGATCAGCCCGGTGTCGACCTCGCCCGCGGCGAAGCCCGCGTGCTCTGCCAGCGCCCCGAGGAAGGCAAGGTTGGTCACCGTGCCCGCCACCCGCGTGTGCCGCAGCCCCTGCGCCAGCCGGCGCAGCGCCACGGCGCGGGTCGGCCCGTGCACAATCAGCTTGGCGATCATCGGATCGTAATGCGGCGAGATCACATCCCCCGAGCGCACGCCGCTGTCGGCGCGCACATCCTCGGGGAAATCAAGATGCGCCAGCCGCCCGGTCGCGGGCAGGAAGCCCGCCGGAACGTCCTCGGCGTAGAGTCGCGCCTCGAAGGCATGGCCGGCAATGCTCAGTTCCTCCTGCGCCAGCGGCAGTGGCTCGCCGCCCGCCACGCGCAGCTGCCATTCGACGAGGTCAACGCCGGTGATCGCCTCGGTCACCGGATGCTCGACCTGCAGGCGGGTGTTCATCTCCATGAACCAGAAACCATCGGGCCGCAGTCCCTGCGAGCCGTCGACGATGAATTCCACCGTGCCCGCGCCCTTGTATCCGATCGCCTCGGCGGCGCGCACGGCGGCGGCCCCCATGGCGGCGCGCATCTCTTCGCCCATGCCCGGCGCCGGGGCCTCCTCGATCACCTTCTGGTGGCGCCGCTGCAGCGAGCAGTCGCGCTCGAACAGATGCACGGCTGTCTCGCCATCGCCGAACACCTGCACCTCGATGTGGCGCGGCGCGGTGATGTATTTTTCGATCAGCACCGCCTCGTTGCCGAAGGCGCCGCGCGCCTCGGCCCGGGCGCCCTCGAGCGCCGCCGGGAAGTCCCCCGCCGTCTCGACCAGCCGCATGCCCTTGCCTCCGCCGCCCGCCACGGCCTTGATCAGCACCGGGTAGCCGATCGCCTCGGCCTCCTTGGCAAGCCGCGCCGGGTCCTGATCCTCGCCGAGATAGCCCGGCACCACCGGCACGCCGGCCGCATCCATCAGCCGCTTCGCCGCGTCCTTGAGGCCCATGGCGCGGATCGCCGAGGCCGAGGGGCCGACGAAGATCAGCCCCGCCGCCTCCACTGCCTCGACGAACTCGGGGTTCTCCGACAGGAAGCCATAGCCGGGATGGATCGCCCCTGCTCCGGTCGCCAGCGCCGCCTCGATGATGCGCTCGCCGCGCAGGTAGCTCTCGGAGGGCGCCGCGCCGCCGATGCAGACGGCGAGGTCCGCTTCGGCCACGTGCCGCGCGCCCGCATCCGCCTCGGAATAGACCGCGACGGTCCTCAGCCCCAGCGCCCGGGCGCTGCGCATCACCCGGCAGGCGATCTCGCCCCGGTTGGCAATCAGCAGGGTGTCAAACATCGCCGCCTCCGTCTCCGCGTCCCGTCATCTTCATTCTTCTAGGCCCAAGTATCCCGGGGGAGTCGCCGCAGGCGACGGGGGTAGAGCCCGCTCTCTTCATGAGGGCAGAGCCCTCGCACGTCCAAGACCGCCCCATCACATCCGGAACACGCCGAAGCGCGTCTCCTCGATCGGGGCGTTGAGCGCCGCGCTCAGCGAAAGCGCCAGCACGGCGCGAGACTTGCGCGGATCGACGCAGCCGTCGTCCCAGAGCCGGGCCGAGGCGTAGAGCGGGTGCGACTGCTCTTCGAACATGTCGATGGTCGGCTGCTTGAAGGCCGCCTCCTCGGCTTCGGACCAGCTGCCACCCGAGCGTTCGATGGCATCGCGCTTCACGGTCGCCAGCACCCCCGCCGCCTGTGCCCCGCCCATCACCGAGATGCGGCTGTTGGGCCAACTCCACAGGAACCGCGGCTGGTACGCGCGCCCTGCCATGCCGTAGTTCCCCGCCCCGAAGGAGCCGCCGACCAGCATGGTGATCTTCGGCACGTTGGTTGTCGCCACCGCGGTCACCATCTTGGCGCCATGGCGGGCGATGCCCTCGTTCTCGTATTTGCGCCCGACCATGAAGCCGGTGATGTTCTGCAGGAACACCAGCGGGATGCCGCGCTGCGAGCAGAGCTCGACGAAATGCGCGCCCTTCTGCGCCGCCTCGGAAAAGAGCACGCCGTTGTTGGCAATGATCCCCACCGGGCACCCCTCGACATGGGCAAAGCCGGTGACCAGCGTCTCGCCGTAGCGCGGCTTGAACTCGTCGAAGCGCGAGCCATCGACCAGCCGGGCAATGACCTCGCGGATGTCGTAGGGCGTGCGCAGGTCGGCGGGCACGACGCCGAGGATCTCCTCGGGATCATAGGCAGGCGCCTCGGGGGATTGCCATTCGACCCCCGCCGGTTTCACCCGGTTGAGCCCGCCCACCGCGCGCCGCGCCAGCGCCAGCGCGTGGGCATCGTCCTCGGCAAGGTAGTCGGCCACGCCCGAGAGCCGGGTGTGCACGTCGCCGCCGCCAAGCTCCTCGGCGCTGACCACCTCGCCGGTCGCCGCCTTCACCAGCGGCGGTCCGGCAAGAAAGATCGTGCCCTGCTCCTTAACGATGATCGTCACGTCCGACATGGCGGGCACATAGGCCCCTCCCGCGGTGCAGGAGCCCATGACCACGGCGATCTGCGGGATGTTCTTGGCGCTCATCCGCGCCTGATTGTAGAAGATGCGGCCAAAGTGGTCGCGGTCGGGAAAGACCTCGTCCTGGTTGGGCAGGTTCGCCCCGCCGCTGTCGACGAGGTAGATGCAGGGCAGATGGTTTTCCTCGGCGATCTCCTGCGCGCGAAGGTGCTTCTTCACGGTCAGCGGGTAATAGGTACCGCCTTTCACCGTGGCGTCATTGCAGACCACCATGACCTCGCGGCCCATGACACGGCCGATCCCGGCGATCACCCCGGCGCAGGGCGCGTCGCCGCCGTAGATGCCATGCGCCGCCGTGGCACCGATCTCTAGGAAGGGCGCGCCCGGATCGAGCAGGTTGGCGACGCGCTCGCGGGGCAGCATCTTGCCGCGCGAGACGTGGCGCTCTCGGGCTCTTTGCCCGCCGCCCGCCGCCGCCTGCGCCGCCGCCTGCTCGATGACCCGCAGCGCCTCGAGATGGCCAGCGCGGTTGGCCTTGAACGCCTCGGAGGACGGGATGGCCTGGGATTGCAGTTTCATGTGTCCTCCTGAACCTTTGGGCGACCCGCTTCCTGCTCGGCCTCAGCCGTGGCGCGGGCCTTCAGCTGCTTGCGGATCACCTTGCCGGTGACCGTCATGGGCAGCGCCTCAAGAAACGATATTTCCCTTGGGCAAGAATAGGTTGCCAACCTTTCCTTCACCCAGGACTTCAATGCGTCGGCATCCGCCTCGGCGCCGTCTTTCAGCACGACATAGGCCTTGACGATCTCGGTGCGGAGCGGATCGGGCTTGCCGACCACGCCGACGGTCAGAACCGCCGGATGGGTGATCAGGCAATCTTCGATCTCCGCCGGGCCGATGCGGTAGCCGGCGGAGGAAATCACGTCATCCTCGCGCCCGAGGAAGCGCAGGTAATCGCCCTCCCAGGTGCCGCGATCCCCGGTCAGCAGCCAGTCGCCGCGGAACTTCTCCGCCGTGGCCTGTGGATTTTTCCAGTATTCCAGCATCATCGAGGCCGACCCCCGGCGGACCGCCACGTCGCCTTCGCCCCCGGTGGGCACACCCTCGGGGTCAATCACCGCGATCTCATGGCCCGGCACCGGCTTGCCGATACAGCCGGGGCGCGGATCGAAAAGCGTGCCGGCCGAGCTCGCCACCATGTTGCACTCGGTCTGGCCGTAGAACTCGTTGATGGTCAGGCCAAAGGCGTCTCGGCCCCAGGCCAGCATCTCGGCGCCGAGCGGTTCGCCGCCACTGGCGACGGAGCGAAGGCCCGGGATACGCACATCCGACGCCTTCAGCATGCGCAGGGCCGTGGGCGGAAAAAACACATTTCTTACAGAGTGGTCCACGCAGATATTCGCGCACTCAGAGACCTCGAACTTGGCCATGCGCGCGGCCACCACGGGGACCCCGAGCGCCAATCCAGGCATCGCCACGTCGAAGAGCCCGCCGATCCAGGCCCAGTCCGCCGGCGTCCAGAGCACATCGCCGGGCTGGCCGAGCCGGTCGTGGCTCATCTCGACTCCCGGCAGGTGCCCCATGAGCACCCGGTGGCCATGCAGCGCGCCCTTGGGTTTGCCAGTGGTGCCGCTGGTGTAGATGAGGATCGCCGGGTCCTCGGGACCGGTGTCGGCGATCGCGCTCTCGGAGGGTTCTGCGGGAAGATCGGTGATCACCTCCAGATCGAAGGGTGCCAGCATCCCGGCGCCCTCCTCATCGGTCACCACCACCCGCGCCCCGCTGTCGCCGAGCCGCGAGCGCAAGGCGTCCTCGCGGAAGAGCTTGAAGAGCGGCACCGAGATCGCCCCCATCCGCCACGCCGCGATATGCGCCGCGGCGCAGAGCGGCGATTGCGAGAGCAACACCCCCACCCGGTCGCCGCGCACGGCGCCCCGCGCCTCGAGCGCGGCCTGCACCCGGCGCGACAGCAGCGCCAGCTCGCCATAGGTCACCGGGCTGCGGCCATGCTCGAGGATCGCCACCCGGTCCGGCGCCAGCGCCGCCCAATCGTCGCAGACCTGCGCCGCCATGTTCAGCCGGGGCGGAACGCGCCAGTCGAAGCGCGCGCGCATCTCCTCGTAGGTGCCTTCGGGCAACAATGGGTTCATGTCTGCGGCCCCCTCCTGACCCGCGCGTGAAGGATGCGCCCCAGCCGGTCCATCTCGTAGACATGCGCCAGATCCTCCCGCGCGCAGGTCACCACGATCCAGACCGGCGCCTCTCCGGGGCGCCCCGTGCAATCGCTTCTCGCGGCCCCCCCGGGGCCGGTCTCGGCGTAGAGCGTGGCGGCCGTGGCAATCGCCTCGGTTTCCGTCAGCTCTGCCGCCTGCGTCCCGGCGCGGTAGGCCACCAGTGCCACCAGCGCGAGAAGCGCCAGCGCAGGGGCATACCAGAGCGACCGGGACATGCTTCTCAGCCCATCGCGTTCATCAGCTCGCGACCCACCAGCATCCGGCGGATTTCCGAGGTACCGGCTCCGATTTCCATCAGCTTGGCATCGCGGAAGAGCCGCGCCACGGGTGCATCGGCAAGGAAGCCCGCGCCGCCCATCGCCTGCACCGCCTGATGCGCCTGCACCATCGCTTGCTCGGAGGCATAGAGGCAGCAGGCCGCGGCGTCCTGCCGGGTGACATCGCCGCGGTCACAGGCCTTGGCGACCTCGTAGACATAGGCGCGGGCCGAATTCATCGCCGTGTACATGTCGGCGATCTTGCCCTGCATGAGCTGGAAATTCCCGATTGGCTGGCCGAACTGCTTGCGCTCGGCCATGTAGGGCATGATCTCGTCGAGACAGGCGGCCATGATGCCCGTGCCGATGCCCGCGAGCACGACGCGCTCGTAGTCGAGCCCCGACATGAGCACCCGCACACCCTTGCCCTCTTCGCCGAGGATGTTCTCGAAGGGCACCTCCACGTCGTCGAAAATCAGCTCGGCGGTGTTCGAGCCGCGCATCCCGAGCTTGTCGAAATGCGGCGAGGTCGAAAAGCCGGTCATGCTCTTCTCGATGAGGAAGGCGGTGATCCCCTTCGACCCGGCGTCGGGGTCGGTCTTGGCGTAGACCACCAGGGTGTCGGCGTCCGGCCCGTTGGTGATCCAGTACTTATTGCCGTTGAGGATGAAGCGGTCGTTCTTCTTCTCGGCGCGCAGCTTCATGCTGACGACGTCCGATCCAGCGTTCGGTTCGGACATGGCAAGCGCACCGACATGCTCTCCCGACACCAGCCCGGGCAAATATTTCGCCTGCTGCTCGGGCGAACCGTTGAGCTTGATCTGGTTGACGCAGAGGTTGGAATGCGCGCCGTAGGAGAGCGAGACCGAGGCCGAGGCGCGGGCGATCTCCTCGACCGCGATGACATGTGCCAGGTAGCCCATGCCCGCCCCGCCGAACTCTTCGGGCACGGTGATGCCCAGAAGGCCCAGCTCGCCCATTTCACGCCACAGCTCGTTCGGGAACACGTTGCCCCGGTCGACCTGCGCCGCCATCGGCTTGACCCGCTCCTGTGCCCAGCGATGCACCATCTCGCGCAGCGCGTTGACGTCTTCTCCAAGGTCAAAGGTCATGACCGCGTTGAACATAAGCTCGCCCCTCCCCGGCGGTTATTGAACGCTTGTTCATATCTAATCCCGCCACACGTCAGCCGTCAACAGCAAAGGCGTGTCACCCTGCCGTGATCTCAAGGAACAGCGCCGCCGAAGGCGCGTTGAGGCGATGACAAACCAAAAGGAGCGACAAGATGGCCAAGGATGACATGAGCGAGCTCAAACAGGACTTCTGGAAACAGCTGAAAGATGTGCGCGCCGGGCTGCTGGCGGCGGACGGCGAACGCCCGGTGCCGATGGCACCGCATGCCGACAAGGAGGAGAATGCCATCTGGTTCATCACCGCCAAAGGCTCGGCCGCGGACCGCGCGGCCAAGAGCAGCGGCGAGGTGAGCTTCCACGTCGCCGACACCAAGGCGCATCTCTACGCCAATATCTACGGCACGGCGGAAATCTCGAACGACGAGGAGAAGCTCGACGAGATCTGGAGCGTGGTCGCCGGCGCCTGGTTCGAGGACGGGCGGGACGACGAGGCTGTGCAGCTGATCAAGATGACCCCGAAAGAGGGAGAGGTCTGGGTCAGCAACGGCGGTGCAAGCTTCCTTTACGAGATCGCCAAGGCACAGATGACGGATGACACGCCCGACGTGGGCGCGCATGGTCGGGTGGTGTTCTGATACTTCCACGGAGACCCGCCATGAAACCCGCCCTCCTCGCGCTGCTGTGTCTGCTGCCCTCTGTGACGCTTGCAGAGCAGGTCGGGGAGGTCGGCGTTGACTGGGTCGGCAACGACATCGAGATCGATGCAATTGCCGACCCGAAGGTGGAGGGCGTAACCTGCCACATCGCCTATTTCGATCGCGGCCTCCTGGACCGGTTGTCCAAGGGCAACTGGTTCGAGGATCCGTCCAATGCCTCGATCTCCTGTCGGCAGACGGGGCCGATCCTGATCGGCGACATTGACCGCGACAAGGATGGCGAGGACGTGTTCCGCGCCTCGCGCTCGATCATTCTCAAGTCGCTGCGGGTGAAACGCATCTATGACGAGAAGAACCAGACGTTGATCTACCTCGCCCATGCGGCGGAGCTGACCGAGGGATCGGCCAAGGTCTCGCTCTCGACGGTGCCGCTTTATGGCACCGATGCGAAATGGGCAGACGAATGAGCGCCTAAGGGTAACGCCTCAGGCGACCCGTGTCGCGTCGTAGCCATAGATCCAGTCAAACTGACCGAGCATGCGCTCTGGCGCGAGGCGGCCGAGCATTCCCATGCCAAGGTGCGCAACCCCGCGCACGAGCGGGTTCTTCAGGTGATATTTCCAAGCATTGCCCGTCGCGGCCGCCACGATCCTGTCGCAGCGGTCCCGGCGGAGCCCTTCGTAGCGCGCCAGCGCTGCCTGCCGGTCGTCGATGGACGACAGGCAGCAGGCAAGCACGAAAGCATCCTCCAGCGCCATGTTCGCGCCCTGCGCCATGAACGGCAGCGTGGGGTGCGCCGCATCCCCGAGGAGCGCCGTGCCCTCGCCGTACCAGCGCCGCGCCACGGGGTGGCGGAAGAGCCCCCAGAGCCCGGGGCGGTCCACCGCGGCGAGAAGTTGCGGGACATCGCCGCCGAACCCGGCAAAGGCAGCGCGCAGGTTGGCCGGATCGTCGAATTGCGACCAGCCTTCCTCGGTCCAGCCGCGGCGCTCTTCGGCGGCCACGAGGTTGACCATCCTGCCGCCGCGCAGCGGGTAGCTCACCAGATGACGCCCCGGCCCCATGTGGACCCGCGCCTCGGGCGGATGGCCGGTGAGATTGGGCACCACAGCGCGCCAGGCGACCTGGCCGGTGAAGAAGGGTGCCGCCACGCCGTTGAGTGCGCTGCGCAGCACCGAGTGCAGCCCGTCGGCCCCGACCACCAGGTCGGCGGAGCAGGAATCGCCATTGGCCATCTCCAGCCGCGCCGGCGTGCCCGGGTGCACCGCCGAGACCTTCTGCAACAGCCGCACCTGCGCGCCCGCCTCGCGCGCCGCCTGCGACAGCAGTCCGATAAGGTCGGCGCGGTGGACGAAGTGATACTCCGAGTCCGCCGGGAGCCGGCCGAGATCGAGCCGCAGCACCTCGGCGCCCCGACGATGGTCGCGCAGTGACACCGCCCGGGCCCGGCAGGCACCGGCGCGCAGGTCGTCGGCCAGACCCAAGGCCGCGATGGCCCGCAGCCCGTTGGGGCTGATCTGCAGGCCCGCGCCGACCTCCGAGATCGCCTCGGCCTGCTCCAGCACGCGCACCTCGAAGCCGCGCTGGCGCAGCGCCAGCGCCGCGGCGAACCCGCCGATGCCCCCTCCGATGATCGTGACTGACTTGCCCGGCACGCCGCCGCTCCCGCTAAAGGCGAAAAAGGAAAACGCCGGAGCCAATGGCCCCGGCGTCCTGTCTTGTCAAGCTATTACACCCCGACCGCTGGCCGGGACACCGCCGGGTCAGTCGTCGCGATGCACCTTCTCACGGCGTTCGTGGCGCTCCTGCGCCTCGAGGCTCATGGTGGCGATCGGACGCGCATCCAGCCGCTTGAGGCTGATCGGCTCGCCGGTCACTTCGCAGTAGCCGTATTCTCCCTCCTCGATCCGGCGCAGCGCCGAGTCGATCTTGGAGACCAGCTTGCGCTGACGGTCACGGGTGCGCAGTTCAAGCGCGCGGTCGGTCTCTTCGCTGGCACGATCGGTCACGTCGGGAATGTTCCGGGTGGCTTCCTGCAGCGCCTCGATCGTATCGCGGCTTTCGGCGAGGATGTCGTTTTTCCACGCGAGCAACTTGCGGCGGAAATACTCCGTCTGACGCTCGTTCATGAAAGGTTCGTCTTCGGCCGGACGGTAATCGTCGGGCAGAAAAGTCTCGGACTTCATTTCTGCTCCCTCTTCATAACCGGTGTCCGGCGAGGAAATCCTGACCGGAACCGGTACCCCTTGCGAGGCTGCTGTTATCCTACCCACCCCCCCATGTCACTACACAATGGGATAGGTCGCGGACGAATCTTCGGCAGCTGCTCATTTTGTAACCGCCGTGTGACAGCGCCTTTCCAAAGCGGCTTCAAAGGCCGCTTGAAGCGAAGTTTGCGGGGCTCTATCCCTCTCTGGGACAGACGCGGAGGAGCGCCCCATGACCGAGCAGCCCAGCCTGAACTTCCAGGGCACCGAGGCCTATGTTGCCACCGAGGATCTGACCATGGCGGTCAACGCCGCGATCACCCTCGAGCGGCCACTGCTGGTCAAGGGCGAGCCGGGCACCGGCAAGACCGAGCTGGCACGGCAGGTCTCTCTGGCGCTCGGCCTGCCGATGCTCGAATGGTCGATCAAGTCCACCACCCGCGCCCAGCAGGGGCTTTACGAGTATGACGCGGTCAGCAGGCTGCGCGACAGCCAGCTCGGCGAGGAACGGGTGCATGACATCGGCAATTACATCCGCAAGGGCAAGCTCTGGCAGGCCTTCGAGGCGCCGGGCAAGGTGGTGTTGCTGATCGACGAGATCGACAAGGCCGATATCGAGTTCCCCAACGACCTGTTGCAGGAACTCGACCGCATGGAGTTCCACGTCTACGAGACCGGAGAGACGGTCCGCGCCCGCCAACGCCCGATCGTCATCATCACCTCGAACAACGAAAAGGAGCTGCCCGACGCCTTCCTGCGCCGCTGCTTCTTCCACTACATCCGCTTTCCCGATGAAGAGACCCTGCGCCGCATCGTCGAGGTCCACCACCCCGGCATCAAGCCTGCCCTGCTGACCGAGGCTCTGACCCAGTTCTACGAGCTGCGCGAGCAGCCGGGGCTGAAGAAGAAGCCCTCGACCTCCGAGGTGCTCGACTGGCTCAAGCTGTTGCTGGCCGAGGACCTGGACGCCGCCGATCTGCGCCGCGACGGGGCGGACGCCCTGCCCAAGCTGCACGGCGCGCTTTTGAAGAACGAACAGGACGTCCATCTTTTCGAGCGGCTCGCTTTCATGGCCCGGCGGCAGCGCTGAGTCCCTGCCGCCGTGGAAGATTCCTGCGAATGCGCCTACCAAAACGTCGCGAATCCGTGTCCCCGGCGCCTCAGAACTGGCTGAAACAGCCCTTTTCGCCGCCCAAACCCCCTACAGATTGACCTTTCCCGTCTGTTTCCGGTACAAGCCCGCATCATGGCTGCCCTCGGGCGGCTCTTTCGGGCCATCCGGGCCCTTCATCAGACGCGCGGGCCACGTTCAAGAGTCCGCATTGCATCGGACCTACATGACCAAGTTTACCGACCTAAACCTGAACCCCAAGGTGCTGAAAGCCATCGAAGAGGCGGGCTACGAAACGCCCACGCCGATCCAGGCAGGCGCCATTCCCCCCGCGCTCGAGGGCCGCGACGTGTTGGGCATCGCCCAGACCGGCACCGGCAAGACCGCGTCCTTCACGCTGCCGATGATCACCCTGCTGGCGCGCGGCCGCGCCCGGGCACGGATGCCGCGCAGCCTTGTGCTCTGCCCGACGCGCGAGCTCGCGGCGCAGGTCGCCGAGAACTTCGATGTCTATACCAAGCACCTCAAGCTGACCAAGGCGCTGCTGATCGGCGGCGTCTCGTTCAAGGAGCAGGAGCAGCTGATCGACAAGGGCGTCGATGTGCTGATCGCCACCCCGGGCCGCCTTCTGGACCATTTCGAGCGCGGCAAGCTGCTGCTCACCGGCGTGCAGATCATGGTGGTCGACGAGGCCGACCGGATGCTCGACATGGGTTTCATCCCCGACATCGAGCGGATCTTCTCGCTGACGCCCTTCACCCGGCAGACGCTGTTCTTCTCGGCCACCATGGCGCCCGAGATCGAACGCATCACCAACACCTTCCTGTCCGGCCCCGAGCGCATCGAAGTCGCCCGGCAGGCGACGGCGTCCGAGACGATCGAGCAGGGCGCAGTCTTCTTCAAGGCCTCGCGCAAGGATCGCGAAGCCTCCGAGAAGCGCGCCGTGCTGCGCGCGCTGATCGACAAGGAAGGCGATGCCTGCACCAATGCGATCATCTTCTGCAACCGCAAGGTCGACGTCGATATTGTCGCCAAGTCGCTGAAGAAATACGGCTACAACGCCTCGCCGATCCACGGCGATCTCGACCAGTCGCAGCGCACCCGCACGCTCGACGGGTTCCGTGACGGCTCGGTCCGTCTGCTGATCGCCTCCGACGTGGCCGCGCGCGGGCTCGATGTGCCCTCGGTCAGCCACGTGTTCAACTTCGACGTGCCGAGCCACGCCGAGGATTACGTTCACCGCATTGGCCGCACCGGCCGTGCCGGGCGCAAGGGCAAGGCCTTCACCATCGTCGTGCCGAAGGACGAAAAGAACTTCGAGGAAGTCGAGAAGCTGCTCCAGAAAGAAATCCCCCGCGTCGATTCGCCGGTCCGCGGCACCCCTGTCTCGGACGCACCGGTCACGCAGGACGAGGAAAAGCCCGCCAGGCGCAGCCGGTCTCGCTCGCGCCGCTCGGAGCGCAGCGATGCCGCGCCCAAGGTCGATGCGGCTCCGAAGGCCGAGGCCGTCGCCGAGGCCCCCACACCGGCACCCGCGCCCGCACCGGAGGTGGCCGAGCGGCAGGAACGTGCTCCGCGCAACAGCGACAAGCCCCGCGGCCGTGGCCGCAAGGGCGAGCGCGAAGGCACTGTCGTGGGCATGGGCGATCACATGCCCGAGTTCATCGCGCTCAGCTTCGAGCAGCGTCGCGCAAGCTGAAGCGGTCTCATCCCGATACGAAAGAGCCGCCCCTCGGGGCGGCTCTTTGCGTCTGGGATATTGTTCAGCGCCGGGGCTTATTCCGGAGGCAAGCGCGAGGGGCCCCGCCTCTCGCGTCCTGCGCCAGGTCAGGCCAGCGTCGCATCCATGGTGATCTCGGCGTTGAGCAGCTTGGAGATCGGGCAGCCGGCCTTGGCCTTGTTCGCCGCCTCCATGAAGGTCTCCTCGCTGGCGCCGGGGATCGAAGCGGTCAGCTTCAGGTGGCTCTTGGTCACCGTGAAGCCGCCATCGTCCTGTTCCAGCGTGACCGTGGCGACGGTGGAGATGTCGTCGGCCTTGAGGTCGTAGTCGCCGAGGATGTTGCTCAGCGCCATCGAGAAGCAGCTGGCGTGGGCCGCGGCGATCAACTCCTCGGGGTTGGTGCCCGCCTCGTCGCCGAAGCGCTTGTTGAACCCGTAGTTCTGCTTGTTCAGCACGCCGGACTCGGTCGAGACGGTGCCCGTCCCATCCTTGAGCCCGCCCTGCCAGTTCGCGGATCCGCTCTTGTTGATCATC
The DNA here is from genome assembly GCF_010500785.1 of Salipiger sp. PrR003. Classification (NCBI taxonomy): domain Bacteria; kingdom Pseudomonadati; phylum Pseudomonadota; class Alphaproteobacteria; order Rhodobacterales; family Roseobacteraceae; genus Salipiger; species Salipiger sp. PrR003. Next base: position 108,713 of record NZ_JAAGOV010000043.1, read on the forward strand.
TTTTGGGTCTCCCTCTTTCTGCCCGCATGGGGCTCTGGTCGCCAACCTAGCGCAGCAGGGCGCGAGGTCACGCCTGTCGGAAAAACTTCATGTTCCGGCGCCGGTCGGCCGGTCGGAATGGCCGAGGTCGCGCGTGGGGTCGATAACATCGCGCAGGCGCTGCTTGATCACCTTGGGCTCGGGGAAGCCGCCGTCGCGCTTGCGCTCCCAGAGCAGCACGCCGTCTACAGAGATCTCGTAGACCCCGCCGTAACCGGGGACCAAGGTCACGCCGCCAAGGTCCTGCCCGAAGGTCTGCAACACCTCCTGCGCCATCCAACCGGCGCGCAGGAGCCAATTGCAGCCGGTGCAATAGGTGATGGAAACCTGCGGTTTCGGCGCATTGGTCATGGTGCGGCCTCCTCAGAGCGGCAGCGCGTTGGTGTTCTTGATCTCTTCCATCGAGAGCAGCGCGGTCACGTTGTAGACCTTCACCTCGGAAATCAGCGCCTGATAGAAGACATCGTAGGCGCGGGCATTTTTAACCCGCACCTTGAGGATATAGTCGATCTCGCCGGCGAGGCGATGCGCCTCCATCACCTCGGGCCGCTCGCGCAGTGCCTTGAGGAACTTGCGCTGCCAGTCGGCCTCGTGCTCGGAGGTGCGGATCAGCACGAAGAAACAGGCCTCGAAGCCCAGCTTCTCGGGGTCGGGGATCACCACCTGCGGGCCGATGATCCCGGCCTCGCGCATCTTGCGGATGCGATTCCAAACCGGGGTCTTTGATGACCCCACGGCACGGGCGATCTCGTCCAGCGAGCGCCCCGCGTCCTCCTGCAGTTCCAGAAGGATTTTCCGGTCGGTCTCGTCGATGGACATGGCTGTTCCGCCCTTTCGCCTGCGTTGGAACGTCTGCACCATCCTTAACCACAGGACGGGACGTATGTCCTTATATTTCCGCCCCTCTGGCCGCAAGGGGGGACAAAATTCTATATTGAATGGCAACGAACCCCCTCCCGGAGTGTATCCCGATGCCGAAGCCCTTCACGCCCAAGGTCGTCACCGCCAACGCGCTGATCGAAGGCGACGTGATCTACCTCGCAGCCGATGACAGCTGGGTGCGCGATCTTGCCAAGGCCGAGGTGATCACCGACGAGGCCATTGCGCAGATGCGCCTTCTGGACGCGCAGGCGCGCGCCGCCGAGACGGTGGGCGTCTACCTCGCCGACGTCAAGCTGGGGGCCAACGGCGCCGAGCCGACGCACTTCCGCGAGGATTTCCGCCGCACCGGCCCCTCGAACTATTTCCACGGCAAGCAGGCCGAAGCCGACGCCTGACCCGGCGCCTTCCCCCACGCAGCGACCAGGCCAGACGCAGGAGACCCAGATGTACCGCTACACAGAGTTCGACACCGCCTTCATCCAGGAACGCAACCGCCAGTTCCGTTCCCAAGTCGAGCGCCGCATCGCCGGCAACCTCACCGAGGACGAGTTCAAGCCGCTGCGCCTGATGAACGGTCTCTACCTGCAACTGCATGCCTACATGCTGCGCGTGGCGATCCCCTATGGCACCCTGTCGAGCGCGCAGATGCGCCAGCTCGCGCTGCTGGCCGAGAAGTGGGACAAGGGCTACGGCCATTTCACCACGCGCCAGAACATCCAGTACAACTGGCCGAAGCTCTCGGACGTGCCGGACATGCTCGACGCGCTGGCCGAGGTGAACCTGCACGCCATCCAGACCTCGGGCAACACCATCCGCAATGTGACCGCGGACCATTTCGCTGGCGCCGCCGCCGACGAGATCGCCGACCCGCGCCCGGTGGCCGAGCTGCTGCGGCAATGGTCGACCGATCACCCCGAATTCCAGTTCCTGCCGCGCAAGTTCAAGATCGCCGTCACCGGCGCGCCGAACGACCGCGCGGTGATCAAGGCGCATGACATCGGCATCGAGATCGTCACGAAGGACGGTCAGGTCGGCTACCGCGTGCTCGTCGGCGGCGGCCTCGGCCGCACCCCTATGATCGGCAAGGTGCTTTCGGATTTCGTGGCGCAGGATGACCTGCTGCCCTTCGTCGAGGCCACCGTCTCCGTCTGGAACCTGCTCGGCCGCCGCGACAACAAGTACAAGGCGCGCATCAAGATCACCGTGCACGAGCACGGGATCGAGGAAATCCAGCGCCTCGTCGCCGAGCGCTTTGCCGAGACCAAGGCGGCCTTCAACGGTGCCGACCTTGATCTCTTCGAAGAGATCAAGGAAAGCTTCGGCGCGCCCGCGTTCCGCAATGCCCCCGAGGACGACTTCGCCGCGGCCTATGACGCCGACCCGGTGTTCCGCTCCTGGGCCGACACCAACCTCGCCGAGCACAAGGCGCCCGGCTATGCCATCGTGCAGGTCTCGCTCAAGGCGCATGGCCAGACGCCGGGCGATGCCTCGGCCGAGCAGATGCGCGTGCTGGCGGATCTGGCCGAGCGCTTCGGCCACGACGAGCTGCGCATCAGCCACGAGCAGAACGTGATCCTGCCGCATGTGCATAAGTCGGACCTGCCGCAGCTGCACCAGATCCTCAAGGCGCATGGGCTCGCGACTGCCAACATCGGCAAGATCAGCGATATCATCGCCTGCCCCGGCATGGATTACTGCGCGCTGGCCACGGCCCGCTCGATCCCGATCGCCACGCAGATCGCCACCCGGTTCGACGAGCTCAAGACCGAGCACGAGATCGGCGACCTGAAGATCAAGATCTCGGGCTGCATCAACGCCTGCGGCCACCACCACGTGGGCCATATCGGCATCCTCGGGCTGGATCGCGGCGGCGTCGAGACCTATCAGATCACTCTCGGCGGCGATGCCACCGAGACCGCCGCGCTCGGCGAGCGCACCGGTCCGGGTTTCTCCTACGAAGAGATCGTGCCCGCCATCGAGCGGCTGGTGGACGCCTATCTCGAGCAGCGCGAGAGCCCCGAGGAGACCTTCCTGCAGGCCTATCGCCGGCTCGGCATGGCGCCCTTCAAGGAAGCGCTCTACGAGACCGAGAAGAACGCCGAGGCAGCCTGAGGCGATGACCCTCCAACTGCCTCCCAACACGCCCGAAACAGGCGCGAAGGCTCTGCTGCCCGATGAGCTGGCAGAGCTGCGCGCCCGGGTCGACGCGCTCAATGCGCGCTACCGGCACCACGGCGCGACCGCGGTTCTGGAGGGGGCCCTGCGCGATCCCGAGGCAGGGCGCATCGCCATGGTCTCGTCCTTCGGGGCGGAATCGGTGGCGCTGCTGCACCTCGTGGCGGTGGTGGATCGCACCACTCCGGTGCTGTTCATCGACACGCGGCTGCTCTTTGCCGAGACGCTGGAGTACCAGCTCGAGATCTCCGAACGGCTGCGGCTGTCGGACGTGCGGGTGATCCGCACAGACGAGGCGCTGCTGCAGTCCCGCGACCCCTACGGCGCGCTGCGCTTTTCGGACAAGGACGCCTGCTGCGCCCTGCGCAAGACCTTCCCGCTCGAGCAGGCGCTCGGCGGGTTCGACGGCTGGATCACCGGGCGCAAGCGCTACCAGTCGAAGACCCGCGCAGGGCTCGAGTTCTTCGAGCTCGAAGAGGAAACCGGGCGCATCAAGGTGAACCCTATGGCGCATTGGGCGCCCGAGGACATCGGCGCCTACATGGACGAGAACCGCCTGCCCCGGCACCCGCTGGTGGCGCAGGGCTACCCCTCGATCGGCTGCGCGCCCTGCACCAGCAAGGTCGCGCCCGGAGAGGACCCCCGCGCCGGACGCTGGCGCGGCGAAGACAAGGTTGAATGCGGCATCCATTTCATCAATGGCCAGGCCGTGAGAGAAGGACAGAGCCAATGACCGTCATCGTGACCGACGAGGGCTTCGGCCCCGACACCTGGGAAGCTCAGGACGCCCCCGTGCTGGACCTGCCCTCCGACACCGACCCCGCGGCGCTGGAAGTTCCGCACAACACCACGCATGTCCGCATTGCCTTCCCGAGCTTCGCCGATGGGCGCGGCTTCACGCTGGCACGCCTGCTGCGCCTGCGCGGCTTCACCGGCACGCTGCGCGCCGCCGGTCACGTGATCTCGGACCAATACGCCATGGCCCGCCGTTCGGGCTTCGACGAGGTCGAGATCTCGGACGAGCTGGCCGCCCGCCAGCCAGAGGACGAGTGGAAATTCCGCGCGGACTGGCAAAAGCACGACTACCAGTCGCGGGTGCGCGGCTAAGACGCCTTTCCCCTGACCTGCATCACAGATATAGCCAAGGGACCGGCTGATCGGCCGGCAAGAGATACAATGACAGAGTTGAAACCCGTGAACGAAGCCACCGCAGCGAAAGCCGACGCGCCGAAGAAGATGGTGCTTCCCGACGCCCAGAGTGTCACCTTCGTGAAGCACTGGACCGACCGGCTTTTCTCTTTCCGCGTCACCCGCCCTGCTAGCCTGCGCTTCCGTTCGGGCGAATTCGTGATGATCGGCCTGATGGGCGATCCCGATCCGAAGACCGGCAAGCAGAAGCCGCTGCTGCGCGCCTATTCCATCGCCTCGCCTTCCTGGGACGAGGAGCTGGAATTCTACTCGATCAAGGTGCAGGACGGCCCGCTCACCTCAAAACTGCAGCATATCCAAGTGGGCGACGAAGTCATCCTGCGCCCCAAGCCCGTCGGCACGCTGGTGCATGACGCGCTGCTGCCCGGCAAGCGCATCTGGTTCTTTGCCACCGGCACCGGCTTTGCGCCCTTCGCCTCGCTGCTGCGCGAGCCGCAGACCTACGAGGATTACGACGAGGTCATCATCACCCACACCTGCCGCGAGGCGGGCGAGCTGGAATACGGGGCCGCGCTGATCGAGAGCCTGAAGACCGACGAGTTGCTGAACGAGCTGATCGGCGAAGGCTTCTGGAAGAAGATCAAGTACTATCCGACGACCACCCGCGAAGAGAGCCCGAAGATGGGCCGCATCACCGACCTGATGCGCTCGGGCGAGGCCTTTGCCGATCTTGGCGTGGCGCCGCTGAACCCCGAGACCGACCGTGCGATGATCTGCGGCAACCTCGCCTTCAACCTCGAGCTGAAGCAGATGTTCGAGGACTATGGCCTCGAAGAGGGCGCCAACTCGGACCCCAAGCATTACGTGGTGGAGAAGGCTTTCCTCGACTGAGGCGCCCCACCCGGCAACAAGGAAAGCCCCGGCACAACCGGGGCTTTTTGCGTTGCGCGCGCCGCGTAAGACGCGCGTGGCGGTCAGCCGCGGCCCGTTTCCTTGAAGCTCTGCCGCTCAGCCGAAGGGTCGAGCGCGATCAGCAGCAGCGCGGCGGAGAGTGCCAGCAGGCACGCCGCCGTGTAGATCGACATCGCCTCGACGACGGGCAAGGCCCACGGCGAGCCGCGGTGGAAATCATGCACGAAGAGCACTGCCACGATGCCCGATAGCCCCGCCGTGCCCGAGAGCATCGGAACCTCGGCCCGGTTCAGCCGCGGGCTGCACAGCCCGGCAAGCCCGAGCGCCGCGACAAGGATGCCGGCAATCGTGCCCGGCGACATGCGGTCCGTAAACGCGCGGCTTTCGGCCAACACGTCGAAGCCGCCATTCCCGAGCGGGATGACGATGGAATTTGTCAGCGCCACAGCCGCCGCGATGCCCGCGCAGGCCAGCACCGCGCCGCGGGGCGCCGATCGCTGCAGGTGGATGAGGATCCCCGAGAACAGGAGAGCAAAGCTGATCGCCGTGCTCGGCACCATGGCCGCGCGGTACGGCGCACCGCGCACCAGCACCTCGACCCCGAACTGCCAGCCCGCCAGAACAGTCCCCACCACGCACAACGCGATGATCGAAAGGAGCATAGGAACGCCGCGGTGCGGCAGCTCGGTTCTCTGGAAAGCCATACTGGTCTGTCTCGGAGCGGAAGCGGTATTCGGAGGGTTACGGCATAATAAATCGCGTGGATCACGCCGCGCCAGAAGGAAATCCGGCACGGACTAGATATTTCGTGTCAGCCGGGCGACGGGTCCCGGCGGTCAGAGACCGAGCCGCTCGCGCGCCTCTTCAAGCACCGCCGCAAGCTGCTCCGGCGCGTCCTTCACCGTAGCCAGCGCGGATTTGGTCGCCTCCTTGGCAGCAAAGCCGAGGTCGGATTGCTCAATGTAAGCGACGGCCTTGTCGTAATCGAAGCCCTCGACGGTGAAGAGCTCGCGCAGCTGTGCGTCGGTCATCCGGGCCACCTCGGCCCCGGTGTCGGAGGCGCTGTTCATCGCATCCCCCGCCGCGGTGCCGGCCGTGTCCATCGTGCTCTCGGCCGAGGCCATGGCGTCCCTGGTGGTATCTGTCACCGCATCCGCCGCGCCCTGCACGGTGTCCGCAGCCTTGCCCGCCGCATCGGAAATCGCCGCCATCGCGTCATCGGCGGCCTCGCCCGCCTTGTCCATGGCCTCGCGCCCCGCAGCCGCCGCATCGTCGGCCGCCTGCTCGAGCGTCTCGTCGGCTCTTTCGGCCGCGGCCTCCGCCTCGGTGCCCGCGTTGTCCATGGGGTCATCTACGGCGCCGGTCACCGCCTGGTCGCTCTCGACGGGAATGCCATCGTCGCCGCTGCGCATGCCGAAAACCAGGATGCCGATCAGCACAATGGCCCCGACGATCAGAATCGCTTGTCTCATCTCAGATATCTCCAGTCTCGCATGAGTGTCGCGTCGGTGTGAGATAGGCATTCACATTGCCATGATCACCCGCTGGTCGGGGCATCGGCAGCGCATCGCGCACCCGATGAGCGGGTTGAGGCCCGACTTCCCCTCTGTTTCGGCCAATTGCCGCTTGAAACACCCGTCCCGCAGCACTATTTTGCGCGCCTACGAGACACGGCAACAAAGGACGAAAACCATAGCTCGCAGACCTCACAACGCGCCCCCGACGCGCGACACCGGCCCCCGCGTAAACGACCGCATCCGGGCTCCCGAAATCCGCCTGATCGGCGCCGAGGGTGAAAACCTGGGCGTGCAGACCCCTGCGCGCGCGCTGGAGATGGCCGAGGAAGCCGGTCTCGACCTGGTCGAGATCTCGCCCAACGCCAAGCCGCCCGTCTGCAAGATCATGGACTTCGGCAAGTTCAAGTACGAACAGCAGAAGCGTGAGAGCGATGCGCGCAAGAAGCAGAAGACCATCGAGGTCAAGGAAGTGAAATTCCGCCCCGGCACCGACACGCACGACTATGACGTCAAGATGCGCAACGTGCTGAAGTTCCTCGAAGGCGGTGACAAGGTGAAGATCACCCTGCGCTTCCGCGGCCGCGAGATGGCGCACCAGAACCTTGGCCGTGAACTGCTCGAGCGCGTGGCGGAAGACGTCAAGGAAGTGGGCAAGGTCGAGAACATGCCCAAGATGGAAGGCCGCCAGATGGTCATGATGATCGGTCCGGCTGCCAAGTAACGACCGATCCGTGATCCGGAAACGGGTCCGACGAGGGAAACCCGCCGCGCTGCCGCCGGCGGGTTTTGCTTTGTCTTGGGGTTTCGGTCGCGCTGTGCCGGGACGCTCTCTTTTGGATGACCCCGCGGGTGCGGTGCCCTCAGGCCTCGCGCGGGCGCGGACGGGAGGGCGGTTCTTTCAGCAGGCCTCCGACGCCCATGGCGGCGATGTCCCCGGGGGTCACGGTCTGACCGCAGATCAGCCGCTCGAGCACCCAATCCGCTCCGTTGATCGCTGGCGAGCGGGCGCAGCCGGGCAGGCCCACCACCGGGCGCGCGCCGAGGCGGCCGAAGAAGAGCAGGTTGCCGGGATCGACCGGCATGCCGAAATGGCTGACCTCCCCCCCCGCCGCGCGCAGCGCCTCGGGCGCGACGTCGTGCAGGTCGGAGGTCGCCGAGCCGGTCAGGATCAGAAGGATGTCACCCGGCGCTTCGCGAAGCGCCTGTGCCAGAGGATCGGTCCGGTGCGGCACAAGAACCCGCGGGCCGAGCGCGGTGCCGAAGCGCTCGAGCCGCGCGCGGGTGGCGCGGCGGCCCTTGTCGCCGGGATCGCCGCCCACCTCGGTCTCGATCAGCGTGGCGGACTTGGCCACCGGCCCGTGTAGGCGCAGCGCCCCGCCCCGGGCGGCGGCGCAGGCGGCCGCGAGCGCGGCCTCGGGCACGGCGTAGGAGATGATCTTCACCGTCGCCACCATCGCCCGCGGCGCGCAGCGCTGCCACGGGCGCAGGGTCGCGACCGTGATCATCGGGTGCACCGCGTTGACCGCATCGATCCGCGCGGCATCAACCTCGAGCACGCCGGGACCGAGCGCGTGCAGGTTGACCCGCCCCGTTGTTGCCGCACCGATGCGCAGCTGAGCGGCTTCTGGATCGGGCAGCAGCGCCTCGGCGAGCCGCCGCGCCGCCCTGTCCTCGGCCACGTCCCCGGGCTCGAGCCGCGCGACGATCACCTCGGAAAGCCCCGCCTCGCGCATCCTGCCGAGGTCCGCCGCTGTCAGCATGTGGCCCTTCTTCAGCTTCCCGCCAGTCAGCGCGACGGAATGCGCCAGTATCGCGCCCTCGGCCTCGGCCAGCGCCACGGGGCCGAATTTCATGCGCCCTTCCTCAGCACGCGGGTCATCTCGGCAAGGATCGACACGGCGATCTCGGCAGGGCCCGAGGCACCGATATCAAGCCCGATGGGCCCGTGGATGAGCGCGATCTCTGCCTCGGTGAACCCCGCCTCGGAAAGCCGCGTCACGCGCTTTGCATGGGTGCGGGTGGAGCCGAGCGCGCCGATATAGAAGACCTTCGAGCGCAGCGCCGCCTCGATGGCGGGATCGTCGAGCTTTGGGTCGTGGGTCAGCAGCACCAGAGCGGTGCGGGTATCGAGGCCCAGCTTCGTCACCGCCTCGTCGGGCCAGTCGTCGAGGATCGTCTCGCCGGGAAAGCGCGCCTCTGAGCCGAAGGCGCCGCGCGGGTCGATCAGCACCGGGTCGTAGCCGGCGATGCGCGCCATGGGCAGCAGCGCCTGCGCGATATGCACCGCGCCGACGACCAGCAGCCGCAGCGGCGGATTGTGGATGGCGACGAAGGTGCGGCTCTCTTCGACGAACCCCGAACGGTCCATGCGAAAGGCCGTCTCGTGCCCGGCGTAGGCGAGCGTGCGCTGCTGGCTGTCGAGGTCGACCACATAGGCCACGGGGGTGCGGGCGGCGCGGGCCTCGCAAAGCTCGGCGAGCAGCGCCTCGGGCAGCGCCGCGCCGACCGGCTCGACCAGCACGCGGATGGTGCCGCCGCAGGCGAGGCCGACGGCGAAGGCATCATCGTCCGAGACGCCGAATTCCAGCTCGCGGGACTTGCCCTCGTCGAGCGCCTCAAGCGCCTCGACGATCACCGCCCCCTCGACGCAGCCACCGGAGACCGACCCCTCGATCTCTCCGCTGCCGGAGATGGCGAGCTGCGCGCCGGTGCGGCGCGGCGCCGAACCCCAGGTCTGGATCACCGTGGCGAGCGCGGCCTTGCGGCCCTCGCGGTGCCAGGCGAGGGCGGTTTCGGGGATGGCGTCGAAGTCCTGGATGGACGTCGCCTTCGGGTCTGTCGTGTGCTTGGTCATCACAAACGCTCCTTCGCGTCCGGTCTGGGTCTTGATCCGCGCCGCTCAGCCGGCCTGCTGGTAGACCGCCGAGACCTCGGCGCGGATGATGCGGGCGATGAGCGCGCAATCCTCGAGGCTGAAGGTCAGCGGCAGGCGCATGTCGAGGATCCCCGTGAGAATACGATCGGTGGCGGGCATCGGTTCCGAAGGCGCATAACGCCAGCTGTCGTAGCGCGAGGTGAAGGCCACCGGTTCGGCGCCGCCGAACCACTTCAACTCGACCCCGCGCGCGGCGCAGCGGGAGAGCACCTCTTGGATCGCCTCGGGTGCCCAGTCGAGCAGCAGCGCCTGGATCGAGGAGCCGACGAAGCGCTCGGGCTCGGGCCGCTCGATCAGCGTAAGGCCCGGCGTGCCCCGCAGGCCCGCCTCAAGCACGCGGTAGCGGTCGTTCCAGCGCTCGATCTGCGCCGAGAGGTCGGCAAGTTGCGGCCGCAGCAGCGCGGCGCGCAGGTTGTCCATCCGGCCCGAGACGTTGGGGGTGAGGTATTTCACACGTTCGAAGGCCTCTGGCCCCGGTGCCGCAAGATGCCGCTCGTAGAGCATGTAGCTGCCCGACAGCATCACCGCACGGGCGGCCAGGTCCTCATCGTCGGTGACCAGGAAGCCGCCCTCGCCCGAGTTCATGTGCTTGTAGGTCTGTGTCGAGTAGCAGCCAATGGCGCCGTGCCGCCCCGAGGGCGTTCCGTTCCAGGAGGCCCCCATGGTGTGGGCGCAATCCTCGACGACCTGCACGCCCGCAGCGTCGCAGAGCGTCATCAGCCGGTCCATGTCGCAGATGTGCCCGCGCATGTGGCTGAGCATCAGCACCCGCGCCTGCGGCAGCTTGGCGGCGAGATCGTGGAGATCGATCACCAGCCCCTCGGTCACCCCGACGAAGACCGGCACCGCTCCGAGCGCGGCAATCGCCCCCGGCACCGGCGCCAGGGTAAAGGCATTGGTCAGAACCTTGTCGCCGGGCTGAACCCCGAGCGCGCGCAGGGCGCAGCCGAGCGCGTAGCCGCCCGAGGCCACCGCCACGCAGTAGCGCGCGCCGGTGAAAGCGGCGAATTCCTGTTCGAGCAGCGCGACGTCGGAGGTCTCTCCGGCGGCGGTGTTGTAACGGTGCAGCCGGCCATGGCGCATCACCGCCAGCGCGGCCTCGATCCCGGCTTCGGGGATGGGCTCCTGCTGGGTGAAGCTGCCGGTGAAACGTTCGGCAGTGAGGGTCTCGGTCTTCGGGTGCTCGGTCATGGGGCATTGATGCGCCCGCGCTGCCGCGCGGTCAATGCGCAAGGGCACACACCGATCTGCGCGCGCCTGCCGTGCGCCTCAGCCGATGAGCCGCGCCACCGCCCCGGCGAGCTCGTCGAAATGGCCGATCATCGCCTCGGGGTCCAGCGCCGAGACGGCATCGCCGTCGGGGCCGAAGCCGACAAGGATGCAGGGCACGCCCGCCGCCCTTGCCGTGTTGCGGTCGGTTGCCGTGTCGCCGACCAGCAGGCTCTGCGCCACCTGCCCGCCCGCACGTTCCACCGCCGCGACATAGGGCGCGGGGTCGGGCTTGCGCACCGGCAACGTGTCGGCCCCGATCAGCGCATCGAAATGCCCGCGGGCGCCCATGCGCTGCATCAGCGTCTCGGCCAGCCCTTCGGGCTTGTTGGTGCAGATGCTGACCTTGTAACCCGCCTCGCGCAGCCCCTGCACAGCGTCCAGCGCGCCGGGGTAGAAGCGGGTGTAGCGGTCGATGGCCTCGCCGTAGACCGTCAGCAGCTCGGGATACCAGCGGGCGATAAGCTCTTCGGAGAAGGTCCCGGCGCGGTCGAGCCCGGCGGTGAGCATGGCCCGCCCGCCCTTCACCGCGATGCCCGCGTCGAGCGCCGGGTCAAGCCGCACCTCGAGCCCCATGCCCTCGAAGCAGGCATTGGCGGCGGCGATCAGGTCGCCGCTGGTGTCGGCAAGCGTGCCATCGAGATCGAAGACCACCGTACGCATTCCGCTTGTCCCTTTCGCCGCGCCCTGTCACAGGCTGAAATCCAACGTGACCCGGGGCACCTTGCCCCCCTGCCCCAAGCGGATAAAACGGGCGCAGGCAGAAGACAAACAGGAAACCGCATGAGCCTCGCCCTGATCCTCCTTGCCGCAGGCAAGGGCACCCGCATGGAGTCCGATCTCCCCAAGGTCCTCCACCGCCTCGCCCAGGCCCCGCTGCTGTGGCACGCGCTGCGCGCCGGTCAGGCGCTCGAGCCCGCGCGGTCGGTGGTGGTGGCCGGGCACGGCGCCGAGGCGGTCGAGGCCTCGACCGCCGATTTCGCCCCCGAGGCGCAGGTGGTGATCCAGCAAGAGCAGCTCGGCACCGCCCATGCCGTGGCCCAGGCCCGCCCCGCGCTCGAGGGGTTCGAGGGCGACGCGCTGGTGCTCTACGGCGATACGCCCTTTATCACCGAGGCGACGCTGGAGGCGATGCGCGAGGCCCGCGCCAAGCATGACGTCGTGGTGTTGGGCTTCGAGGCCGCGGATCCGGGCCGCTACGGGCGGCTGGTGACCGAGGGCGACGCGCTGCAGCGCATCGTCGAGTTCAAGGACGCCTCCGAAACCGAGCGCGCCATCACCCTGTGCAACTCGGGCGTGGTCTGCGCGGACAGCAAGACCCTCTTCGACCTGATCGACGCCGTGGGCAACGACAATGCGTCGGGGGAATATTACCTCACCGACATCGTCGAGATCGCGCGGTCGCGCGGCCTTTCGGCTGGGGTCGTGCGCTGCGACGAAGCCGAGACTCTGGGCATCAATTCCCGCGCCGAGCTGCGCGCCGCCGAGGCCGCCTTCCAGGCCCGCAAGCGCGCAGAGCTGCTGGACGAGGGCGTGCTGATGAGCGCTCCCGAGACGGTGTTCTTTGCCTGGGACACCTACGTCGGCCGCGACGCAGAGATCGAGCCCAACGTGGTCTTCGGCCCCAGCGTGACGGTCGAGACCGGCGCGCGTATTCGTGCCTTCAGCCATCTCGAGGGGTGCCACGTCAGCCGCGGCGCCATCGTCGGCCCCTATGCCCGCCTGCGCCCCGGCGCCGAGCTGGCCGAAGAGGTGCACGTGGGCAACTTCGTCGAGGTGAAGAACGCCTATCTGGCGGAAGGCGTGAAGGCCAACCACCTCACCTATATCGGCGACGCCGACATCGGCGAGCGCACCAACATCGGTGCGGGCACGATCACCTGCAACTACGACGGTTTCTTCAAGCACCGCACCACCATTGGCAAGAATGCCTTCATCGGCTCGGACACCATGCTGGTCGCGCCGGTGACCGTCGGCGACGGCGCGATGACCGGCTCGGGGTCGGTGGTGACCGAGGACGTCCCCGCCGGCGCACTTGCGCTCGGTCGGACGAAACAGGTGACCAAGCCGGGGTTTGCCACCAGGCTGCGCGACATGCTGAAGGCCAAGAAGGCGGCGCAACAGACCGCCAAAGGAGACTAAGACCATGTGCGGAATCGTCGGCGTCCTGGGCAAGCACGAGGTTGCCCCCATGCTGGTCGAGGCGCTGAAACGCCTCGAGTACCGCGGTTATGACAGCGCGGGTATCGCCACGGTGAACGGCGGCCTGCTCGACCGCCGCCGCGCCGTCGGCAAGCTGGTGAACCTGCAGGACCTGCTGGTGCACGACCCGCTCGCGGGCAAGGCGGGCATCGGCCACACCCGGTGGGCCACCCATGGCGCCCCGACCGAGCGCAACGCGCACCCGCACCGCGCGGGCAAGGTCTCGGTCGTGCACAACGGCATCATCGAGAACTTCCGCGAACTGCGCGCCGAGTTGGCCGATCAGGGCCTCGCCCCCGAGACCGAGACCGACACCGAGACCGTCGCCATGCTGGTCTCGCACTACCTCGCCAGCGGCCTCGGCCCGGTCGAGGCGGCGTCCAAGGCGCTCGGACGGCTGGAGGGGGCCTTTGCCCTGGCCTTCCTCTTCGACGGCGAGGAAGACCTCATCGTCGCCGCCCGCAAGGGCTCGCCGCTGGCCATCGGCCACGGTGACGGCGAGATGTTCGTGGGCAGCGACGCCATCGCGCTCGCCCCGATGACCGATCGCATCACCTACCTCGAAGAGGGTGACTGGGCCGTGGTCACCCGCGCCGGGGCGAAGATCTTCGACGAGTCCGGCGCGCCGGTGCAGCGCGAGGAAAAACGCGTACGGCTCGACCAGACGCAGGTCGACAAGGCCGGCTACAAGCACTTCATGGCCAAGGAGATCGCCCAGCAGCCGACCGTGCTGGCCGAGGCGCTGGGGGCCTACCTGAACGGCGACGAGATCGTCCTGCCCTCCCCGGGCCTCGATTTCGCCGAGGTCGACCGGCTCGTCCTGGTCGCCTGCGGCACGGCCTATTACGCTTGCCTCACTGCCAAATACTGGTTCGAGAAGCTCGCCCGCATTCCGGTGGAGGTCGATATCGCCTCGGAGTTCCGCTACCGCGAGCCCCCCGTCACCAAGGGCACCGTCGCGCTCTTCGCCAGCCAGTCGGGCGAGACCGCCGACACGCTGGCCGCGCTGCGCTACTGCGCCGGACGGGCAGACCGGATCGTCTCGGTGGTCAACGTCGAGACCTCGACCATCGCCCGTGAAAGCGATCTGGCGCTGCCGATCCACGCCGGGGTCGAGGTCGGTGTCGCCTCGACCAAGGCCTTCACCTGCCAGCTCAACGTGCTCCTGCTGCTCGCCATCAAGGCGGCCGAGGCGCGCGGGCACATGGAAGCTGCCGAGAAGTCCGAGCTGCTGGCGCAGCTCCGCGCGCTGCCGGGCCTCTTCAACGCGGCGCTCGACCGCGACGGCGCCATCGCGGACGCCGCGCGGAAGATCTCCGAGGCCCGCGACGTGCTCTTCCTCGGCCGCGGCATGATGTATCCGCTGGCGCTCGAAGGCGCGCTGAAGCTGAAGGAAATCAGCTATATCCACGCCGAGGCCTATGCGAGCGGAGAGCTGAAGCACGGGCCGATCGCGCTGATCGACAAGTCGGTGCCAGTGATCGTCATGGCGCCGCGCGACGGGCTCTTCGACAAAACCGTCTCGAACATGCAGGAGGTCATGGCCCGCGGCGGCAAGGTCTGCCTGATCTCGGACGCGCGCGGCATCGAGGAGGCCGGGGACGGCATCTGGCAGAGCATCACCCTGCCCGAGGTGGACGAGCGCCTCGCGCCGCTCCTCTATGCCCTGCCCGCGCAGCTGCTGGCCTACCACGCCGCCATTGCCAAGGGCACCGATGTGGACCAGCCGCGCAACCTCGCGAAATCCGTGACGGTGGAATAACCCGCCCCGCCCGCTGCGCGGATCGCCACGGGACATTCAGACCAAAAAGAAAGCCCCGGACGTCTGCGCGACGTCCGGGGCTTTCTCTCTTTTCGAATTCGCAAATCCGGCGGCGGAGCCGGGTGCGGCTCAGGCGAAGAGCTCGTGGGCCAGTTCCAAGGCCTCGACCAGCGTGTCGACCTCTGCCTCGGTGTTGTAGAGGCCGAAGGAGGCGCGGCAGGTCGCGGTGACGCCGAGGTGATCCATCAGCGGGCCGGCGCAATGGTGCCCGGCGCGCACCGCGACGCCCTTCTTGTCGAGGATCGTCGAGATGTCATGCGCATGCGCCGCGCCATCGAGCGTAAAGGAGAAGATCGCCGCCTTGCCGGGCGTGGTGCCCTGCAGGTTGAGCCAGTTCAGCCCCTGCAGCTTCGATGCGGCGTAATTGGCGAGCTTCGCCTCGTGGGCGGCGATGTTTCCCATGCCGAGGCCCATCATGTACTCGAGCGCCGCGCCAAGGCCGATCTGCGGCACGATGCCGGGCGTGCCCGCCTCGAACTTCATCGGCGGCTCGGCATAGGTGATGCTGTCCTTGTGGACCTCGCGGATCATGTCGCCGCCGCCCATGAAGGGGCGCATCTCGGCCTGGCGCTCGCGGCGGATCCAGATCGCGCCGGAGCCCGAGGGGCCATAGAGCTTGTGGCCGGTGATGGCGTAGAAATCGCAGCCGAGCTCCTCGACGTTGACGGGCATGTGCACCGCCCCCTGCGAGCCGTCGACCAGCACCGGCACACCCTTCTCGCGCGCACCTGCCGAGATCGCCTTGATATCGACCACCGTGCCCAGCACGTTCGACACCTGCGTCACCGCGATCAGCTTGGTCTTCGGCGTGATCGCGTCCAGCACCGCCTGCGGATCGAGCGCGCCGGTGGCGTCGACGTCGACCCATTTGATCACCACGCCCTGCCGCTCGCGCAGGAAGTGCCAGGGCACGATATTGGCGTGATGCTCCATGACCGACAGGATGATCTCGTCCCCGGCCTCCATGCGGGGCATGGCCCAGCCGTAGGCGACGAGGTTGATGCCCATGGTCGAGCCGTTGGTGAAGACCACCTCTTCCTCGTCCCGCGCGCCGAGGAAGCGCGCGATGGTGCCGCGCACGCCCTCGTATTTCTCGGTGGCGAGGTTCGACAGGTAGTGAAGCCCGCGGTGGACGTTGGAATATTCCTCGGCATAGCCACGGGTCACCGCGTCGATCACCACCTGCGGCTTCTGCGCCGAGGCACCATTGTCGAGATAGACCAGCGGCTTGCCGTTCACATCGCGGGAGAGGATCGGAAAATCCTCGCGGATTTGTTGCACGTCATACATAGCTTGCCATCCCGTTCGGCATTCCCCCCATCAGGGAGGCGATCATCATCAGCGCCGCGAGCAGCGCCAAGGTCGCGAGTATCAGCACCAGCAGCGCCTTTAAAGGGCTGCCGAAACCATGCGCCTCGTCGAGGAAGGCGACCAGGATCCAGAGCCCCACACAGAGCGCCACAAGCACCAGCAGCACCGCCAGCCCGCCCGAGACCGCGCCGATCAGCGCCACCCCGAGCTGCGCCAGCGCCCGCAGCCCCTGCAGCCAGATCAGCAGCACGGCCACGTCCTCGAGCCGCGCAGTGCCGCCGAAGCTGCGCCCGGCCCATGTCAGCGTGACGATCGAGCCCGCCAGCATCACGGCCAGCAAGAGCCCCATCGGCACCGGCATCAGCCCGCCCACCGGGCCCAGCTCGCCGCCGAGCTGCATCAGCCCGACCAGCAGCGCATTCAGCGCCACCACCAGGCCGAAGCCGGTCAGCAGCGCCTCGCGCGACAGATGCAGGCCCAGCAGCATCCGCGCCACCTCGCGCGGGGCGGTGACGGTCTGCCAGGCCAGCGAAAGAAGACCCGCCACGGTCATGCGGCGGGCCGTTCGGCCATCCGGTCCCCGGGCCATACCGCGGCCCTGAGGCCGCCGATCCAGAACCAGAGGAAGACCGCGCACCACAGCAGCCCCACCAGCGAGAGCTGCAGACCCTCGCCGACGAACCCCGCCACCAGCCCGTTGAGCAGCGCCAGCGGGCTCGCCGCCAGCAGCGCCCAGAACAGTGCCAGCCGCGCACCGTAGCCGGTTCCCCGGCCGCGGAAGAGCTTGGCAACAAGATGGCTCAGCGCCGCCAGCACATAGAGCGCAAGCGGCAGGATCACCATGCAGGCCAGCAGCGACGCCCCCATGAGCGGGTTGAGCTCGGTACTTTCAAGATGCGCCTGCCGCGCGAGCGCGGGCATCCGGGCGACGAAGAACATCGCGCAGGCGGCCATGACGAGCATCAGCGCCCGGTCCTCTCGGGGGCCCTGCGACAGCAGGCGGCGCATCACCGCGCCCGGCCCCCGATAGGTGGCGACGATCTCGCGCGAGAGCGACATCAGTCGCGGCGACGGCCCAGCCAGGCCGCGACCAACTCATTGATCTCGGTCTGGATGTCCTCGTCCTCGACCTCCTGCACCGCTTCGGCGATGAAGGCGATGGTCAGCAGGTCCTCGGCGATGCCGCGCGGCACGCCACGGGCGCGCAGGTAGAACAGACCGTCCTCGTCGATTGCGCCCGAGGTCGAGCCGTGCGAACAGGCCACGTCGTCGGCGTAGATCTCGAGCTCCGGCTTGGCGAGGAACTGGCTGTCCTCGTCCAGAAGCAGCGACTGGCTGATCTGATAGCCGTCGGTCTTCTGTGCGCCGGGCTTGACCAGGATCTTGCCCTGGAAGACGCCGGTCGCGCCGTTGCGCAGCACCTTCTTGAAGATCTGGCGGCTTTCGCAGTTCACCGCGTCGTGGGTGATGAACACGGTGTCGTCATGGTGGAAATCGCCATCCCCCATGCAGGCGCCCGCGACATGCACCGCCGCGTCGTCACCGGTCAACTCGATCACCGCCTCGTTGCGGGTCAGCACGCCGTTCACCGTGAGGGTGAAGGTCTTGAAGGTGCTCTCGGTGCCGAGCCGGCCGAAGATATGCGTCGCGGCGCGGCGCTCGTGGTCGCGGCCTTGGACCCGGATGTGGTGGAAGCCAGCGCCATCGGCGACGTCAACTTCCATCACCGCGTTGAAGCGCGCGGCGGCGGGGCCGGATTCCAGCACCGTCACGTCGCCGCCCTCTTCGACCTTCACCACGTGATGCAGGATCGCATCGGAGCTGTCGCTCTCGTGGCGATAAAGCAGGTGCACGGGCTTTGCGACCTTGCCGGTCACGCGGATCAGCAGGCCATCGGTGGCAAACGCGGTGTTGAGCGCGGCAAGCGGGCGCTCGACGGGGGTCTGGCCGCTCAGTTCCAGCGTGCCATAGAGATCCTTGGCCCAGTGGATATCCGAAGCCTCGGCGAGACGCTCGATGCTCAGCCCTTCGAGCGCCAGATCATCGGAGTCCTCGGCGCTGAACACGCCGTCGACGAAGACCACCTTGAGCCGGTCGCGTTCGCTGAAGACCGGCGCCTCGTCGTCCGCGGCCATCACGGCGGCGGCGGGCGCCTCGACTGCGGTCAGCGTGTCGGGGCGGGTGAATTTCCAGTACTCGTCACGGCCGCCGGGCAGGCCCATGGCCTGCACGCGGGCCAGCGCCGCCTCGCGGGCCGGACGCGACCAGCCGCCTTCGGGCAGGCTGAGCGCGGCCAGACGCGCGTCGGTCGCGGTCTGCTTGACTTGGGGAAGTGCCATTACGCCTCCTCCTCGATGATGTCCGCATAGCCGTTCTGCTCGACCTCGAGCGCCAGCTCGGGGCCGCCGGTCTTGATGATGCGGCCGTTCGACATGATGTGCACGACATCCGGTTTGATGTGGTCGAGCAGGCGCTGGTAGTGGGTGATCACGAGGAAGGCGCGGCCTTCGTCGCGCAGCGCGTTGACGCCATCGGCGACCAGCTTCATGGCGTCGACGTCGAGGCCGGAGTCGGTCTCGTCGAGGATGCACATCTTCGGCTCGAGCATCGCCATCTGCAGGATCTCGTTGCGCTTCTTCTCACCGCCCGAGAAGCCGACGTTGACCGGGCGCTTGAGCATCTCGGCATCGATCTTCAGCGACTTGGCCTTCTCGCGGATGACCTTGAGGAACTCGGTCGAGGACATCTCTTCCTCGCCGCGGGCCTTGCGCTGCGAATTCACCGCGGTGCGCAGGAAGGTCATGTTGCCGACGCCGGGGATTTCCACCGGGTACTGGAACGCCAGGAAGAGGCCCGCCGCGGCGCGCTCTTCGGGCTCCATCTCAAGGATGTCCTCGCCTTCCAGCAGCGCCTCGCCGCCGGTGACCTCGTAGCCGTCCTTGCCCGACAAGACGTAGGACAGGGTCGACTTGCCCGAGCCGTTCGGGCCCATGATCGCATGCACCTTGCCCGCTTCGACGGTCAGGTCCACACCCTTGAGGATCTGCTTGTCCTCTTCTTCCAGCTTCACCTGAAGGTTCTTGATTTCCAGCATAGGTTTCCCTCCTTGGGGGTGCGGTCAGGGCCGCACGGTCAGTTTCATGATCCGCAGCAGATCCTTCACCGGGAAGGCCTGAGGGACGATCTCGAACCGGGCCATGCGGCCGGTCATTTGCGGTCGGCCGAGCCAGTGCTCGACCTTGTGATAGTGCGCCCGCGGTGCGTAGTCGTCGAAGAGCAGCACCAGCGGTTTCTCGGTCAGGAAAGCGGCGGCAAGCGCGCAGCCCTCGCGAAAGCGGCCATCCACCAGCACCACGTCCGGCTGGCGGAACTCGGGCAGCCCCCAGACCTTCAGCGGGTACTCTGGGAAGCTGCGCCACTCGATCTCGTCGACCGGGTGGCCCCATTCCTTGGTCGGCCCGATGTCGGACCAGATCACATCCACCTCGGTCCCCGCGGCGGGCGGGGTCTCGGCGAACCAGCGGCGCATCCCCTGCGCCCAATCCTTGTCCGACTCCACCGTGAAGACGGTCTTGCCGGGCATCTCTGCGGCCAGCACGGTCGAGCCGCCCGAGCCGTATTCGAGGATCACCTCTGCCCGTGCGTACTCGTCGCGCAGCAGTGCTGCCTCCGCCTCGGGCAGGGTCAGCTCGGGCCGAACCAGCGCTTCGGTCATGGCGTGATCACCACCGCCGTGCCCGACACCGAGACCATGAGCATCGAGTCGCCCACCACCTCGTAGTCGAGATCGACGCCGACCACGGCATTCGCCCCCAGCACCTTTGCACGCGCTTCGAGCTCGCGCATGGCCACGTCGCGGGCATCCTGCAGCTTGGCCTCATAGGCGCCCGAGCGCCCGCCGATGATATCGGTCACCCGCGCGAAGAGATCGCGCATCACATTGGCGCCCATGATGGCCTCGCCCACCACGATGCCCTTGTAGGCGGTGATGCGGTGGCCCTCGATGGTGTTTGTTGTGGTGACGATCATCGCGCGGTCCTCAACCCAGGAAATAGCGGTAGGCCATCATCACGAGCAGTGCGACCCCGGCGGCCGCGCTCGCGGTGAGCAGCACCGAGCCGCCAAGAAGCCCCTCGGTATTGCCCTTCCGCTTGCGCACGCCAAGGCCGATCAGCACGCCCACAAAGACGCCGATCGCCGCCCCGGCGGAGTCGAGTACCAGCTGTTGCAGCATCCGGCGTCTCCCCTGCGGCGGGCCTTAGCCCACCGAGCCTTCGAGCGAGATGGCGACGAGCTGCTGGGCTTCCATGGCGAACTCCATGGGCAGCGCCTGCAGCACTTCCTTGCAGAAGCCGTTGACCACCAGGGCCACCGCCTCTTCCTCGTCCATGCCGCGCTGGCGGCAGTAGAAGAGCTGGTCGTCGTCCACCTTCGAGGTGGTCGCCTCGTGCTCGACGCGCGAGGAGTTGTTCTTCACCTCGATGTAGGGAACCGTGTGGGCCCCGCACTTGTCGCCGATCAGCAGACTGTCGCATTGGGTGTAGTTGCGCGAGTTCTTCGCCTTCGGGTGCATCGACACCAGACCGCGATAGGTGTTCTGCGCCACGCCCGCCGAGATGCCCTTCGAAACGATCCGGCTCTTGGTGTTCTTGCCAAGGTGGATCATCTTGGTGCCGGTGTCGGCCTGCTGGTGGTTGTTGGCGATGGCGATCGAGTAGAACTCGCCCTGGCTCTCGTTGCCGCGCAGGATGCAGGACGGGTACTTCCAGGTCACGGCCGAGCCGGTCTCGACCTGCGTCCACATCACCTTGGCCCGATCGCCACGGCAGTCGGCCCGCTTGGTGACGAAGTTGTAGATGCCGCCCTTGCCGTTCTCATCGCCGGGGAACCAGTTCTGGACGGTCGAGTATTTCACCTCGGCGTCCTCTTCGACGATGATCTCGACCACGGCCGCGTGCAGCTGCGCGGTATCGCGCTTCGGCGCGGTGCAGCCCTCGAGGTAGGACACGTAAGAGCCCTTGTCGGCGATGATAAGCGTCCGCTCGAACTGGCCGGTGTTCTCGGCGTTGATGCGGAAGTAGGTCGACAGCTCCATCGGGCAGCGCACGCCCGGCGGCACGTAGACGAAGGAGCCATCCGAGAAGACCGCCGAGTTCAGCGTGGCGTAGAAGTTGTCCGACACCGGCACGACCGAGCCGAGGTACTTCTTGACCAGTTCCGGGTGCTTCTTGATGGCCTCGGAGATGGAGCAGAAGATCACGCCTGCCTTCTCGAGTTCCTTCTGGAAGGTGGTGCCCACGGAAACCGAGTCAAAGACCGCGTCCACGGCGACCTTGCGGCCCTCGGCGAGCGCGTCCTCGGCGCCCTCGACACCGGCGAGGATCATCTGCTCCTTGAGCGGGATGCCGAGCTTCTCGTAGGTCGCCAGCAGCTTGGGATCGACCTCGTCCAGAGACTGCGGCTTGGTCTCAAAGCTCTTGGGGCGGGCATAGTAGTACTGCTTCTGGAAGTCGATCTTGGGGTAGTCGACCATCGCCCAGGTGGGCTCTTCCTTGCTCAGCCACCGGCGGTAGGCCTCGAGGCGCCACTCGGTCATCCACTCGGGCTCTTCGTTCTTTTCCGAGATCAGACGCACGATGTCCTCGTTGAGGCCCATCGGCGCGTATTCCATCTCGATGTCGGTGTCCCAGCCGTACTTGTAGGTCGAGACAGCCTCGACCGCGTCCACGGTCTCCTGCTCGACACCTTCCTTCACGGTGATATTGTCAAAAGCTGCCATCAGCCTTTATCTCCTGTCGTCCCGGGGCAAGCGCCGCGCGCCGCCCTGCGTTTCCGGTGACGCGCGCGGCTCAGAGCACGGGCGCGTATTTCTTCCGATACTGACGTGCCCAGGCTTCAGCGAAGCGCAGCACGTCTTCTTCCCGTGTCGTCGGGCCCAGGCTCACGCGGATCGCGCAGCCGGCCACGTCGTCGTTAAAACCCATTGCCCGCAGCACGCGGGAGGCGCGGACCTTGCCGCTGGAACAGGCCGACCCCGCCGAAATCGCGAAACCGGCAAGGTCCATCTGCATCACCTGCGTCTCACCCTTCCAGCCCGGCAGGGCGAAGCAGGAGGTGTTCGGCAGGCGCGGCGCACCATTCCCGACAAAAATAGTCTCTGGCGCGGCAGCCGCAATAGCGTTCTCTAGAATAGTTCTAAGTTTTTCGATTCCTGTCCATACGTCATCGGCCAGATCGCGCGTGGCTGCCTCTGCGGCTGCGCCAAATCCCGCTATGCCGATCAGGTTCTCGGTCCCGGCGCGGCGACCCATCTCCTGCCCGCCGCCCTTCATCTGCGGAGGCAGCTCTGTGCCACGCTTCATCACCAGCGCGCCGATTCCCTTGGGCCCGCCGAGCTTGTGCGCCGAAACGATGACCATCTGCGCGCCGGTCCAGTTAAAGGCGAAGGGCAACTTGCCGAAGACCTGCGTCGCATCAATCACCGCGAGCCCCTGCGGCAGATCCTGTACCACACCGGTTTCGGAGTTCGCCGCCTGCAGCGCGGTGCTCGCGGGGTCGCGCACGGTCACCCGCCCCTGCCCGTCCACCGGCAGATCGCAGGTCAGCCAGGCGGCCATCGCATCATGCTCTATGTCTGCGCCCTGCAGCCCGCGCCCGGCGCAGGCCAGGGCCGCGGCCTCGGTGGCGCCCGAGACGAAGATCACGTCGGCGCCGTCGGCGCCAAGCGCCGAGGCGACCTGCGCCCGCGCCTTTTCCATCAGCCCCTTGGCCCCGCGCCCCTCGGCGTGGACCGACGAGGGGTTCCCCACGAGATCCATCGCCGCGATCATCGCGTCTTTCGCCTCGGAGCGCAGCGGCGCCGTGGCATTCCAGTCGAGATAGGCCCGCGTCACGCCGCCCCCTCTTTCATCTTGTCCAGATTTCACGCCGCCTCGGGATCATATCTCGTCCGAGAGAATGTCCTCGACCTCTTCCCGCTCCTCGTCAGAGACCGGCTCGTCGACGATGGCAAAGAGCGACGGCACCGCCGGACAGGGTGCCAGCGCATTGCCGACCACATCCGAGAGCCGCGCCTGATGCAGGTACACATAGACATGCGCCGAAAGCGACTGCCAGAGCCGGTTCGACAGAGACTGCGCCCGGCTGCCCGAGGCCCCACCCGACGCGCCCGCACCCTTGTGCATCGCGTCAACGGTCTCGTCGACCGCCGCCAGCACGTCGACCACGCGGATCTCGTCGGTCGTGCGCGCCAAGCGATAGCCGCCGCCGGGTCCGCGCACCGAGGCCACCAGCCCCGCGCGTCGCAGCTTGACGAAGAGTTGCTCTAGGTAGGGAAGGGAAATGTCCTGGCGCCGCGAGATGTCTCCCAGCGTCACCAGCTCTCCCTCCGGCTGGAGGGCGATGTCGACCAGCGCGACCATCGCGTAACGCCCCTTGGTGCTCAGCTTCACGCTTGCCTCCCGGGCACCTTCGCGCCCAACCGATTGACCTTGACCGGGCAATTGCATATCTGCAATCAAGCCCTCTCCCGTGCCAGCACGGGATTTAGAAACGTTCTAAAGTGCCGCAGAAATTTCGTCAACAATTTCGCGCACACCGATCAGGAGCACTTCCGCCCGATGCCCGAGGTCATATTTCCCGGACCCGAAGGCCGCCTCGAAGGCCGCTATCATCCGCAGAAAGACAACGACGCCCCCATTGCCATCGTCCTGCACCCGCATCCGCAGTTCGGCGGGACGATGAACAACAAGGTCGTCTATAACCTTCACTACGCGTTCTACAACATGGGATTCACCGTGCTGCGGTTCAACTTCCGTGGCGTGGGGCGCAGCCAGGGCGAATACGACCAGGGCATCGGCGAGCTTTCGGATGCAGCCTCGGCGCTCGACTACCTGCAGTCGATGAACAACAACTCCAAGCACTGCTGGGTCGCCGGGTTCTCCTTTGGCGCCTGGATCGGCATGCAGCTGCTGATGCGCCGCCCCGAGATCACCGGCTTCGTGTCGGTCTCGCCGCCGGCCAACATGTACGACTTCTCGTTCCTCGCGCCCTGCCCCTCCTCTGGGCTGATCATCAATGGCACCAATGACCGCGTGGCCCCGCCCGCGGACACGACGACGCTGGTGAACAAGCTCAAGGAGCAGAAGGGCATCACGATCACCCACGATCAGGTCGAGGGCGCCGGGCACTTCTTCGAAGAGCCGCACATGGAGACGATGATCGACAGCGTCACCGGTTACGTGAAGCGCCGACTGACCGAGACCAGCCGCTGAAACAGCCCAAAGGCCGGCCCCGCGCCGGCCTTTGCATGTCCGTCGCCCGCCCTGGCTGACCTCCGAAAACCCTAGACCGCACGACCGGGAGGAGTGCCCATGAACCTCACCCAGGAGCTGGCCGACAAGCTGGCCGAGGACACGTTCAAGGTGATGAAGCTCACCGGCGACGAACGCTTCTTCATGGAGGTGGCCAAAGTCATCGGTGCTTCCTCCACCACGCTCGAGGAAGCCTATCTCACCTCGATCCGCGTCCGCCTCGCCGAGCGCCGGGCGCGCGCCTTCCTCGTCGAGCGGCTGAATGCCGCCAAGGCCGGCGGCACCAACATTCCCGAGGAGCCGCAGGAATGACCCCCGACGGCCAGACCAACCGCCTCGATGCGCAGATGGCCTTCCTCATCGAGGCGGGCCGGCTTTCGGCGGTCACCCGCGCCACCAAGACATCGGACGGCGCCCGCTTCGAGAACTCTGCCGAGCACAGCTGGCACCTGGCGCTCTTCGCGCTGGTGCTGGGAGAGCATGCTCCCGAGGGCGTCACCATCGAGCGCGTCATCAAGATGCTGCTGCTGCATGATCTGGTGGAGATCGACGCCGGAGACAACCCGTTCTTCGGCGAGGTCGACGAGGCCGCCAAGGAGGCCGAGGAAGCCGCCGCCGCCGACCGGCTCTTCGGCCTGCTGCCCGCCGACCAGGGCGCCGCGCTGCGCGCGCTCTGGGACGAATTCGAGGCCAACGAGACGCCCGACGCGCGCTTCGCCAAGTCGGTGGACCGCTTCCAGCCGCCCAACATGAACCTCGTCACGGAGGGCGGTTCCTGGGTGGATTACAAGGTCACCTGGCCGGTCTTCGAGAAGAAGATGGCGCCGAAGATCCAAAGCGGCGCCCCGAAGCTCTGGGCCTGGCTGGCGCCGAAGGTCGAGGCTTTCCTCGCGCGGCTCTCGCACTGACACCCTGTGCGGCCGGGGGCTGAGCCCCCTCACCGGCCACAAGTGTCGACTCGCCATGAAAAAGGGCGCCGCAAGGGCGCCCTTTTGTGTTTTTGACCCAGCCACGCCCTCAGTAATGGATCACGCGGCCGTAGGCGTCGAGCACGCTCTCGTGCATCATTTCCGACAGCGTCGGGTGCGGGAAGACCGTGTTCATCAGATCCTCTTCGGTGGTCTCGAGCTGGCGGCCCACGACGTAGCCCTGGATCAGCTCGGTCACTTCCGCGCCGACCATATGCGCGCCCAGAAGCTCGCCGGTCTTTTTGTCGAAGATCGTCTTGACCAGGCCCTCGGGCTCGCCGAGCGCGATCGCCTTGCCATTGCCGATGAAGGGGAAGCGACCGACCTTGATCTTGTAGCCGGCTTCCTTGGCCTTGGCTTCCGTCAGGCCCACCGAGGCGACCTGCGGGTGGCAGTAGGTGCAACCGGCGATGGACGAGGGCTCGACCGCGTGCGGATGGCCACCGGCGATGAGCTCGGCCACCATCACGCCCTCGTGGCTGGCCTTATGCGCCAGCCAAGGCGCGCCGGCGATGTCGCCGATGGCGTAGACGCCCTCGATGCCGGTGCGGCAATGCTTGTCGACCACCACATGGGTGCGCTCGACCTTCACGCCAAGCGCCTCGAGACCCAGCCCCTCGGTGTTGCCGACGATGCCGACCGCCGAGATCACCGTGTCGAATTCTTCCTTGGTCACCTTGCCGTTCTGCTCGATATGCGCGGTGACCTTGCCCTTGGCGCGGTCGAGCTGCTTGACCATGGTCTTCTCGCGGATGGTCATGCCCTGCTTCTCGAACTGCTTCTTGGCGAATTTCGAGATCTCCTCGTCCTCCACCGGCAGGATACGGTCCATCACCTCGACCACTGTCGTGTCGGCGCCGAGCGTGTTGTAGAAGCTGGCGAACTCGATGCCGATGGCACCCGAGCCGATGACCAGCAGCTTCTTGGGCATGCGGCTCGGCACCAGCGCGTGCTTGTAGGTCCAGACGCTCTCGCCGTCGGCCTCGAGGCCGGGCAGCTCGCGGGCACGGGCGCCCGTGGCAATCACGATGTTCTTCGCCGTCAGCTCCTCGGTGCCCTTGTCGGTCTTGACGGTGACCTTGCCCTTTGCGGGGATGGTCGCCTCGCCCATGAAGGCAGTGACCTTGTTCTTCTTCAGCAGGTGGGTGACGCCCGAGTTGAGTTGCTTCGCCACGCCGCGCGAGCGCTTGACCACCGCGTCGAGATCGTAACCGATCTTTTCGGCGGTCAGGCCGTACTCCTTGGCGCGCTGCATGAAATGGTAGATCTCCGAGCTGCGCAGCAGCGCCTTGGTCGGAATGCAGCCCCAGTTGAGGCAGATGCCGCCCATGTGCTCGCGCTCCACCACGGCCACCTTCAGGCCGAGCTGCGCGCCGCGGATGGCGGCGACGTAGCCCCCGGGTCCGGCACCGATGACGATCATGTCGAAGCTTTGCGAAGCCATGGCTCTCTCCCGCCGAGTCAAATTAGTTTGATATTAAACCATCCCCCGCGGAGCTTCAACGCCACCCCGCAAGAGAACGCCTTCCGCCCGGTCAGCTAGGGCTCGGCCGGGTCGAGAGCAAGGTGGCGAGCCGGAAGCAAAAGCGCAACCCGCCGTCGACACCCCGCCAGCAGGCATGCGAAGGGCCCGCGCGATCAGATCGCGCGGGCCCTGCCGATTCTCGTTGCGGGGCGCTCAGGCAGCCTCGACCGTCTGCAGCTTGCGCAGCACCTCGCCGTAGCCGCCACCCTGCAGGTAGCCGCTTTCCGGCGTGGTCGTGGCGCGCGAGAGCGCCTCGTTGCGGGTCGGGAAGCGCCCGTACTCGCGGATCACCTCGCGGTGGGCACGGGCGTGCAGCAAGTTGGAGGCGCCGGTTTCGGGCAGGCGCTCCTTCATCAAGCGAATGCAGCGCTCCTGATCGCAAAGATTCTCGGAGTGCATCAGCGGCAGGTAGAAGAACTGCCGGGCGGGCTCGTCAATCTTCATGTCCCAGCCGCGCCAGATTGCCTGCTTCGCCGCCGCCAGTGCGATTGCATCCGCGGAAAAGGCCTTGGCGCTGCCGCGGAACATGTTGCGGGAGAACTGGTCCAGCAGGAGGATATAGGCCAGCGCGCCGCCGGGATAGGTGAGCCAGAGGCCGAACCGTCCCTCCATCGCGCCGTTCCAGGTCTCCTCGAACCGGGAGCGGATCTCGGCGTCCAGCGCCTCGTCCGCCTTGTACCATTGCTCTGGCTCTGTTTCGTCGAGCCAGAATGCCAGAATGTCTTCGGGGGCTTTCATGGTTCCATCCTTACGTGCCGCTCCGCTGTCACTAAAAGGTTACACGCGCCCTTGCCGCAAGGCGAAGTCACAAATTCTGTCAATTGCGACATTCCCTGGTTCCTTGATGCAACGCTCAGAAAATGGGCACTCAGCGGGAGGTCGGCGCGCCGCTGGCCTCGAGACGCGCGGCCTCCTCGGCTTCCGCCTCGGCTGCCTCCTGCGCCTCGATGGCCACTTCCTGCGCCAGTTCGACCGCGACGGGCGAGGACACCGGGCCCACGGCTGTAACGCTTGCGGCGTCATCCGACTCCGGCGCCGGGCGCCGGGTCATGCGCCAGCCGGCATAGGCGGTGAGCCCCAGCATCAGCGCCGCGATCAGCACGAAGAAGCCGCCCGGCCCCATGGTCTCCATCGCGTAGCCCGAGATCAGCGGGCCGGCGATGGCGCCGAGTCCGTTGATGAACAGCAGCCCCGCCGAGCCCGCCGCCATGCGGTCGGTGCCGAGGTAGTCGTTGGTGTGGGCGATGAGGATCGAATAAAGTGGGTTGGACGCGCCGCCGATCAGGAAGGCCGCGCCGAGCAGCACGGTGAAGTGACCCGACAGCGAAACCGCCGCCGCCGCGGCGAGCCCCCCGACCAGCGCCACGATCACCACAAGGACGCGTCGGTCCATCCGGTCCGACAGCCAGCCAAGCGGATACTGGGTGACCAGCGCACCCACGTAGAAGGCGGCGACGAAGGTCGAGATCTGCGCCAGCGTCAGACCCGCCTCGGAGCCGTAGACCGCCGCCATGCCGAACTGCGAGGCGAAGACCCCGCCAAGCAGGAACATGCCGACCATGCCGAGCGGCGAGACGGTGTAGAGCTCGCGCAGGCTCATCGGGCGGGTGGTGTCGAAGGCCGGAGTCGGCGAGATCGACAGCAGGATCGGGGCGAAGGCGATGGAGACCAGCACCGAAGGGATCACGAAGAGCAGGAAGCCCGAGGGGTCGGGCACCAGCAGAAGCATCTGCGCGGCGATGATGCCGACCATCTGCACGATCATGTAGGCCGACAGCGCCTGGCCGCGGTTCTCGTTCGACGAGGCGTTGTTGAGCCAGCTCTCGGCGGTCACGTAGACGCCGCAGTAGCAAAAGCCGATGATCATGCGCTCGATGGTCCAGACGATGGGATGCGGGAAGGCCGGGTAAAGGATCAGGACCGCCGAGATGAACGAGCCAAGCGCGGCGAAGACCCGCACGTGGCCGACCCGGCGGATCATCCCCGGGGTGACCCGCGACGCCAGCAGGAAGCCGGCGAAGTACCCCGCCATGACCACGGACATGGCAAAGGCCGAGAAGCCGGCGCCACCGCCGCGCACGCCAAGCAGCGAGCCCTGCAGGCCGTTGCCCACCATCAGCAGCATGACCCCGAGCAGCAGCGCCCAGGAGTGTTTCAGAACCTCAGTCATCGGTCAGACCCTTTGTCCCAATCTAGCGCCACGCCCTGGCGCCGATTCTGCCTTTCTCCCTGCCCTGCCTGTCACGCGGCCCATGCGCAAGAGGCTTCGCGAATTGCCCGTATTTTGGGCATGTAGCATCCGGTGGCGAGGTGGCGACCTGAGCGGAACGTGCCCTGAAAGGCGAACGGAAACGGACTGTTTCAATTCCCAGAGCGAAAATAAACTATTTGTTTTGCAACAATTTAACGCAACGCCATTCCCAAAACGCACTTCAAATACGCATTGGATGACTCAGCCCGCAAGAGTTGCCGCAATATCGGCAAGATTCCGTCGAAAATAGACGTGTGGCGGGTCGAGTTTCCCCGCCCGAGGAGGAACCAGTAAAAGGGGGCGCTCGCCATGACGACGCGCACGACGGGTATTGCCAGAACCGGTATGATTTTTCGATTTCCCTGGAAACACATTGGCGCAAGGAAGTTCGTCCGCGACGACGAGGGGTCGCTCACGGTCGAGGTCGCAATCTGGGCGCCCGCGATGATTTTCATGCTCGCGCTTGTTTTGGACTTTGCCTTCATGATGGTCCTGAACGCGAGCATGTGGAACGCCGCACGCGAAACCGCACGCGCCGTATCCCTGCACCGGGTGCTGCCCGATCGCGCCGACGATTACCTCAGGGACCGGCTGCTGTTTCGCAATGCGCCCTATCGGATCTCGGTCAAGACCGGCCCCGACGAGGTCGACGCGCGGGTTGCCCTTGCCGGCCCCGAGGCCTCGCTGACCCCTGTCATGGGACGCTACCTCGTCGGGGACCTCAACGCTTCGGTTTCCATGCTGCGGGAGCCGAACTGATGCCCGGCCGCCTCGCGAAGGCGCGCGCCGCCGGGCTCTGGAGAGAAGAGGATGGCGCGGGCACCGTCTACGCGCTGTTCCTGGTGGTTGTCGGCGTGCTCGCAGGCGGCGCGGCGGTGGATTCCGCAAATGCCTGGCGGGTGCGCGAGATCCTGCAGTCGACCGCGGAGGCCGCGGCGCTGAGCGCCGCCATCCGCGCCTCGGAGCCGATCGCGCTCGAAACGCCGCGCGGGGTTGCCGAACGGATCGCCGACGACGGGTTGCGCACGGCCAAGCTCGGGGACGCCTGGCATGACGGCAGCTTCGAGATTGGCCGGCGCGATCCCGAGAGCGGCGTTTTCATTGCCAACCAGACACCGACCGACGCGGTGCGCGTCACGCTCAACCGCGATCGGGTCCACGGCAATCCCGAGCCCCTGCATTTCGTCGGCCTTTTCGGCTATGACCCCTGGAATATCCGGGGACAGGCCGTCGCGCAGTTCCGCACCCGGGGGGCGCTTGATTGCCCGGACCCATTGCTCTCGCTGCAGGCGCGGGCCGATATCTCGGCACTCGATGTTTATATCGGCATCTGCCTCATGGCCAATGCGGGAGTGGGTTACGGCGAAGCACCGCTCTGGCGCACCGAGGAAACCGACAGGCTGATCGGCAAGCTGATTTCCCGGGGGATCGAATTGCCCGGTCTCGATCTCTTCGGTCTCGATCTCTTCGGCCTCGAGACGCTCAGCCGGCACGACCTCGAGGAGGTTGCGCGCACCGCGACGCAGAACATCAACATCCGAGATCTCGATAACGTCGAGGTGATCAGCGACGGCAGCGTCTACATCGACTGCGAGGCCGGCGAAGTGCTGCGGCTGGGGGATGGCTTCGTGGTGGAGAACGCGGCGATCTTCTCCGAATGCCCGATCCGTTTCGAGGGCGAGGTCTCGCTGCGCGCCAGCCTTGTGGTCACGAACCTGCTGTCGCTGGTGCGCGATCTCGACGAACTTCGGCTGCAGCCCGATAGGGTCCTCACCGGCTCGCCAGCCTGCGCACCCGGCGACGGGGTGAAGGTGCTGCTCTTTGCCGATCTCGATGCGGTGGCGGGCATTCCCGCATTGGTCTCGACGGACTCGCCGCTGGGCCAGTATCTCGACCAGACGGTGGAGGAGACCGGCGGGGTGCTGCGCGACACGCTCGGCTTCCTCGGCGGCGTGGTGAACCCGCTGGTGCGCGACATTTCCGAAATCACCACGGATCTGCAGCTGCTGCCCATCTGCCTCAACGCCACGACCCTGCTGAACGGCGATACGGTCACCCTGCGCTGAGGCCGGACCTCAGGGGATCAGCAGCGAGGCGTCGCCGTAGGAGAAAAACCGGTACCGCTCGGCCAGCGCGTGGGCATAGACCCGGTCCATCCGCGCCTTGCCCATGAAGGCGGCGACCAGCATCATCAGCGTCGACTTCGGCAGATGGAAGTTGGTCATCAGCGCGTCGGCGACGTGGAAGTCAAAGCCGGGGTAGATGAAGATATCCGTCACGCCGCGCCAGGGTGCGATCGCCCCCGTGGCGCGCGCCGCGGTCTCGATCAGCCGCAGCGCCGTGGTGCCGACGGGAATGACGCGCCCGCCCGCCGCCTTGGTCGCGGCGATCTCGGCGGCGGCGACGTTGGTAACCTCGCCCCATTCGCCGTGCATCTTGTGGGTGGTCACGTCATCGACCTTCACCGGCAGGAAGGTGCCCGCGCCCACGTGCAGCGTCACATGGGTGAACTCCACACCCCTCTCCTTCAGCGCCGCCAGCAGCGGCACGTCGAAGTGCAGCGATGCCGTCGGGGCGGCGACCGCGCCCGAGGCGCGCGCCCAGACGGTCTGGTAGTCTTCCTTGTCCTGCTCGTCCGCGGCGCGCTTGGCGGCGATATAGGGCGGCAACGGCATTGCCCCGGCCTCGGCGAGCGCGGCGTCGAAATCCTCGCCGCTCAGGTTGAAGCGGAACAGCCCCTGCCCTTCCTCGCGCGCCTCGAGCGTCGCCGAAAGTCGCTCTGACAGCACCACCGTCTCGCCCTCGCGCAGCTTCTTCAGCGGCTTGACCAGCGCCGCCCAGAGCCCGTCCGCCCGCGGCTCGAGCAGGGTGATCTCGATCCGGGCCTCGGTCTCGCCCTGCGCGCCCGAGCGGTGCCGCAGCCCCGAGAGCCGCGCCGGGATCACCTTGGTGTCGTTCAGAACCAGCCGGTCGCCAGGGCGCAACCAGTCGGTGAGGTCGCGCACGATGGCGTCGGTGATGCTCTCGCCCTCGGCCACCAGCAGCCGCGCCGAGGAGCGCGGATGCGCCGGGCGCGTGGCGATGAGGTCCTCGGGCAGAGGGAAGTCGAAATCGGAAAGCTGCATGGGTCTCGGGGTCTCTGGCGCTATTGACTCACCTGCGGGGGCGGGCGCCGGAAAATGTCACGGAACATGCCGGGAGTGAAGACCGAAAGCGGGTTCACGCTGACCGCCGGATCGGCCACCGGCCCGCGCAGGTTGAAGTTGAACCCGATCAATCCCTCCCCCTTGCGCGAGAAGAGCTGACCGATGCCGTTGATCACGTAGATCGGCGAGAGCACCCCCTGCATGTCCATCATCCCGGTGGCGAGGTTCGCATATCCGTCCATCGAGATGCCCATCGAGGGGCCCGTGGCGCTGGAACGGGTCAGGGTGATCTGCTGCGGCGTCATGCGGAACCGGGCCTCGACCTCGGAAAAGAAGATGCCCGGCCCGTTGAGCTGGTCAATGATGCCGACCACGCTGATCCCGTCGAGCAGCTGCACCACGGCGGGGTTCTTCTGCATCCGGGTGCCCTCGATCTTCAGCGCGCCATCGTATTCGCCGCTGCGGCCCTGCACCGGCACGAGGGTCAGATCGAAAGTGCCGTCCTCGATGTTCTGCATGACGCCCGCGCCCTTCAGCACGTCGCCGGCGTCTCGCGCGCGGATGCGGATCGCCGTGCCGCCGTTCTGCGGCACCACGTCGCCCTGGATCGGGGCGCGGCCGCCGACCGCGCCGGTGAAGCTGCCGTTGATGCCGCGCGCCGTGCTGAACTTGCCCTGGAAATTGTCGATGGCGATCTTGTCGGTGACCTGGAGACGGTTCACCGCGACCTCGACCGGGCCGCCGCCGCGGCCACTGCCCCCGGCCCCGCCAAGCGGCGCGCCGCGCATGTCGAGCGCAGTGCCGGTGATCCGCATCGCCGGAGCGGCGTTGCGCCCGCGCCCGGTGAGCACCGCAGCCCCGTCGAGCCAGCCGCCCGCGCGCAGCACCGGCAACGACAGGCGCCGCAGCGTGCCATCCGCGTTGATTGCCACTGTCCCCTGCGCCGTCAGACCCGGGGCCTTGAGGGCCAGCTTGTCGACCGAGACGGGCGTGCCCAACGTCGCCTCGAGCTCGAGCGATCCCGTGCCCGCCTGCGACAGCCGCCAGCCAAGTTGCGGCACTGACACGCCAAGCCCCGCCATGTCCGAGGTCAGCACCAGCCGCGGCGGCTGGCCATGCGCAAGGGTGATGTCGATCTTCCCGCGCCCCTGGCCCGAGAAGGTGCCCTTGGGCAAGCCGAGCCCCAGCGCCTGCGAGACCGCCTCGGAGAGCACCACCTCTCCTTCGACCTTGCCCGGCGTGCCCGGGGTGAAGGACTGTGTCCAGCTGCCGTCGAAGGGCGCGCCGGACAGATCCCCCTTGCCGCTGACACTCACCCCGGTGTCATCCACGGCAACATAGAGCTCGTCGGCGCTCAGCACCTTGCCGGGCACCAGCTCGGCGCTTTGCACCCCGGTGACGGTGCCGTCGGCGATCACCGTCATCTCCTCGCGCTTCACGCCGCGCTTGAGCGGGGTGACGATGCGCACGTTCGCCGCGACTTCGCCGGTGCCGAGCGCCACGGGTTTCTTGGCCTTGGTCATCACCTCGAGCGGTTTCTCATCAAGATAGGAAAGCGCGGCCTCAAGGCCTCCGGTGGCATGCACGTTAACCTCGCCCATCATCGGCCGTTCGGTCAGGTCGGGGATCACGAAACTCGATCCCCTGCCCTCCAGCACCCCGCCCTGTCGCGGACGCACCTCACCGCTGTCCAGGGCCACCGTCAGCCGGTCTCGCAGGAAAGTGAGCTGCCCCACCCCCTCGTAGAGCCGCGGCAGGGTGCGCGAATAGGTCAGCTCGACGCCGGTGAAATCGCTCTGCAGGTACGGAACGAGCCGACCGCCCGGCGCAAGA
This sequence comes from Salipiger sp. PrR003, assembly GCF_010500785.1. NCBI lineage: Bacteria > Pseudomonadati > Pseudomonadota > Alphaproteobacteria > Rhodobacterales > Roseobacteraceae > Salipiger > Salipiger sp. PrR003. Next base: position 142,961 of record NZ_JAAGOV010000043.1, read on the forward strand.
CGCAGCGCCGCGGTCACATCGTGGAAGCTGCCCGCGTAGATGTTCTTTTCGACCCAGTCGCGCGCCTTTTCCCCGGCGGAAGGTGGCCAGTAGGCCAACAGCGTCTCGGGGGTCAGGCTGTCGAGTTCCGCGTCGAGTGCCATGCGCCAGCCGCCCTCTTCCGCCGACAGCGTGCCGCTGGCCCGCAGCGGCAGCGCCGGGTCGGTGACCCGCAGCCGACCGAGCTCGAAACGGAAGGGATTGAAGCTGAGCCGCCAGTCGGTCTCGGCCCCCGCGAGCTCCAGCTTATCCTCGAAGAACCCCTCGGGATCGGCCTCGAGCCGGGTGAAACGGAACTGCCCGACCATCGCATCGGGCATCCCCTGCGAGAGCCCCTCGAGCACCGCCCGCCCGTCCGAGACCATGGTGCCGATCGCGCTCTTCACCGAGATCTCGTCAAAGGCCAGCGTCGCCGTCGCAGGGTCGAAGGAGAAGTAGGTGCGTGCCTCCTCGAAGGGGATCGGCTGCGTGTCCGCCCGCGGCTGCAGCACGCCGGCGCCGATCTGCAGCGTGGCGGACATATCGCCAAGGTCGCTCGCCTCGGTCAGCGAGCCGCGCAGCGAACCCGAGATCGGCGCGCGCAACCCGTTGAGCCAGGCGAGCGCCGGTGCCTGGGCGGCGATGTCCTGCGCATCGAGGCTGTTCAGCGTCACGCCGAAGCTGGCGCTGCCGCTGCCGATGGGGCTTTCGGCGTTGAAGGCCAGCGTCGCCGGCACGTCCCCGCGCCCGAGCAGCGCCACATCGCCCGACAGCACCAGCGCCGCGCCGTCGCGGCGCACCCCGATCCGTCCGCCGTCGGCGGTCCAGGCGCGGTCCGCGCGGGCATCTTCGTAGCGCAGCGTGATCGCATCCGCTTCGACCGACCGCAGGCCAGAGAGCCGAGGGTCGTCGGCCAGCCTGTCGATCTGCGCCATGATCGTCGGCAGGTCCGGCGCGGCTGCCCCTGCGCCGAACAGCTCGTCGAAGCCCATGGTCAGCCGTCCCTCGGCGTCGCGGCGCGCGGTCAGCTGCACACCCGACACCCGCGCCACCCGCAGCTCGTACTCGCCGCGCAGCAGCTTGGTCGGCGCCAGCCCCGCCTCGATCAGTCCGAAGGTCGCCAGACTCGTGCCGTCGGTGCCCCGCAGCTCGACATCGGTGAGCGCGATGCGGGCCAGCCAGTCGGGCTGCAGGCGCATGCGCAGGTCACCGAAATCCACCTCGGTGCCGGGCAGCGCCTCGGCCAGACGCGTCTCGATCGCCCCGCGCAGCCACTCCGGCGCCGAGACCGAGCGACCCATCGCGTACCAAAGCCCGCCACCCAGAAGCAGCACCACGAGAACCGCCGCCCCCAGTCCGCAGCCGCACCCCCAGAGCACGACGCGGCGGCGTCTCGAGCGTGGTTTCTTGCGGTGGGGGCCGTCTGTCACTGGCAGCGCGCTCTCATCTGGCTATTGTCCTATTCCGGGTTCTAGCCCAAGAACCCGGCAAAGCGAACCGCCCAAAGGAGATGCACGATGACCGACTTGGCCCCTGATTTCACCCTCCCCGTGAGCGGCGGCGGAGAGATCACCCTGTCCGCGCTGCGCCCCGCGAAGGTGGTGCTCTTTTTCTACCCGCGCGACGACACCTCGGGCTGCACCGTCGAAAACCAGGACTTCACCCGCCTGCTGCCCGACTTCGAGGCGCTTGGCGTGAAGGTCTTCGGTATCTCCGCAGACTCGCTGGAAAGCCATGAGAAGTTCATGCGCAAGAAGGCCCTGACCGTGCCGCTGCTGTCCGACGAGACGGCGCAGACCTGCGCCGCCTTCGGCGTGTGGAAGGAAAAGAAGATGTACGGCAAGACCTTCATGGGGATCGAGCGCAGCACCTTCCTGATCGACGGCGAGGGCCGCATCGCGCGCGAATGGCGCAAGGTGAAGGTGCCTGGTCACGCCGACGAGGTCCTGGACGCCGCCAAGGAGCTCTGAAGGGCGCGGTCGCCCGCTCCCGCGCAGAGGGGCTGCCTTGCGGTGGCCCTCTTGCCGCAAGGTCATCCCGTGCACAAAAAATCGGCACAAATCCGGGCAAAACCTATCCTAAAGAAGTACCTGAGATCGGCGAGTTTTCGCCGCGTGCGCGCCCATCCGCCTTCCACGACGAATCGCAAGCCCAAAATTGTTGCGATTTCGGGGGCGTCTGTTAGTCCCTTTGCAGGTTTGGGGATTAGGGGACCCGGGCCCGAATTGGGACGGAACGAGGGACAGACACGTGCGCACGCGGCTCGCGATAAAATGGCACGCGCTTCTTGAGCGCTATTTTCCGGAACGTCGGCTCTTTCTCAGATCGGACACCGACACGCGGTTCATCCGCCTCCGATCAGGCACACAGGCCATCGCGACGCTCGGCATCGCCGTCACCGTGGGCTGGACGATCGTCGCCACCTCGATCCTGCTGATGGACAGCATCAGCGCCGGCAACTTCCGCGAGCAATCCCGCCGCGACCAGACGACCTATCAGCAGCGTCTCAACGAACTTTCCCGCGAGCGCGACATCCGCGCCGCCGAGGCCAAGGCCGCCCAGGACCGGTTCAACACCGCCCTCGCACAGGTCTCCGAAATGCAGTCCCAGCTTCTCGACAGCGAGACCCGCCGCCGCGAGCTCGAGACCGGCATCGACGTCATCCAGTCCACCCTCGGCACCACGATGAAGCAGCGCGAAGAGGCCAGCGCCCGCCTTGCCGCGCTCGAAGAGCAGCTCAGCAACGGCGGCACTGCGCTGGCTGCCGCCAGCAGCGAAGGCGACGGCACGCTCGACCTGCTGACCGACATGCTCGCCCGCACCGCCGCGGAGCGCGACCAGGTGGTCTCCGACGCGCAGGACGCGCTGGTTCGCGCCGACGAGATCGCCACGGAGCTGCGCCTGCGCGAAGAGCAGAACGACATCATCTTCCGCCAGCTCGAGGACGCGATGACCATTTCGGTCGAGCCGCTGGACAAGATGTTCAAGGCCGCCGGGATGAACCCCGACAGCCTGATCAAGCAGGTCCGCAAGGGCTATTCCGGCCGCGGCGGCCCGCTCACACCGCTGACCTTCAGCACCCGCGGCCAGGCGCCCTCGCTCGACGCCGAACGCGCCAACCGCATCCTCGGCGAGATGGACAAGCTGAACCTCTACCGCATCGCCGCCGAGAAGGCGCCCTTTTCGGTGCCTCTGAAAGACCCGTTCCGCTTCACCTCGGGCTTTGGCCGCCGGTGGGGCCGGCTGCACGCGGGCACCGATTTCGCCGCGCCGCACGGTACACCGATCTACGCCACCGCCGACGGCGTGGTCACCCACGCGGGCTGGATGTCGGGCTACGGCCGTCTGGTGAAGGTACAGCACGAATTCGGCATCGAGACGCGCTATGCCCACATGTCCAAAATCAACGTGAAGGTCGGCCAAAGGGTCTCGCGCGGACAGCAGGTTGGTGCTATGGGAAATACAGGACGGTCGACCGGCACGCACCTGCACTACGAGGTCCGCGTTGGTGGGGAGCCCGTCAATCCCATGATCTACATCAAGGCTGCTAACGATGTTTTCTAAGAGCAAGATCAATGAACCCGGGCCCAAGGCCGAGGATACCGCGGCGAAACCCGCTGTTTCCGATGCGCCCCGGTCGACCGAGTTCAAACCGACCGCACCGAAAGCCAAGCCGCCGGCCTCGGTCCTGTCGAGCGATCTGCACATCACGGGCAACATCAAGACCACCGGCGACATCCAGGTCGAAGGCACCATCGAGGGCGACATCCGCGCTCACCTGCTGACCGTCGGCGAGAGCGCCACGATCAAGGGCGAGATCGTCGCCGATGACGTGGTGATCAACGGCCGCATCGTCGGCCGCGTGCGCGGCCTCAAGGTGCGCCTGACCGCCACCGCCCGCGTCGAGGGCGACATCATCCACAAGACCATCGCCATCGAGTCCGGCGCCCATTTCGAGGGCTCGGTGCAGCGCGCCGACGATCCGCTCTCGACCGGCAAGGGCAAGGTTGCAGCGCCCCCCGCGGCAGAACCAACCGCCGGCTGAGCCTTTCGGCTGATCTCAGAACAGCGAACGCCGGGCGCACGCCCGGCGTTTTCGTTTTCCACAGTCTTCTTCCGCAGCCCCCTTCCGCGGTCCCAGCCTCAGGCGTCCAGCTCGGCGTCCCAGTAAAGGAAGTCCAGCCAGCTGTCGTGCAGGTGGTTGGGCGGGAACTTGCGGCCGACGTTGAGCAGCTCCCCTGCCGTGGGCTGACGCGGCGCGCGGTAGAGCGACATGCCGGCGCGGCGCAGGCTCTTCGAGCCCTTGCGCAGGTTGCACGGCGAGCAGGCTGCCACCACGTTCTCCCAGCTGGTGATCCCCCCCGAGGCGCGCGGCACCACGTGGTCGAAGGTCAGGTCGCCCTTGCTGCCGCAGTACTGGCAGCGGAACTCGTCCCTCAGAAAAAGATTAAAGCGCGTGAAGGCCACGCGCTTTCTCGGTTTTACGTAATCTTTGAGGACCACGACGCTGGGTATCTTCAGCACCATCGAGGGGCTTCGGACCACTTCGTCGTATTCGGCGATGATGTCCACCCTGTCGAGGAAGGCCGCCTTCACCGCTTCCTGCCAAGGCCAGAGCGACAACGGGTAGTAAGAGAGCGGGCGATAGTCCGCGTTCAGCACCAGCGCCGGATGTTGGCGGAGCGCCGAGGGCTCTCGTACGAAATGGGTCCTGAAGTCGCCGTCCATGAGTGAGTCGTCCCTCGCTCTGTCTGCTCGTTAGGGCACCAGAGCGGGACCACCCGCCCCAGCTGCAAGACTACTATATATCGCGGAAAAGCTCTGGCAAGCCTCGCTATATGCCCTGATGCCCCTGTGGATAGGTCATGCTCATGACATGAGCATGACACCACGGCGCGCCATCGGCTAGTGTTCTCGGATGAGTGATATCCCCCTGACCGACGTCGCCGCGCCCGGCTTCCTGCTTGAAGCTGCGCTTTATTGTCCCGATCTCGATGCCGCCGAGGCCTTTTACCAAGGAGTGATCGGCCTGGAGAAGATCTCCCGTGTCGACAGCCGCCACGTGTTCTTTCGGGTCGGCACCGGTGTGCTGCTGATCTTCAATCCCGAAGAGACCGAGAAACCGGCGCGCAACCCCGCCCTGCCCGTGCCCAGCCATGGCGCGCGCGGCCCGGGGCACGTCTGCCTTGCCATGCCGGGCGAGGCGATGGAGCGCTGGCGCAAGCGGCTGCAGGCGGCGGGGGTGGTGATCGAGGCCGATTTCATCTGGCCGAACGGCGCGCGCTCGATCTACGTCCGCGATCCCGCGGGGAATTCGGTGGAGCTGGCCGAGCCGAAGCTCTGGGCGTAGCGGAGCCTGATGCAAGCCGGCGCGCCATGCCGCGCGCCGACCTCCCATCGCTCGCGCGCCCGCAGGTCCGCTGCGCGCGCCCGCTACACGCACCGATCGCGCAAGGCGCGACCTAGAACCCGCATTTGTCCCGCAGGAAGGCCAGCGCCACGCCCAGACCCTCGGGGTCGATGCCGTGGCCGGTGCCCTTCATGACGTGGGCATAGACCTCTTTCCAGCCTGCGCCCTGCAGCGCCTCGGCGGCGGCGGGCAGCGACTCGGGCGGCACCACCTCGTCCTGATCGCCATGCAGCAGCAGCACCGGCGGGCGGCTCACCACCTCGTCAGCCAACGACTCGGGCGAGATCAGCCGACCCGAAAAGGCCACCACGCCCGCAACCTCGTCCTCGCGCCGCGGCGCCACGTGCAGAGACATCATCGAACCCTGCGAGAAGCCGACAAGCGCGACCTGCTCCGGCAGCAGGTCCTCGTCGACCATCAGCGCATCGAGAAAGGCGTTCAGATCGTCGACCGCCCGCGCCATGCCCTGCATGGATTCCTCTTCCGAGGAGCCGTCGATCCAGGGGATCGGAAACCACTGGAAGCCCATGGGCGAGCCGGCGCAGTCCTCGGGCGCGTCGGGGGCCACGAACATCGTGTCGGGCAGGTGCTCGGCCAGCGGGTCAGCGAGGCCCAGCAGGTCGGCGCCATTGGCACCATAGCCATGCAGGAAGACGACGCAGGAATGGGTCTCGCCCGATGCGGGGCCCTTGCGGCCGGCCTGGAGAACGCGGGTCATGCAATACCTTCTCTTTGCTTGCGCACATGGTAGTAGGCCCAGAGCGCGCGCGCCGCAACCGCCCGCCAGGGCGACCAGGCCTCGGCCATCTGCCTGAGCGCCTTTTCCTTGGGACGTTCGTCGAGGTCGAAGAGCAGCCGCGCCGCCTCCTGCAGCGCCAGATCGCCCGGCGCAAAGACATCCGCATGGCCGAGCGAGAACATGGCGTAGATCTCGGCGGTCCAGACGCCGATCCCCTTCACCGCCGTCAGCCGTTCGACCACCACCGGTGTCGGCGCCTCGCGCAGCGCGTCGAAGTCGATGCCCTCGGCCGCCAGCGCCTGCGCGTAGGTCGCCTTCTGCCGCGACAGGCCAAGCGCGCGCAGCCCCTCGAGATCGGTCTTCAGGATCGCTTCGGGCCGGGTCATCCCCGCGGCCTCGAGCCGCGCCCAGATCGCCCGCGCCGAGGCAACGCTGACCTGCTGGCTGACGATGGCCGACAGAAGCTGGCCAAAGCCGTCCTCACGCCGCCGCAGCGGCAAGGGGCCGGTCAACTCGAACGCATGGGCAAAGCGCGGCTCGGCCGCCGCCAGCCAGTCGCAGCCCTCGGTCACGCAGGCATCCGAATGAATGATCCGCCCGACCGCCACCGTCTCACCTTTTGCCATCTGCGCCTCGCCTTTCGTGTTCCCCTGTCCTAGCGCAGACGCGGCGCGCTGGCCACCGTGGCGGGGGAGCGACGCCAAGCCGCGTCTACGGGCCCTTGTGCTCGCCCGCGCCCCGCCCTACCGATAACCTTATGCAGGCATCTTCCGCTTCCCGCGCCCGGCGCAACGTCACCGTTCTGGTTCTCGCACAGGCCTTCCTGGGTGCGCAGATGCCGATGATCTTCACCATCGGCGGGCTCGCCGGGCAGTCGCTGGCGCCGAACCCCTGCTTCGCCACCCTGCCGATCTCGCTGATCGTGCTGGGCTCGATGCTCTCGGCGACGCCGGTCTCGGCCTTCATGCAGCGCTACGGTCGCCGCGCCGGGTTCTTCCTCGGCACCATGGGCGGCACGCTGGGCGGCATCGTCGGGGCGACCGGGCTCTACCTGCAATCCTTCCCGATCTTCCTCCTCGGCAGCCTGCTGACCGGGCTCTACATGTCGGCGCAGGGCTTCTACCGCTTTGCCGCCGCCGACACCGCCAGCCCCGAGTTCCGTGCCAAGGCGATCTCCTACGTGATGGCGGGAGGACTGCTCTCGGCACTCATCGGCCCGCAACTGGTGAAGCTGACCGCGAACGCCTACGTGATCCCCTTCTTCGGCACCTATGCCACGGTGATCGCGATCAACCTGCTGGGCGCGCTGCTCTTTCTCTTCCTCGACATCCCGAGGCCCCCTGCCCCTGCCGAGGGCAGCCCTTACGGCCGCACCCGCTGGCAGCTCCTGAAAACGCCGCGCATCGCGGTGGCGGTGATCTGCGGCATGGTCAGCTACGCGCTGATGAACCTCGTGATGACCTCCACCCCGCTGGCGGTGGTTGGCTGCGGCTATGACACCTCGGATGCCGCCAATGTCGTCAGCGCCCACGTGCTGGCGATGTTCGCGCCGTCCTTCTTCACCGGACAGATCATCAACCGTTTCGGCGTGGAAAAGGTGATGGGGCTTGGCCTGTTTATCCTCGCCGGCGCTGGCGCGGTGGCAATGGCCGGGGTCGAGCTGGAGAATTTCTTCCTCGCTCTGGTGCTGCTGGGCATCGGCTGGAACTTCGGCTTCATCGGCGCGACCACGATGCTCGCCGGAGCGCATACCGCCGAGGAACGGGGCCGCATGCAAGGGCTGAACGATCTGCTGGTGTTCGGCGGCGTGACCTTTGCCTCGCTCGCCTCGGGCGGGCTGATGAACTGCTCGGGTGGCACGCCGCAGGAGGGCTGGAGCGCCGTGGTCATGGCAATGGCGCCCTTCCTCGTGCTGGCGGGCGGCGCGCTGATCTGGCTGGTGCTGCGGCCGGTGGAACAGCCCGCCGAGTAAGGCAGGTTCCACCGAAGCAGGTGCCCCCTCTGCCGGGAACGCGCGGCCCTAGACCCGCCCGGTGAAGCCCGCCTTCACCAGTCGCGCGCGCCTCGAGAACTCCGACAGCTCGAGCGCCCCTTCGGCGACCCGCTGCGGCTCTTTCGCCGCCAGCGCCAGCAGCGGTCCCGCCTGCCATCCGGCAAGCAGTGCCGGGCGCGATGCCTTCGGAACCCCGGCAAAACCCTTGCGCGCCCGTTTCAGGCGCGCGAGCCCGCCGCGCGCCAGCGCCGCCACGCCCTCGGGTCGCCCATCGAGCAGCGGCACCCGGCCCTTGCTTTCGAGCTCCGGCACGGCGCGCAGGAAGGCGGCCAGGCCGAAGGCATAGCCCGCGTCCAGCGCGACCTGCTCATCAATACCGCCAAGCGCCCGCCCTGCCGCGAGCAGCAGCAGCCCCGAGGTCTCCTCGAGGTAGCGCGTCAGGTGATCTTCGTCCTCGAAGGGATCGCGGTAAATGTCCCAGCGCCGCGCGCCGACCAGCGGATCGAGACGGGCTGCCGTCTCGCGGTCAAGGACCTGCGCCAGCGGCGTCACCACCTCGTGCCGCCGCACCGCGCCGCCCTTCGCGATCTCTTCCAGGGCATCGCGCCACCATTGAAGGCGCATCTCGGCGATCATCGTCTCCTGCGTCACCCAGGGCGCGCGGGCGACCTCGAGGTTGAAGGCATAGAGCGGGAAGAGCACGCGCCGCGCCTCGGGAGGCGCGGCCATGGCGGCGGTAAAACGGTCGGGATCTCCGCGTTCGATCAGCCCGGCACAGGCGATCAGATCGTCACTGAGCTGCACGCGCCACCCCACAGTCGCGGATCAGCTTCCAGCGCACGGCATCCAGAAGCGCCTCGAAGGAGGCATCCACTATGTTGGCGCTGACGCCAACGGTCTGCCAGCGCCGGCCCGATCCGTCTTCGCTGTCGATGATCACCCGGGTCACGGCCTCGGTGCCGCCTTGCGTGATGCGCACCTTGAAGTCCACCAGCCGCATGTCATCGATCACCGACTGGTAAGGGCCGAGATCCTTGGCCAGCGCCTTCGACAGCGCGTTGACCGGGCCGCGGTCGTGCCCGTCGGTGTCGAGGCTGTCCGACACGGAGAGCTTCTTCTCGCCGCCCACTTTCACCACCACCACGGCCTCGGAGAGCGAGACCATCTGGTCATACTTGTTCTTGCGCCGTTCGATGGTCACCCGGTAGCGCTTGACCTCGAAGAACTCGGGCAGGCACCCCAGCTCGTCCCGCGCCAGAAGCTCGAAGCTCGCCTGCGCGGTGTCGTAGGTATAGCCCTCGGCCTCCTTGGCCTTGATCCGCTCGAGGATGCGCCCCAGCGCAGCATCGCCTTTCTCGACCTCCAGCCCCGCCTCGGCGAGGCGGCGGCGCAGGTTCGACTGGCCGGCCTGGTTCGACATCGGGATGACCCGGCGGTTTCCCACCACGCCCGGCTCGATGTGCTCATAGGTGCTGGGGTCCTTGAGGATCGCGCTCGCATGCAGCCCCGCCTTGTGGGCAAAGGCCGAGCTGCCCACATAGGCCGCCTGCCGCATCGGCACGCGGTTGAGGATCTCGTCGAGCATGCGGCTCACCTGGGTGATGCCCTCGACAGCCTCGAGGCTCACCCCGGTCTCGTAGGCGCTCGCATAGGGCTCCTTCAGCAGCAGCGTCGGAATGAGCGTGGTCAGGTTGGCATTGCCGCAGCGCTCGCCGAGGCCGTTCAAGGTGCCTTGAAGCTGCCGCACGCCCGCGTCGATTGCCGCCAGCGTGCAGGCCACGGCGTTCTCGGTGTCGTTGTGGGTGTGGATGCCGAGCTTGCCTCCGGGCACGCCCGCCGCGATGACCTCGCGCACGATACGGCCCAACTCCTCGGGCAGCGTGCCGCCGTTGGTGTCGCACAGCACCACCCAGCGCGCGCCGCTGTCCAGCGCGGCCTTCACGCAGTCCAGCGCATAGCCGGGGTTGGACTTGTAGCCATCGAAGAAGTGCTCGGCGTCGAAGAGCGTCTCGCGCTGCTGCGACACGCAATGGGCGATCGAGGACGAGATCGCCTCGAGGTTCTCCTCCAGCGTGATGCCGAGCGCGGTGGTGACGTGGAACTCATGGGTCTTGCCGACGAGGCAGACCGAGGGCGTACCGGCGTTCAGCACCGCTGCCAGCACGTCGTCATTGGCCGCCGAGCGCCCGGCCCGCTTGGTCATGCCAAAGGCGGTCACCGTGGCGCGGGTCTGGCCGACCTCGTCGAAAAAGGCGCTGTCGGTGGGGTTGGCCCCCGGCCAGCCGCCCTCGATGTAGTCCACCCCCAGCGCGTCCAGCGCCGCGACGATGCGGTGCTTTTCGGCGGTGGAAAATTGCACGCCCTGTGTCTGCTGCCCGTCGCGCAGCGTGGTGTCGTAGATGTAAAGACGCTCCTTGCTCACAGCAGCCCCTCCAGCTTGGCGGCATCGAATCCCGCGCCCGGCAGAAGCTCGACGCCTGCCTTCGACATGCGCACCTCGACCCCCGCGTCGATCAGCGCGGTCTTGAGCCGGTCGACCTCCGAGAAATCCTTGGTCTCCATGGCCGCGGCGCGGACACCGGCGAGGTGATCGGCAAGGCCGGAAAGGTCCGGAGTAGCTGCCAAACTCAGACGTGCCTCCAAGAGATCGAGCATACCGAGAAGCTCAAGTCCGGTGAGGTAGGATATTGCCATATCACGCACACCGACGTCTTTGGTCTCGCCATGCACGTCGATCTTTCCGGACTCCAATGAAATTAACGTTTTGGCCTGCTTCTGCAGTGCGGCAAGTGCACCACTTGTGTTCAGGTCATCTTCGAGCGACGTACGCACCCATTCGAGGACATCTTCGATTTTCCCAGTCGGTGCGACGTTAACATCTAGCGAGATCTGAAGCGCCTGTGCCAATACCGCGATGTTCTTCTCTGCGTCCTCGCGCTTCTTCGCGGTCCAGTCCATCGGCTTGCGGTAATGGGTCGAGAGCATGACGAAGCGGATCACCTCCCCCGGCACCGCAGGCTGCCCATCATGCCCGTCCAGCAGGTCGCGCACGGTGAAGAAGTTGCCCAAGGACTTGGACATCTTCTTGCCCTCGACCTGCAGCATCTCGTTGTGCAGCCAGACCTTGGCGAAGTCGCCATGCGGATGCGCACAGCAGCTCTGGGCGATCTCGTTCTCGTGGTGCGGGAACATCAGGTCGTTGCCGCCGCCATGGATGTCGAAACTCTCGCCCAGCAGATCATAGGCCATGGCTGAGCACTCGATGTGCCAGCCCGGACGGCCCCGGCCCCAGGGCGAATCCCAGCCCGGCAGGTCATCGGCCGAGGGTTTCCACAGCACGAAATCCATCGGGTTGCGCTTGTAGGGGGCCACCTCGACCCGCGCCCCGGCGATCATGTCATCGACCGAACGGCCCGACAGCGCGCCGTAATTCTTGTAGCTCTCGACCGCGAAGAGCACGTGGCCCTCGGCCTCGTAGGCGTGGCCGTCCCGGATCAGCCCCTCGATCATCGCGATCATCTGGGGGATGAACTGCGTCGCGCGCGGCATGTGGTCGGGCTCGGCGACCCCGACCGCGCCCATGTCCTGCAGGTACCAGCCGATGGTTTCCTCGGTGCGCTCGGCGATCAGTTCCTCGAGGCTGCGCGGGTCGCCCGCCGCCTTGCGCGCCTGCGCGGTGGCGTTGATCTTGTCGTCGACGTCGGTGAAGTTGCGCACGTAGGTCACGTGATCGGGCCCGTAGACATGCCGCAGCAGCCGCGCCAGCACGTCGAAGACGATGGCCGGGCGGGCGTTGCCGAGGTGCGCGCGGTCGTAGACCGTGGGCCCGCAGACATACATCCGGACATTGCTAGGATCGATCGGCGTGAAGACCTCCTTGCGGCGAGTCTTCGTGTTGGTCAGCGAGATGGTCATGGCGCGCTCCTTCGCGGCGGTCGCGGCGGGAGTAGCAACTTCATCTCTCGATTGGAATAGAAGACCGGCCCGCCGAAGAAATCAGCAGGTAATGCAGCAAATCAGGGTGGTGATGCGCAGGGTCATGCAAGGCTTCTAACGCGTCTCTTCGCGTGCGTCCAGCGGCGCGGCGAGCCTGCCCCCGGCGAGCTGCTGCCCGAGGAGAAATGTCCCCGCAGGCCCTGCCGGTGCCATGCGCAAGCAAAAGGCCCCGTCCTCGCGGCGGGGCCTTTGCGAGTTTTGAGCAAGGTCATCTGCCCCGCGTCATTCGGCCGCGTCGGGCGCCGAGCCACCATCGCTGGAGGGTTGCTCGGGTTTCTTGCGCGGCTTGCGCGGACGCTTGGGCTTCTCGGCGGGCTGCGCCTCGGCGCCGGGCTCCGCGGCGGCGGCAGCCGGGGCCTCACCGCCCTCGGTTTTCTTGCTGCGGCGGGCGCGCGGCTTGGGCTTGCTCTCGGCGCGGCTTTCCGGCGTCTCGACCAGACCGCTGTCTTCCTCGTCGTCGCTGCCGGCGCCCATCAGGTCGGGCTGATCACCCAGGCCCGGCACGCTGGCCTTTTCGGGCTCGGGCTGACGGGGCTGCGGCTGTTGCTCGAAGCCGACGTCAGGCTGGTGGCTGCCGCCCTGATGCCCGCCCTCGCCGCGCGTGTCGCCGCGAGTCTGGTCGCGATCCGAGCGGTCACGGTCGCGCTGCGCCTGGCGCTCGCGGTTTTCACGCTCCTGCTGTTCGCGGCGCTGGTCTGCCTCTTTCTGCGCCTCCGAGAGCAGGCGCATGTAGTGCTCGGCGTGCTGCTGGAAGTTTTCGGTGGCGACGCGGTCATTGCTGAGCGCCGCATCGCGGGCAAGCTGGTTATACTTGTCGATGATCTGCTGCGGCGTACCGCGCACCTTGCCCTCCGGGCCCGAACTGTCGAACACGCGGTTGACGACGTTCCCAAGAGTATTGCGGTTGCGGTTGTTCTTCGACCGCGAGCGGGATTTCGAGGATCGCATCTTGTCTGCTATCAGCCTTGTGTCTGACCGTCCCTGTGATCGCGGCGCTGCACCTTTTGGGCGCGGTCTTGACCGTGATCACTCCAATGTCGGGTTAACGTCGAGCGGGACCGCTGTGAGGCATCCACCGCTCCGACCCCTCCTGCTAATCATTTGTGGCCACGCGTGACAAGAGAAAAATCGTCCGAAATCTGTCGATTTCCCCGAGACCGGGTCGAATCCTAGGCTCAAAGCGCTTCCAGACGTCCGCTCACCACCCTGTCACGGCCGTCGAGATCGGCGATCACCGCCACCTCACGCAGCCCCGCCGCGGAGAAGAGCGCCGCCACATCCGCCCCTTGGGCCGGGCCGATCTCGACCAGCAGCCGCCCGCCGGGAAGCAGGTGCCGCGCTGCCCCGGCAGCGATGGCGCGATAGGCGGCAAGCCCGTCGCCCTCGTCGGTCAGCGCCAGGCGCGGCTCGTATTCGCGCACCTCCGGAGAGAGAGCGGCCATCTCCGACAGCGCGATATAGGGCGGGTTCGAGACGATCAGGTCAAAGCGCTCGGGCGCCTGCCCCAGCGCCCCCCACCAGTCGCCCTGCGCCAGCGCCGCGCGCGGCTCGAGCTGCAGCGCGTTGCGGTTCCAGAAGGCCACCTCGAGCGCCTTCTCGCTGAGATCGGTGCCGATTCCATTGGCGCCCTCGCGTTCGGCAAGCAGGGTCAGCAGGATGCAGCCCGACCCGGTGCCCAGATCGAGCACCCGGGTGAAGGCGTCCGAGAGCGCCGCCTCGATCAGGATTTCCGTCTCGGGGCGCGGGTCGAGCACCTCTGGCGTGACAAGGAACTCGCGGCCGTAGAACTGCCGCCGCCCGATGAGATGCGAGACCGGCACGCGTTGCGCGCGGCGGTCGATCAGCGCGTCGAAGATCACCGCATGCTCGGGCGAGATCGGCTCGGGCAGGAAGAGCGTCAGCCGCCCCGGCGGCACCTTCAGCACATGCGCCATCAAGCGACGCGCGTCGCGGCCCGGATCGGCCACGCCCGCCTCGACGAGACGTGCCGTGGCCCGGGCGAGCAGTGCAGAGCCGGTGGTCATGCGAGTTCCGCCAGAAGCGCCGCCTGCGCGTCGGCGGTCAGCGCGTCGATGATCTCGTCGAGATCGCCGCCGAGGATGGCGTCGAGCCGGTAGAGTGTCAGCCCGATGCGGTGATCGGTCAGCCGCCCCTGCGGGAAATTGTAGGTGCGGATGCGCTCCGAGCGGTCGCCCGAGCCCACCTGCGCCTTGCGGTCCGAGGCGCGGCTGTCGGCCGCCTTTTGCCGCTCCATGTCGTAGAGCCGGGCGCGCAGCACGTTCATCGCGATCTCGCGGTTGCGGTGCTGCGACTTTTCCGAAGAGGTCACCACCAGCCCGGTCGGAATGTGGGTGATGCGCACGGCGGAATCGGTGGTGTTGACGTGCTGGCCACCCGCGCCCGAGCTGCGCATCGTGTCGATGCGGATGTCATTCGCGTTGATCTCGATGTCCACGGCCTCGGCCTCGGGCAGCACCGCCACCGTGGCCGCCGAGGTGTGGATGCGCCCGCCGCTCTCGGTCTCGGGCACGCGCTGCACCCGGTGCACGCCGCTTTCGAACTTCAGCCGGGCAAAGACGTTCTCGCCCTCGATGCGCACCACGAGCTCCTTGATGCCCCCAAGCTCGGAGAGCTGCTCCTCGATCACCTCCCAGCGCCAGCCGCGGGTTTCCACGTAGCGCTGGTACATGCGGGCAAGGTCCCCGGCGAAAAGCGCCGCCTCGTCGCCACCGGTGCCGGGGCGGATCTCGAGGATCGCCGGGCGGGCGTCGGCGGCATCGCGCGGCAGCAGTGCCAGCTGCAAGGCGTGCTCTGCCTCGGGCAGCCGCGCGCGCAGCTGCGGCAACTCTTCCTCGGCGAGCGCCTTCATCTCGGGATCGGCAAGCATCTCCTCGGCCTCGGCGAGGTCCGCCTGCAGGGATTCCCACTCGGCGATCTGGTCGACCACCGGCTTGAGCTCTGAATACTCCCGTCCCAGCGCGGCGATGTCGCCACGGCCCTCGGCCATGCAGGCCTGGACATATTCGAAACGGTCACGGATCTGGTGAAGGCGGTCTGCGGGGATCATGCCGACCTCCTTTCCCGATTGCCGCGCGGCGGTCAAGAGCGGGCAGCCGCCGATGCCTGCCCCTTCCGGCGAGACGGTTTGACGGAAGGGCCATATGTTGATATCAACGTAAAAGTTGATATCAACCCTTTTCCTCGCCTCTCAGGCACGCCGAAAGGTCCGCTTCCATGACCGAGACATTGATAGACACCCCGCTCACCGTCACCGCCTTCGACTGGGTTCCGCCTTTCGCCCAGGGGCTCGTGCGCGACCTGCGCGTCCGCTGGGCGCTGAAGGAGGCCGCGCTGCCCTACGAGGTGGAGCTGCTCGCCATGGGCACGCAGGGCGAGCCCGCGCATCTGTCGCGCCAGCCCTTCGGCCAGGTGCCGGTGCTGACCGCCGGTACGACCCCCATGTTCGAGAGCGGAGCCATCCTCTGGCGTATCGCCGAGGCTGGCGGCACCGCACTGCTGCCCGCGGACACGCCCGGCCGCGACCGCACGCTGAGCTGGGTCTTTGCAGCGCTGAACACGATCGAGCCGCCGATCACCATGTACCAGCAGATGACCCGGCTCGCGGTGGACAAGGCCGCCGCCGACACCATGGAGCGCGAGATCCGCAAGGCCATCGAGCGTCGGCTGGGCCAGCTTCAGGCGACGATGGAGGGGCGGCCCTGGTTGGCCTGCGACCAGTTCACCGTGGCCGACCTGGTGATGGCGACGGTGCTGCGCGGGCTGCGGGATACGCAGATCGTCGCGCAATTCCCGAAACTGGACGAGTTTCTCTCGCGCTGCACCGCCCGCCCCGCCTTTGCCGAGTCGCTGGCGGAACAACTGGGGGCCTTCGAGGAGAACGCCCCGCGATACGCGGCGGAGTGATCCGAACCTCGGAAGAGTTGTGCAAGGCCCACAAAAGACCTTGCACCCTTCAGTTCTGCCGCGTCTCCAGTTCCGACAGCCAGGCGTCGACGCGGGCCTTGTTCACCCCCATGTCCGACTGGCCGAACCGTTGGCGGGCGTAGAGCCCCAGTTGCCCCTCGCCCTGCTGCACGGTGGTGTAATCGGGAAAGCCCATCCATTTCGAGCGCGAGATGTAGGTTACCCGCCCCTCGCCGGGGCTGCCCGCCAGCACCTCGGTGCGCGGGCTCTCGAGGATGATCCGGTGCAGCGCCTCAAAGGTCTCCTCTCCGCCCGGGATGCGCCGGCGCACGCCGCTGGCTAGATCCTGGTCGGCGCTCACCTGAGGGTCGACGTTCCAGACGGCGGGGTCCGAAGGCGCCAGCCGTATCCAGGCAAGCCCGGCGACCACCAGCAGAAGCAAAACCCAGAATATCATCCGCACCACGCGATCCTTTCGTCTCTCTCCACCCGCGGCGCCCGGCGCGGCGGGTGGCTCCTGATTTCACGATTCCCGCGCCTTTTCAAAGCGCATCACGCCTGGCTCGCGGGATCGTGCTCGTGCTGGCGCCGCGATCAGCGCCGGGTCCAGCCCCAGAGGCACAGCAGCTCCGTTGCCACATGCGCGCCCGCGATGGCGGTCGCGCCGGTGGTGTCGAACGGCGGCGAGACCTCGACGACATCGCCCCCTACCAGATTGATGCCCGCCAGCTCGCGCAGGCAGACCGCGGCCTGATGGCTCGACAACCCTCCCCAGACCGGCGTGCCCGTCCCCGGCGCGAAGGCCGGATCGAGCGCGTCGATGTCGAAGCTCAGGTAAACCGGGTGGCCGCGCACGATCTCGCGCGCCTTGGCCGCCGCGGCCTCGGGGCCGATCCGGTGCAGCTCGCGCGCGTCGATGATGTTGAAGCCGAGCGTGTCGGGATTGTCGGTCCGGATGCCGATCTGGACCGAGCGCGCCGGATCCACCAGCCCCAGCTTCACCGCCTTGTACATGAAGGTGCCGTGGTCGATCCGGTTGAAATCATCATCGGCCCAGGTGTCGGTATGGGCGTCGAACTGGATCACCGACATCGGCCCGTACTTGGCGGCATAGGCCTTGAGAATCGGCAGGGTGATCGAATGGTCGCCGCCCAGCGTCACCGTCGCCGTCTCGGTGGCGAGGATACCTGCGATATGCGCCTCGAGCGTGTCCGGGAAGGCAGGTACATTGGCGTAGTCGAAGGCCAGGTCGCCATAGTCGGCGATGGCGAATTCCGACAGCACATCGTAGCCCCAGCCATACGGCGCGTCGCAGGGCTGCAGCAGCGAGGCCTCGCGGATAGCCCGCGGGCCGAAGCGCGTGCCGGTGCGGTTGGTCACCGCCTGGTCGAAGGGCACGCCGGTCACCGCGATATCGGCGCCCGACAGGTCCTTGGTGTAGCGCCGGCGCAGGAACGAGACCGCGCCGCCGAAGACGTTTTCGAAACTCGGACCCTTCAGCTCCTGCCGGGTGAAGGCGTGGTCGATCTGGGATTTCGCGTCTTCAAGGGCCATGGAGTCACTCCTGCAGGGGCAGCGCGGTCTCGATCAGACGCGCGAAGAAGCTGGCGCCGATCGGCGCGATCTCGTCGTTGAAGTCGTATTTCGGATGGTGGCAGCCGAAGGTGTCCCCTTGCCCGAGAAAGAGATAGGCGCCGGGGCGCGCCTCGAGCATGTAGGAGAAATCCTCGGCAGGCATGATCGGGTCGCAATCATCGGTCACCCTGTCCTCGCCCACCACCTCGCGCGCCACCTGCGCGGCAAAAGCCGCCTGCTCGGGGTGGTTGATTGTCACCGGGTAGCCGCGGTCATAGGTCAGCTTGGCGGTGCAGCCGTAGACCTGCGCCTGCGCCTCGACGATCTCGCGGATCCGCCGCTCGGCGAGGTCGCGGGTCTCGGCCGAGAAGCAGCGCACGGTGCCGGTCAGATAGGCGGTCTCGGGGATGATGTTGAAGGTCGTCCCGGCGTGGAACTCGGTCACCGAGACCACGAGGCGGTCGAGCGCATTGACGTTGCGGCTGACAATCGTCTGCATGGCCTGCACGATGGCCGCCCCCGCCGGGATCGGGTCGATGCACTCCTGCGGCGAGGCGCCGTGACCGCCCTTGCCGGTGATGTCGATGCGGAACTCGTCGGCCGAGGCCTGCAGAGGGCCGGCGGTGGTCAGGAAATGCCCCTGCGCGTCGCCCGGCGCATTGTGCATGCCATAGACCTCGGAGACGTCGAACCGGTCCATGATGCCCGCCTCGATCATCGCCTTGGCCCCGGCCCCGCCTTCTTCGGCGGGCTGGAAGATGAGCGCGACGCGGCCGGCGAAATTGCGTGTCTCGGCAAGGTACTTGGCGGCGGCGAGCAGCATGGTCGTGTGACCGTCATGGCCGCAGGTATGCGCAACCCCCGGCACCTTCGAGGCGTGCTCGGTGCCCGACATATCCTCCATCGGCAGCGCGTCCATGTCGGCCCGCAGCGCAATGGTGCGCCCCGCGCCGCGACCCTCGATGAGCGCCACGACGCCGGATTGGGCAATGCCGGAGTGAATCTCGGTGATGCCAAAGCTCCGCAGCTTGTCGACGACGAATTTCGCCGTCTCGTGACAGTCGTACTGCAACTCGGGGTGCTGGTGCAGATGGCGGCGCCACGCCTTCAGCGTTTCGGCATCGGCGGCGATGGAATTGATAACGGGCATTCGGGGTCTTCCCTCGGGTCTTGCCCCCCGCCCAGACGGCCGGGGGCGTTGCTTGCCCGCAATGAAGACCGAAAAGCCTTACGTTCGCAAGGGTTGCCGGGTCTCGATCAGCTTCACGAAATAGGAGGCGCCGAGCGGCGCGGCCTCGTCGTTGAAATCGAACTTCGGATGGTGCACCGACGGCCCGATGCCCTGACCGAGGTAGAGGAAGGACCCCGGCCGCGCCTCGAGCATATAGGAGAAATCCTCGGCCCCCATCGAGGGCGCGATCTCGTCCAGCACCTCGGACACAACGCCCGAGGCGACCCCCACCGCGAAGTCAGTCTGCGCGGCGTGGTTGACGGTCGGCGGGTAGTTCGGCTGGAAATCGAGGTCGGCACTGACGCCATAGGCCATGGCCTGACCCTCGACGATCTCGCGCAGGCGGCGTTCGGCCATGGCACGGATGCCGGGATCGAAGCTGCGGATGGTCCCGGCCAGACGCATGGTCTCGGGGATGACGTTGGTGGCCGAGCCGCCCTGCACCGTGGTCAGCGAGACCACCAGCGATTTCAGCGGGTCGGCGTTGCGCGACGGCACCGACAGCAGCGCCTGCCCGATGGCCAGCGCGCAGGGCACCGGGTCGATGCAGAGGTCGGGGTGCGCCGCGTGGCCGCCCTTGCCCGTCAGCACCAATTCGAAATCGTCGACCGCCGCCATGATCGGCCCGCGGGTGGTCGCCATGGTGCCCAGAGGCAGCGAGGGGTCGGTGTGGATGGCGTAGACCTCGGAGATCCCGAAGCGGTCCATGATGCCCTCTTCGACCATGATCCGCCCGCCACCGATGGTCTCCTCGGCGGGCTGGAAGATCAGCGCCACCTTGCCCGCGAAGTTGCGGGTCTCCGACAGGTACTTCGCCGCGCCGAGCAGCATGGTGGTATGCCCATCATGGCCGCAGGCGTGCATCTTGCCGGGCACACGGCTGGCATGCTCGGCGCCGGTTTCCTCGTCCATCGGCAGCGCGTCCATGTCGGCGCGCAGGCCGGTCACCGGCCCCTCGCCCTGCCCCTCGATGATCGCAACGACGCCGGATTGGGCAATGCCCTCGTGAATCTCGGTGATCCCGAACTCCCGCAGCCGCGCCACGACGAAGGCCGCCGTCTCGTGGCAGTCGAGGCTCAGCTCGGGGTTCTGGTGCAGATGGCGGCGCCAAGTGCGCATCTCGTCGGCGTAATCCGCGATCCGGTTCACGATGGGCATGGGTGGACTCCTGAAGGTCTTTGAAGCAGGAAAAGGTCAAATACCGATTTGCCGGAGATGTCCATGACCCTCGATCCGCGTGACGATCTGATCCACGATCCCAAGGGCGGCATGCCCCGTCTGCTCGAGATCATGCGCCGCCTGCGCCACCCCGAGACCGGCTGTCCCTGGGATCTGGAGCAGGATTTCTCCACCATCGCCCCCTACACGATCGAGGAAGCCTACGAGGTCGCCGACGCCATCGAGCGCGAGGCCTGGGACGAGCTGAAGGGCGAGCTTGGCGATCTGCTGTTCCAGTCGGTCTTCCACGCGCAGATGGCCGAGGAGCGCGGGCTGTTCAGCTTCGACGAGGTGGCCGACACCATGTCCGACAAGATGGTCGCCCGCCACCCGCATGTCTTCGGTGACGAGAGCAACGAGAAGTCCCCCGACCAGCAGGTGGCCGACTGGGAGAAGATCAAGGCCGCCGAACGCGCTGCCAAGGCGGAAAAGGGCGTGCTGGATGGCGTGGCGCTTGGGCTGCCGGCGCTGCTGCGCGCGGTGAAACTGCAGAACCGCGCCGCCCGTGTCGGCTTCGACTGGCCCTCGACCGACGAGGTGATCGACAAGCTGATCGAGGAGACACAGGAGCTGCGCGAGGCCACCGATCCCGACCACGCAGAGGAGGAGTTCGGCGACCTGCTCTTCGTCATGGCCAACCTCGCCCGGCACATGAAGATCGACCCCGAGCAGGCGCTGCGCCGCGCCAATGCCAAGTTCACCCGCCGCTTCAACTCCATCGAGGCCGCGCTCGAGGCCCGCGGCAAGCGCCCCGAGGACAGCGACCTGGCCGAGATGGACGCGCTCTGGGACGCGGCGAAGGTGGCGGAAAAGGCGCAGAAAGCCGCTCGCGCCACGTCACGCCCCGACGGGCCGCAGGCCGACACAAATACCTGATCTTTCCGATAGGGCATTGATCTGATAATTTCACTCGGGTAAGTGGCTGACAGTGATGAACCAACACCACGAGCATGACCGGAGGACTTTGATGCTGCGTCTCGGAACCGCCCTCGCCCTGATTGCCACCGCGGCCCCCGCGCTGGCCGAAGAGGTCAACCTCTACTCCTACCGTCAGCCCGAGCTTCTCCAGCCGCTGACCGACGCCTTCACCGAAGCCACCGGCATCGACGTGAACGTGGCCTATATCGACAAGGGCCTCGAGGAACGCCTCGTCGCCGAGGGCGACCGTTCGCCCGCCGACCTGATCTTCACCGTCGACATCTCGCGTCTCGCCGCCGCCGTGCAGGCGGGCGTGACCCAGCCGGTCGAAAGCGCCGTGCTCGAGGAAAACGTGCCGGCACAATACCGCGACCCCGACGGGCAGTGGTTCGGCCTGACGACGCGCGCCCGCATCGTCTACGCGTCGAAGGACCGCGTGGACCCGTCCGAGGTCACCACCTACGAGGATCTCGCCGATCCGAAGTGGAAGGGCCGCATCTGCACCCGCTCGGGCACCCATGACTACAACGTCGCGCTGGTGGCGGCGATGATCCACCACCACGGCGAAGAATACGCCAAGGAGTGGCTGCAGGGGCTGAAGGACAACCTTGCCCGCCGCCCGCAGGGCAACGACCGCGCGCAGGTCAAGGCGATCTGGGCCGGGGAATGCGACATCAGCCTCGGCAACACCTATTACATGGGCCAGATGCTGAACGATCCCGAGCAGGTGGAATGGGCCAATTCGGTCAACGTGCTCTTCCCCGAGTTCGAGAACGGCGGCACCCATGTGAACATCTCCGGCGTGGCGATGACCAAATCGGCACCGAACCGCGAGAACGCGCTGAAGATGATGGAATACCTGACCTCGCCCGAGGCGCAGGAAATCTATGCCCACGCCAATTACGAATACCCGATCGCGCCCGGTACCGAGGCTGACGAACTGGTCAAGGGCTGGGGCAGCTTCACCGCCGACGACACCAACCTCATGACCCTCGCCGAGCAGCGCGGCGCGGCGCTGCGGCTTGTCGAAGAGGTCGATTACGACGGCTGAGCCAATTCTCTGCCGAAGACGCGAAAGGGCCCCCTCGGGGCCCTTTTTCCTTGCAGCGGTCGGGGGATGCAGTTGCCGAGGAGGCGCTGCCACCTCGCCGCGGTGCGGCTCACCCCATACGTATTTTGCAAGAGAAGAACGACCGGACGCGCGCCTGCCCTTCTTCTCTTTTCAAATCCGCATATCCGGCGTCTCAGGCCACCCGGCGCCCGTGGCTCCAGACGCCGCGCAGGCAGGGCTGCCCCTCGATCCGGCGCAGCCGCACCACATCGGCCAGAAGCCCCGGCGCAAGCCGCCCCCGGTCGTCCAGCCCCGCGGCGGCGGCGGGCGCCGCGCTCACCGTGGCAATGCCGCGCGGCAGGTCGTCCCAGAGGTCCGCCAGCAGGAAGGCCGCCCCCATCAACGCCGCCGGCACGTAATCCGACGAGACGATGTCCAGCAGGTCCAGCCGCGCCAGTTCCTCTGCCGCGACATTGCCCGAGTGCGAGCCGCCGCGGATTAGGTTCGGCGCGCCCATCATCACCGCGATTCCCGCCGCCTTGCAGGCCCGTGCCGCCTCGACCGTGGTCGGGAATTCCGCCAGCCGCACGCCATGGTCACGGCTGGTCCCGACATGCCCTGCGGTCGTGTCGTCGTGGCTTGCCAGCACCGCGCCGAGCCGCCGCGCCGCCGCCACCGCCCCGGCCTCATGCGCCGCGCCGAGTTCGCTGCGCAACCGGGTCAGGTGGCCGACATGGGCGTCAAAGTCATCGGCGCTCAGCCCGTGCTTGCCGCACATGTAATCGCGGTATTTCTCGATGTCGCGGAACTGGCGCTGGCCCGGTGTGTGGTCCATCAGCGACAGGATGCCCACCCGGTCCTCGGCACCGAACTCGGCCAGTTCCTCGAGCAGCGTCTCCGAACAGGTCTCGGCCCTCAGGTGCAGGAAGTGGCTGATCTTGAGCATGTCGCGGCCGCGCGCCGCGAGCAGCTCGCCCGCCAGAGCCCGCGCGTATTTGCCGTATTTCGACTTTCGGTCGGTCACCACCGAGCCCACGCGCATGGCGTCGAAGACCGTGGTGATGCCGCAGGCGGCAAGCTCGGCATCATGCGCGAGGATCGCCGCCATATGCGGCCAGGTCACCTTGGGGCGCGGCTGCATGTGGCGCTCGAGGTTGTCGGTGTGCAGCTCGATCAGCCCGGGGATCAGCAGATCGCCGTCGCAGTCCTCGGCCTCCGCAGCCGTGGTGGTCGTTCCGGGATTGATCGCCTCGATCCGTCCCTCGTTCATCACCAGCGTGCCGGCGATCACCTCGTCTTCGAGCACGATCCGCGCATTGCTCAGGATGGTCCGTGCCATGGTCTACCTCTTTCTCTCGGCGCTCTTTGCGCCGTCATGCAACTGTGACATGACGCTGTCATGACGCGCGCCATGCATGATTTTTCCCGTTACGCCATCTACTACGCCCCGCAGCCGGGGCCGCTGGCAGAGTTCGCCGCCGCCTGGCTGGGCTGGGACCCCGCCCGCGGCGCCCTTGTTCCGCACCCGGCGCTGCCCGGGCTGCCGCGCCCCGTCGCCGAGATCACCGAGGCGCCGCGCAAATACGGCTTCCACGGCACGCTGAAGCCGCCGATGCGGCTGACCGGGAGTGCCGAGGCGCTGCACGCCGACCTTGGCGCGCTGGCCGCCCGGCTGGCGCCGGTCACCCTGCCCGGGCTGGCGCTCACGCGCATCGGCAGTTTCCTCGCGCTGACCCCCCTTGGCGATGCGATGCCGCTGGCGCGCCTCGCCGCCGAGGTGGTCGAGGCGTTGGACCCGCACCGCGCGCCGCCTTCCGACGCCGAGCTGGAGCGCCGCCGCCGCAGCCGCCTGAGCCCGGCGCAGGAAGCGAACCTGGCGCGCTGGGGCTATCCTTATGTGATGGAAGAGTTCAAATTCCACCTCACGCTCACTGGCAAGCTGGCCTTCGGCGAGGCCGAGCAGGTGGCCGAGACGCTGCAGCCGGTGCTCGCCCCGCTGCTGCCGCAGCCGTTCGACATTCGCGACCTGTGCCTCTTCGGCGAGGCGGAGGACGGGCGCTTCCACCTGCTGCACCGCTACGCCCTCACCGGCTGAAGCAGGGCGACCAGCCGGGCCGCAGCGATCTCCAGCGGCCCGGAATTGTCGATCTCGTGCACCTTGAGCCCCTGGTTGATCTGCGGCGGCAGCGGCAGCGCCGCGCGAGAGAGCCGCGCCGCGATCTCCGCCGCGCTTTCGCGCCCCCGCGCCGCCAGCCGCTCTGTCAGCACCTCCGGGCGGGCGGTCACGTGCAGCACCTCGAGCTCGGGCAGCACCTGCGCCGCCTGCTCGAGCGCGCCGCGCGAGCCGTTGAACACCACCGGGCGGCCCTCCGCGCGCAGTGCCAGTTCGGACCAGCGGATGGCGTAGCGCAGCCCGTGCGCGCCCCAGTGCAGGGCGAAGTCGCCCTCTCTCAGCATCCCTTCGAACCTCTCCTCCGAGACCGCGAGGCAGGGCTCGCCCCCGGCTTCGGCCGCGCGGGTCACCACGCGCTGAACCACGTGCAGGCCCGGCACCCGCGCCGCCGCCTCGGCGAGGAGGCTGTCCTTGCCCACACCGGACGGGCCGACGAGGGCGAAGACCCGCCCCCTCATGCCGCCCGCGCCGGGGTAAATCCGCTGACGTCGATCTCCCGGTCGCAGACCTTCTTCCGCGCTTCGGCGTCATGGAAGATGCCGATGATCGCCGCACCGCGCGCCTTGGCCTCCGTGATCAGCTCCAGCACCACGGCGCGGTTGGTGGCGTCAAGCGAGGCCGTCGGCTCGTCGAGCAGCAGCGCCGGAAAGCCATGGGCGAAACCGCGCGCGATGTTGACCCGCTGCTGCTCGCCGCCGGAAAATGTGGTGGGCGAGAGGCTCCAGAGCCGCTCGGGGATGTTGAGCCGCGCCAGCAGCTCGCGCGCCCGCGCCTCGCCCGCCGCCGCGCTGCCGCCCGCGGCAAGTACCGGTTCGGCCACCACCTCGAGCGTCGGCACCCGGGGCACCACGCGCAGGAACTGGCTGACGTAGCCCAGCACCTCGCGGCGCAGCGTCAGGATCTCGCGCGGTTCGGCTTTCGCCACATCCACATCGCCGACCATGATGCTCCCGGCCCCGGCAAGGTAATTGCCGTAGATCATCCGCATCAGCGTGGACTTGCCCGCGCCGGAATTGCCCACCAGCGCCACGCATTCCCCGGGCG
Source organism: Salipiger sp. PrR003 (assembly GCF_010500785.1). Classification (NCBI taxonomy): domain Bacteria; kingdom Pseudomonadati; phylum Pseudomonadota; class Alphaproteobacteria; order Rhodobacterales; family Roseobacteraceae; genus Salipiger; species Salipiger sp. PrR003. The sequence goes on from NZ_JAAGOV010000043.1 coordinate 168,251, forward strand.
CCACCGAGAGCGACGCGCCCTCCATCACCGGGATCACCGCGCTGCCCTGGTTGTGCAGCACGAAGCTCTTCGACACGTCCGAGATCCGGATCATCGCTTCTGTCCCTCTTCTCTTTCCAAATTCGCAGACCCCGCCCGCACCACGGGCACCGACCGGATCATACCTGCAGCACGCTCGACACCAGCAGCTGGGTGTAGCCATGCTGCGGGTCGTCGAGCACCTGATCGGTGAGGCCGGTCTCGACCACCCGCCCGCCCTTCATCACCATCAGCCGGTCTGCAAGCAGACGCACCACCGCCAGGTCGTGCGTGACGATCACCGCCGAGAGCCCCATCTCGCGCACCAGACCGCGCAAGAGGTCCAAGAGCCGCGCCTGCACCGAGACGTCGAGGCCCCCGGTGGGCTCGTCCATGAACACCAGCCGCGGGCCGGTGACGAGGTTGCGGGCGATCTGCAGGCGCTGCTGCATGCCACCCGAGAAGGCGCGCGGACGGTCGTCGACACGGTCCTCGGAGATCTCGACCCGGCCCAGCCAGTCGATGGCCTGTTCGCGGATGCCTTCGTAGTTGCGCGCGCCCACGGCCATCAGCCGCTCGCCGACGTTGCCGCCCGCCGAGACGCCCATGCGCAGCCCGTCGCGGGCGTTCTGATGCACGAAGGCCCAGTCGGTGCGCGCCAGCATCCGCCGCTCGGGCTCTGACATGGTGAGCACGTCGCGCGGGCCGCCCGCGCGGGTGTCGAAGACCACCTTGCCCGCATCCGGGGCGAGCTGGCCCGAGAGGCACGACAGCAGTGTCGACTTGCCAGAGCCGCTCTCGCCGACGATGCCCATGACCTCGCCCGGCCAGAGATCGAAACTCACGTCGCCGCAGCCGAGCCGCGCGCCGTAGTGCTTGGTGACGCCCTGAACGGAAAGCAGCGGGGTCATGCGTGTTCCTCCTGCGGGGAGAGCGCACCACGGTGCCCTTGGGCCAGCCGCGAGGCGCAGAAATCGGTGTCGGAGCAGACGAACATCCGCCCGCCGGCATCATCGGTGATCACCTCGTCGAGGTAGCTGGTGCCGCAGCCGCAAAGATCGCAGGCGTGATCGGCCTTGCTGGGCTCGAAGGGATGGTCCTCGAAATCGAGGCTGACCACCTTGGTATGTGGCGGCAGCGCGTAGATGCGCTGCTCGCGTCCCGCGCCGAAGAGCTGGATCGCCCCGCTTTCGAGCTTGGGGTTGTCGAACTTGGGGATCGGCGAGGGGTCCATGACGTAGCGGCCCTCGACCTTCACCGGGTAGGCGTAGGCCGTCGAGATGGCGCCATTGTGGGCGATGTCCTCGTAGAGCTTGACGTGCATCAGCCCGTATTCCTCGAGCGCGTGCATCTTGCGGGTCTCGGTCTCGCGCGGCTCGAGGAAGCGCAGCGGCTCGGGGATCGGCACCTGATAGACGAGGATCTGCCCTTCCCCGAGCGGCTGCTCGGGGATGCGGTGGCGGGTCTGGATCACCGTCGCCTCGGCGGTGTGCTCGGTGGTCTCCACCTCGGCGGTGCGCTCGAAGAACTTGCGGATCGAGACGGCGTTGGTGGTGTCGTCGGCGCCCTGGTCGATGACCTTGAGCCGGTCCTCGGGGGTGAGGCAGGCGGCAGTCACCTGCACGCCCCCCGTTCCCCAACCATAGGGCATCGGCATCTCGCGGCTGGCAAAGGGCACCTGATAGCCCGGCACCGCCAGCGCCTTGAGCAGCGCGCGGCGGATCATCCGCTTGGTCTGCTCGTCGAGATAGGCGAAGTTGTAGGCCTGATCGGTCATGACTCTGGCTCCTCGCCGAAGAGATAGATTTCACCCCAGACGATCTCGTCGCCCAGTTCGGGGTCGCTGAAGGCTTCCAGAAGCCCCTCGTCGACTGCGCCGTCCTCGTCGAGCGGCAGGTCCGAGGGGACCGAAATCAGCCGCACGTCCTCGATGCTGCTCGCCACGCCGCCGCATTCCGCGACATGCTCGGAGAGCTGCACCTCGACCTCGGCCGGGGAATTGGCCGAAAGGCAAATCCACAGCACCGCCAGCGCCGCGTCCTCGTCCACCTCTCCCTCGTCATCTCCGAAAAAGGGACAGGGCGTGCCCGGCATGCGGACCACCTCGACCAAGGCGCAGTACCAATCTTGACCCTTCGGCAGTTCGGGCAGTTTCGCCCCGTGATAACCCTTGCTCATTCCGCAGCCTCCTTGATTTTTGCTGTGCCCAGAGCCTCTGCCCGCATCTTGCGGACCAGTTCCAGCTCGGACTGAAAATCGACGTAGTGCGGCAGTTTGATATGTTCGAGGAAACCTGTCCCCTGAATATTGTCGGAATGGGCCAGAACGAACTCCTCGTCCTGCGCCGGGGCGCCGATGTTCTCCTCGCCCAGCTCCTCCCAGCGCAGCGCCCGGTCCACGAGCGCCATGGAAATCGCCTTGCGCTCGGTCTGGCCGAAGACCAGCCCGTAGCCGCGGGTGAACTGCGCCGGTTCGGTCTTGGAGCCGGCGAACTGGTTGACGGTCTCGCATTCGGTGAGCGTCAGCTCGCCGATGCAGACCGGAAAGCCCAGCTCCGGCACCTCCATCTCGACCGCGACCGCGCCGATGCGCAGCTCGCCGACGAAGGGGTGGTTGCGGCCGTAGCCACGCTGGGTGGAATAGGCCATGCCCAACACGAAGCCCTCGTCGCCGCGGGTCAGCGCCTGCAGCCGCAGCGGACGGCTCGCCGGGTATTCCATCGGCTCGCGCGTCATGTCGGGCGGCGGGGCATCGCTGCGCGGCTCGTCCTGGATCAGCCCATCCTTGTTCAGGAACTCGGTCACCCGCGGCGTCGGCTCGCGGCGCGGCTCGGCGGCGCGGGCGCGTGGCGCCTCGCCCTCGGCTTCAAGTGCGAAGTCGAGCAGTCGGTGCGTGTAATCGAAGGTCGGCCCCAGCACCTGCCCGCCGGGCACGTCCTTGAAGGTCGCGCTGATGCGGCGGTCGCAGAGCATCGCGGTGGTGTCCACCGGTGCGGAATGGCCGAGCCGCGGCAGGGTCGTGCGGTAGGCGCGGATCAGGAAGATCGCTTCGATGAGATCGCCGCGCGCCTGCTTGATCGCCAGCGCCGCGAGGTCGGGATCGTAGAGCGAGCCCTCGGCCATCACCCGGTTCACCGCCAGCGCCATCTGTTCGCGGATCTGGGGCACGGTCAGCTCGGGCACATCGGGATCGCCGCGCCGCTCCTCGGCCAGCCAGTCATGCGCCGCGTCGATCGCGCGCTCGCCGCCTTTCACAGCCACATACATCAGAGCGTCTCCACTTTGGTTGTCCGCGGCAACGCCGCCAGCTTGTCGTCCGCGGTGAAGTAGCAATCCCAGCCGAGCGGGAAGCGCAGCGCATTGCGCCTGAAGGCCCCGGTCTCGGGAAGAGTCAGCGCCGCCTCGGTCTCGATGCCCGGGCCGGTGAGTTTCATGCCCGCGCTCTCCAGCCTGTCCACCTCGACGATCAGCGTCACCGAGCGGTCGGGGTATTCGGCAGTGCCGATGCGGTAGCGGTCCAGCGGCTTCAGCGTCTCCCAGCTGCCGAGGGCGAACATCGCCTCTTCGGCGGGCACGACCGGCGCGCCGATGTGGAAGGCGATCCAGCGCTTCAGCGCGGCGCCGTCGCAGCCGGGCGCGAGGTGGATCGGCGTCTCGCGGTCGCAAAGGGTCAGCAGGAGCACCGCTGCCGCCGTGGAGATCCCCGGCGCCTCGGCGCCCGCGACCGTCTCGATCCGGCCCGGCCGTGCCATCGCCTCGAGCGCCGCGCGGAAGGCCCGCGCCGCCTGCACGGGGGCGTCGGCAAAACCGCCCGTGAGCACATCGCCTGTCAGAATGTCGGACTGCATCATTCCCCCCGCACCATGGTGAAGAAATCCACCTTCGTCGCCGCGGCCTTCGCCGCCCGCGCCGCGCGCCGCGCCGCTTCCTCGGCGGCCAGAGGCGCCAGCACCCGGGCCTGCATTTCTTCGGCCCGCGGGCCCTGCATCAGCGCATCGACCAGCGCCGCGCGCTCGGCATGGCTGCGGCCCCGCCCCTGCACATGGGCATGGCCCACCTCGCCGCTTTCCAGCCTCAGCGCGCACCGGGTCACCGTCATCTCGCCGAGGTTGAAGGGCGCGCCGGTGCCGCCCATGCGGCCGCGCACCATGACGCCGCCAGTCTCGGGCACCCGCAGCCAGTCGAAGCCGGGCAGCTCCGCGCCCTCGAGCAGCGCGTTAAGCCGCTCGGCCGGGGCACGCGCCAGCAGGCCCATCCAGCCCTGCCGCGCGGCGATTTCCTGTTCAGGAGTTTCCATCTGGACACCTTGCCGATTTGTCTAGATAACTATACAACTAGACACGTGATACGCCGCTCGACCCGAGTCGGGCAAGGGCTCATCGCGTGAAATTTCGGTGACAGAGGTCCGACCATGCCCCGCTCTCCCGTCTGGCACGCCATTGCCACCACCCTCGAAAGCGAGATCTCGCGCCGCCATTATCGCCCCGGCGACAAGCTCCCGACCGAGGCCGAGCTGGCCACGCGCTTCGGGGTGAACCGGCACACGGTGCGTCATGCGCTGAAAGACCTCGGCGACCGCGGCCTCACCCATTCCCGGCGCGGCGCCGGGGTCTTCGTGCGGATGGCGCCGATGGACTACCCGATTGGCGGGCGCACGCGCTTCAGCCAGAACGTCCGCGCCTCGGGCCGGCTGCCCGACCGCAGGCTGCTGCGGATGGAAACCCGCCCCGCCGACAGCACCGAGGCCGAAGCGCTGCAGCTTGATCCCGGCGAGCCGCTTCTGGTGCTCGAGGGCGTCTCTCTGGCCGGTGGCGTCCCGATGGCACATTTCGTCTCGCTCTTCCCCATCGGCCGCCTGCCCGGCCTCGACGAGACCCTGCGCGAGGTGAACTCGGTCACCGAAGCGCTGCGCCGCCATGGCATCACCGATTACACCCGCGCGCAGACGCGGCTCACCGCCGAACCCGCCTCGGCCATGCAGGCGCTGCACCTCAACCTGCGCGAGGGCGAGCCGCTGCTCCGCTCGACCTCGATCAACCTCGGCCCCGACGGCGCGCCGGTGGAGCAAGGGCACACCTGGTTCGCGGGCGACCGCGTGGCGCTCACGATCAGCCATGAGGATACAGGCGCCGCAAGGTGAGCCGCCGTCACGCCCATGACACAGACGCCGGGTAGAACCGCCTGAAACCCCAGAGCAGCCATGGCGGGTGACAGACATGACGGCCCTACTCCCTCCCCTGCGTCTCACCGGCGCAACCCTCCTGCGCGACGGCGAGATGCAGAAGCGCTCTCTGGTGATCGAGGGCGGCGTGATCAGCAAGGGACCGCTCCCCGAGGTGGACCTTTCGGGGAACCTCATTCTGCCGGGCATCATCGACCTGCACGGCGACGCCTTCGAGCGCCATATCGCGCCGCGCCCCTCGGCCCTCTTCCCGATCCTCGCCGGCCTGCGCTGGACCGATCGCGAGGCCGCCGCCCATGGCGTCACCACCGCCTGGCTGGCACAGTGCTGGAGTTGGGAGGGCGGCATGCGCGGCCCGGAGTTCGCCGAAGAGGTGATGGCCGCCCTCACCGCCTACCGCCCGCAGGCCCACACCGACCTGCGCCTGCAGATCCGCTGCGAGACCCATATGCCCGACACGCGCGCGCGCATGCTCGCCGCAATCCTCGCGCATGGGGTCGATTACGTGGTGTTCAACGATCACCTGCCCGAGGCGCTCGAGGTCGCCGACCGCGATCCGCACCGGCTCGCGCTCTGGGCCGAGCGTGCCGGCGAGACGCCCCAGACCTTCGTCGCCCGGCTGCGGGAGGCCCGCGCCCGCTCGCGCGATGTGCCCCGGCACCTCTGCGCGCTGGCCGAGAGCTTCGACGCCCATGACATCCGCTACGGCAGCCACGACGATCCGGACGGCGACACCCGCGAATACTACCGTCTGATCGGCGCCCGCATCGCGGAGTTCCCGACCACCGTCAGTGCTGCCAAGCTCGCCCGCGCCTTCAACGATCCGGTGCTGATGGGGGCGCCCAACGTGGTGCGCGGCCGCAGCCAGGCAGGCAATGTCTCGGCCCAGCACCTGATCGCCGACGGGCTCTGCGACGCGCTGGTCTCGGATTACCACTACCCCTGTCTGGCCGAGGCCGCCTGGACGCTGGTTGACAAGGGGATGAAGACGCTGCCCGAGGCCTGGGCGATGATCTCGACCACCCCGGCCGAGATCATGGGACTGGTCGACCGTGGCAGCCTCGAGCACGGCAAGCGCGCCGACTTCGTGGTGGTGAACGCAGAGAGCCGTGCCATCGAGGCGACGGTCTGCGGCGGCCGGCTGACCTATCTCGCCGGCGAGGCGGGCGCCCGGCTGGTCTCGGCGATGCAGCGCCGGCGCATGGCCGCCGAGTAACGCCGGCCGGCGGCTTCAGGCCGTCGTCGCCTTAAGCGGTTGTTCAACTCTCCTGTCGTAAGACCCCGGCACCCCCGACCACGCCGGAGACAGGAGTCCGTGCCATGCCCCGCCCCGCTCTCCTTCGCAGGCTGCGCCATCTGCTGCTGCTGACGCTGCTGCTCGCCACGGCGCAGGCGCAGGCGCAGGCACGGGCCGAGGGACGGATCAGCATCATCGTCAACAACCCCGAGAACCCCTATTGGGCCGCAGAGGGGGACGTGGCGAAGGCCACGGCGACCGAACTCGGCTACAAGGCCGTCGTCACCGCGCATGAGGGCAATCCGCTGATCGAGGGCGCCCGGGTGGACGCCGCCATCGCCGCCGGGGTCGATGCGATCATCCTCGACCCCGCCGACGCCACCGACTCCGCCGAGACAGTCAGGCGGGCAAAGTCGGCGGGCATTCCCGTCTTCATCGTCAACGCGGGCCTGGCCATGCCAGGCCTCGCGGTGGCGCAGCTCCTGTCGAACAACGCGCAGGGGGCGGAACTCGGCGCGCGCCGCTGGCTCCAGGCGATGGGCGAAACAGGCAGTTACGTGGAGCTGCTCGGTGCCGCCGCCGATCCCAATGCCGCCATCCGGTCCAAGGGCTTTGCCAATATCCTCGGCGCGGCGGAGGGGCTGCACCGCGTCGCTGCGACACCCGCCGATTGGAACCGCACGCGCGCCTACGAGGAAACCCGGAAACTCCTGGCCAGCCATCCGCAGATCACCGGGGTGATCGCCGGCAATGACGAAATGGCGCTTGGTGCCGTCGCCGCCCTGAAGGAGGCGGGGCGGCTCGCTTCGGTCACGGTGGGCGGCTTCGACGGCTCGCCCGACGCGGTGACCGCGGTGGCCGCGGGCGAGCTGGTCTACACGGTGCTGCAACCCGTCGCCCTCTTCGCCGAGGAGGCGGTGCGCCAGGCGGACCACTACATCCGCACCGGCAAACCCCGCGAAAAGCGCGAGGTCCAGTTTTTCGACTGCCTGCTGATCGACGCCGGCACGGCCGGCAACATGACGTCAGCTTTCGTGCTGGGCGACTGACTGTCCCGCGTGACAATGCCAGAGCCGCGCCGGTTAGGCGCTTGTTCAGCCTTTCATGGTTGAAAGATCCCACCGGCGGGCGCGCCGCCCGAACCCCGCCAGCAGCAACAGGAACACGCCATGTCCCGCCTGCGCAGCCTCTCTGTCGCTCTCAAACTGCCCCTCCTGATGATCGCGATCGCGATCGGCTGCCTCGGCGTCGCGGGGGCAATTGCCTACAAGGTCTCGCTCGCGCAGCTGATGCAGGAGGTGAGTTTCCGCCTCGCCGCCGTCCGCGACACCCGCGCCGCGCTGCTCGAAGATTGGTTCGACGACAAGCTCGGCGCGCTCGGCGACATCGCGACGCAAGCCCACACCATCGAGGCAGCGAGCAGCTTTCTCAGCACCTACAACAGCCTTGGTCCCGGGGCGAACGACCACCTGCGGCGCAATTACGTCGATGAAAACCCCAACCCGCCCGAGGCCCGCGATGCCCTGGAAGAGGCGCCGGACACCACCGCCTATTCGCTTTTCCACAAGAAATTCCATGCTGCCTTCCGCAACGATGTCGAGACCCTGGACCTGCGCGACCTGCTCATCGTCTCGGCCGCGGGCGATGTGATCTACTCGGTGCGCAAGCAGGGGAATTTCGCCACGAGTCTTGGCGAGGACGGCGGCGCGCTCGGCACTGCGGTCCGCGCCGCGCTGGCCGAGGGTGCGGCGTTCGGCTTCGCCGATTTCACCGCGGAGCCGGCGCTCGGCGGCGCGGTGGCGGGCTTTGTGGCGCTGCCGCTGGACAATGAATGGGGGGATCTGGTCGCGGCGCTGGTCTTCGAACTCGATGAGGCGGAGATCGGAAAGATCCTCGCCATGCCCTCGGCGCTCACCGCCACCACGCGTATCGCGCTGATCGGGCCGGATCACACCCGGCGCAGCACCGGCAGCCTCTCCGGCGGGACCGGCGCACTCGGCAGCGCCGCGCCGGACAATCCGGCGATCAGCGCCGCGTTCTCCGGCGAGAGCGGCGTCACCGAGCTTGCGCTGCCGGGTGGCGAGAGCTTTCTCGCGGCCTTCCAGCCGGTCCGCCTCGGCCCGCCCGAGGCGACCGGCGGCACAAGCTGGGCGCTGCTCGCCGCGGAACCTTCCGAGGTGATCGCGGCAGGACCGCGTGCCCTGCTCGGCAAGCTGGTGCGTGCCGCGGTGCCGGCGCTCATCGTCGCCCTGCTGGTTGCGGTGCTCGCGGCGCGCAACATCGCCCGCCCGCTGGGGCGGATCACCGCCGCCGTGGGCGAGGTCGCGGCGGGTCAGTACGACACCGAGATCCCGGCGCGCAAACGCGGCGACGAGATTGGCCGCATCGCCCGCGCCCTCGACGCCCTGCGCCGCGACCTACGGCAGAGCCGGGATGACCTGCAATCCGGCGCCAGCACCCGCGCCGCGATGCAAAGCGCACAGGCGTCCGTGGTGGCGGCGCTGCAGACAGCCCTTTCCCGACTTGCCGAGGGCGATCTCGGCAGCACCATCAGGCAGGATTTCCCCGAGGACTACGCGCGCCTGCGCACCGATTTCAACCGCGCGACAGACCGGTTGCAGCAGGCGATGATCGATGTGTCGCAAAGCGCCGAGGCGATCAACCACGACGTCGATCACATCACCCAGGCATCCGAAGAGCTGGGCCAGCGCACCGAACGCCAGGCCGCCACGGTCGAAGAAACCGCCGCCGCGCTCGACCAGCTCACTGCCTCGGTCTCGGAGTCGGCGAAGAACGCCGCCGAGGTGGACGGCCTCGTCGGAAAGGCGCGCGAGGACGCGCAGGCCAGCGGCGAAGTCGTCCGCGAGACCATTGAGGCGATCGGCGTCATCGAAGCCGCGTTCCAGCAAATCTCAGGCAATATCAGAGTGATCGACGACATCGCCTTTCAAACCAACCTGCTGGCTCTCAATGCCGGGGTCGAGGCGGCGCGGGCCGGAGACGCGGGCCGGGGATTCGCGGTCGTCGCCTCCGAGGTGCGGCTGCTCGCGCAGCGCTGCTCCGAGGCGGCCAGCGAGATCAACACGCAGATCACCGCCTCGTCCGACCACGTGCAGAACGGCGTGCGGCTGGTCGGACGCACCGGCGGCGCCTTGAAGGAAATCATCGACTCGATCCGCACCATCGCCGACCGCGTGACCACCATCGCCGAGTCGGCGCGCGAGCAGTCCACCGGCCTGTCGGAACTCAACAGCGCGGTGAGCGAGCTCGACATGACAACCCAGAAGAACGCGGCGATGTTCGAGCAGACCTCCGCCGCCAGCTCGGACCTGCGCGAGGCCGCGCAGGCGCTTCGGCAGAACGTCGGCCGCTTCAAACTCGGCAGCCGCGCCGAAGACTGGTCCGCGGAAACGGCCGGGACCCGACACGCCGCCTCTGCCTGAGGCCTGGCAACCCGGCGCGAGCGTGAAGCGTCGTCGACCCCGGCCGGATCAGGCGGGGTCGACCGGTTCCGTCTCGTATTTCTCGAGAAATGCCTCTGCAGGCAAGGCCCGGAAATCCGCCAGGCGCGCGCGCAGAACCCCGTGCGGCCAGTCCCACCAGGCCAGCGCCACCATGCGCTCTGCCACCTCCGGCGCGAACCGTGGGCGCAGCGGCTGCGCGGGCACCCCGGCGACGATGGTATAGGGCGCCACGTCCCGGGTCACCACCGCCGAGGAAGCGACCACCGCGCCATGGCCGATGGTCACCTCCGGGCGCACCACGGCGCCATGCCCGATCCAGGTGTCATGGCCGATGCAGGCGCGGCGGGCGTGACGCGCGGCGAAGAAGTCTTCGTCTCGGCTGGTGTCGTCCCAATAGTCTTCGGACCGATAGAGGAAATGGTGCAACGAGGCATTGCCCATCGGGTGGTCGGTCGGCCCGATGCGGGTGAAGCTGGCGATATTGGCGAACTTGCCGACCGTGACATTCGCCAGATCGGCGTAGCGGTCGCAGTAGGAATAGTCGCCCATCTCCACCCGGTTCAGCCGCGAGCCACGACCGATCTCGACATAGGCGCCAAGTTCCGAGCCGGTGATCTCGCAGTCGGGGTGGATGAAGGGATCAGGTCCAAGACGCGGCATTCAAAGCCCCTTGATGAGTTTGCGGCGCAGCCAGCCAGAGGCGCTGTCCATCGCCATAACCATGAGGATCACCAGGATGATGTAATAGGTCACCTCTTCCCAGTCCTTCTGGGTGATCATCGCCTGGGTCAGCAGCAGACCGATGCCGCCGCCGGTGATCGCGCCGATGATGGTCGCCGAGCGGGTGTTGGATTCCAGGAAGTAGAGCACCTGGCTGACCAGCACCGGCACCACCTGCGGGATCACCCCGAAGCGGTAGCGCTGGATCGGCTTGGCCCCGGTCGAGGCGACGCCCTCGATCTGCTTGCCGTCGACATTCTCGAGCGCCTCGGAAAACAGCTTGCCGAAGGAGCCGGTGTCGGTGAGCAGGATCGCCAGCGCCCCGGTCATCGGCCCCGGCCCGAAGGCGCGGCTCAGCACGATGGTCCAGATCAGCCCGTCCACGCCGCGCAGGAAGTCGAAGACCCGGCGGGCGGCGAAGCGCAGCGCCATGAGCGGCGCGAAGTTCTTCGCCGACAGGAAGGCCAGCGGCAAGGCCACCAGCGCCGCGCCCATGGTGCCGAGGAAGGCCATGAGGAGCGTCTCGAAAAGCGCCCAGGCGACGTCGCTGTGGCGCCACATGGCGTTGCCCCAGAAGTCCTGCCAGGCGCCGGCGAGGTTGCCGCGCGCGGGGTCGATCTGCGTGCCGAAGAGGATCTCGCCCAGGCCATGCCCGTGATAGGGGCTGTCGAGGGTGAAGAAGAACAGCTCCCAGCCCGGGAAGTAGCGGAAGAGCTCGGTCTTGGACCGGGTCAGCGAGACCCGCGCGCCGTCGGTGGTGACCTGCAGCCGCGAGGTCGATGCCGAGATCCACTCCGGCAGGCCGTCTTCGGGCAGGTTGCTGACGATATTGCGGCCTTCGAGACGCGCCTCGATCAGACCAAAGCCCGGCACGTCCCAGCGGAAGCCGTTGCCGGGCAGCAGGATCACCTCCTGCCCGCCTTCCAGCGCAACGCGGATGGCGCCTCCGTCCTGCGGGATGACCCAGTCGGGCGTCGTGCCTTCGGGGTATTCACCCTTGCGTTCGCCCTCGATGGCGACGGCGACGGCGCCGCTGCGGTTGTCGCGGGTGACATGGGTTTTGTAGCTCCAGGTGTCGGCGAGCAGCGTGCGCGCATTGTCCCAGCGCGCCCGCTCGGCCAGCCCGGGCAAGTCGAAGGCGAAGAAGATATAGGCCAGATAGGCCAGGATCACGGCGGGCAGGCCGAAGGCGAGGAGCCTCTTGCGGCGGAAGAGCCGGTCGGCAGAAGCGTAGAGCGCGGCGTCAGCCATCTCAGTGGCCTCCCTTGCTGGACGAGATCATGGCACCCCGCACATGGCTCGAAAGCTGGTCGAAGACGACGATGGTCAGGAAGAGCAGCAGGAAGATCGCCGCCGCCTCGTCGAAGCGGCCCTTGCCCCAGGCCATGGCGTTGCGCAGCTCGTAGCCGATGCCCCCCGCCCCGACGAAGCCAAGGATGGCCGAAGCGCGGATGTTGATCTCGAAGCGCAGCAGCGCGTAGCTGAAGTAGTTGGGCGAGACCTGCGGCACCACGCCCAGCCACATGCGCTGAAGCCAGGTGCCCCCGACCGAGGAAAGGCCCTCGACCGGCTTGAGATCGGCGTTTTCATTGACCTCGGAGAAGAGCTTGCCGAGCGCCCCGGCGGTGTGCAGCGCGATGGCGAGCATGGCGGGCACCGGCCCGCCGCCCAGCACGAAGATCAGCACCAGCGCCACGACGATCTCGGGCACGGCGCGCAGGATGTCCATGAACCGGCGAAACACAGGGATCAGACGCGGCCAGCGCGCCAGCCCCCGGGTCGAAAGCAGCGACAGCACGATGGCCCCGGCCGTCCCCAGCAGCGTCGAGACCGCGGCGATGTTGATCGTCTCGACCAGCGCCGGGAAGTAGCGCACGAGGTGGCCGGGCAGCCGGTCGAGCTTGGGCAGGGTGTCGGCGATCACGTCGGCGGGAAAGTCGAAGATCTGCGGCAGGCCGCTCCAGAACCCGCCCGCGTTGCGCGCGTCGGCCAGCATGAAGCCGGAGATCATGAGCAGGGCAAAGAGCGCGAGCGTCAGCCCGCCATAAAGGCGCCTTTGCGCCATCAGGGCCATGTAGTGGCCGCGCGTGTCGTGCGGGGCGTCTGGGGTCTGGGTCATCAACGGGTCCTGCAGCGGCGAACGGGCGGCGCATGCCGCCCGCGCGACCGGTAAACGAAAAGGACCCCGCACGGCGGCGGGGTCCCTCGGCTCTTGTGATCAGTTGATCTTCGAACGGCGTGCCGCGACGATCGACTCGTATTCGGCGTGGGTCACCGGGATGAAGTCCTTGGCATCGCCCGCCGCAACGCCGTAGGCGCAGTCGGGGTCTTCTTCCCAGAGGTTGGCGGTCAGCTCGGTGACGGTATCCTTCACGTCCTGCGGCAGCGCCTTGCGGATCACGAAGGGGCCTTCGGGGATGATGTTCGACTGCCAGATCTGCACCAGGTCGTTCATGTCGACGAGGCCGGCGTCCACGGCCTTGCGCAGCGCGCCCGAGTTGTAGCCGTCTTCCCAGTTGCCCTGGCCGTCGGCCCAGGTCACGCCTGCCTCGACGTCGCCATTGTTGACCGCGACGATGGTCTGCTCGTGGCCGCCGGTGAAGACGACGTCGCCGAAGTAGGTGCCCGGGGTCATGTCATAGCCGGCCGCGGCGATCTCGATCGACGGGATCAGGTAGCCCGAAGTCGAGTTCGGATCGCCGAAGCCGAACTTCTTGCCCTTGAGGTCCTCGAGCGAGGTCACACCGCTGTCGGCGCGGGCGAAGCCGATCGAATAGTAGCCGATTGAGCCGTCGAGGTTCTGTTTGACCAGCACCGGCTCGACCGCCTCGGGGTCGGCAATGTAGGTGCCGGCATAGGAGGAGGCGCCCATCCAGGCCGCGTCGATGGTGCCGCCGAGCAGGCCCTGCATCACGCCATTGTAGTCGGCCGGGGTGAAGACCTTCACCTCGACGCCGAGCGCTTCGGCGATCTTTTCGGCGAAGCACTGGTTCGAGGTCATGCGGTCCTGGGCGTTCTCGCCGCCGAGGATGCCGAGGCGGAATTCGGTGATCTCCTGTGCCTGGGCGGCGCCCACGAGCACGGTGCTGGCCAGAGCCGCTGCGATCAGTTTCTTCATCTTCTGTCCCTCATGTCAGGTATTGGGCCCGTCCCGATGGGCCCGGGTGATCAGACCGCGACTTCCGCAGCCCGGATTTCCGCCGCGACCACGGGGTCGCGGATCTCGGTAGAGGTGGCGTTCTCCGAAAAATCGGCGCCCGCCCCGTAGATGTCGCGCGCCACGCCGGTGGTCAGCTGCGCCGGGGTGCCGTCAAAGACGATCCGCCCGTCGCGCATGCCGATGACCCGGTCGCAGTAGCGCCGCGCCGTATCCAGCGTGTGCAGGTTGGCGATGACCATGCGCCCGTCCTCGTCGTGGATGCGGCGCAGGTCCTGCATCACCAGCTGGGCGTTCATCGGATCGAGCGAGGCGATGGGCTCGTCGGCCAGCACCACCTTGGGATCCTGCATCAGCGCCCGGGCGATGGCGACGCGCTGCTGCTGACCGCCCGAGAGCGCCTCGGCGCGCTTGGCCGCATGGGCCGCGATGCCGAGCCGCTCGAGGATGTCGATGGCGCGGTGCACGTCCTCGCGCGGGTAGAGGTTGAACATCGTCGCCAGCGTGTTGCGGCGCGCGAGCGTGCCGTGCAGCACGTTCGACACCACGTCCATGCGCGGCACGAGGTTGAACTGCTGGAAGATCATCGCGCAGTCGGACTGCCAGAGCCGCTTCTCGCTGCCCTTGAGCTGCAGCACGTCGCGGCCCTCGAAGACCAGCTTGCCCTCGGTGGCGTCGGTGAGGCGGTTCATCATCCGCAAAAAAGTCGACTTGCCGGCGCCGGAGCGTCCGATGATGCCGATCATCATCGGACGGTCGACCGTAAAGCTCGCCCTGTCCACGGCGGTGTTCGCGCCGAAGCGCTTCGTCAGGTTCTCGACGGTGAGCATGATTTCCCCTGTCTGTCCGGAACGGTGTCTCGCCCCGAACCGTATCGAGGCTGTGACGGCGGGGATTCGATTGCGTATCATTTGGATGAAGCTTTCGTGACAGGCCGGCAGTACGGCCGGAACGATGACCGCGCGCCGCTGCCGCGCCTGAAAACCACGCAGGTGGCCACGGCTGCGATACCCCCGGGCCGGTCTCGCGCCGGAGCGCCGACCCGGGGGCATTGCCCTCTCCCGGCAAGGATGGTCTATGTCCGGACAAAAGCCCGCACGAGACTGGAATCCGCACCGTGCCCACGCGCCTGCCCGTGTCCCCCACGCCCCTCGCCCGCCTGACCGGACTGCTGCTGGGGCTGATCACCTGCCTCGTCGTCGTTCAGGAATGGCATCTCACCGGCCCGGTCGATTTGCTGGTCGTGCCCGCGGTGACGCTGCTGGTGGGGCTGCTGACACTGCAGGTCGCGCCGGGGCGCCGGCTCTTCGTCGCCCTGGCGGTGCTGCTGGGCCTCGCGCTGATATGGCGGGTGCCGGACTGGCAGGCGGTGCTGCTCAAGGCCTTTCACTCGGCCGCCTTCATCGCGGCCTTCTTTGCCGCGCTCGCCACGCTGCGCAGCGCCGCGCAGCAGGCCCCCTCGATCCGCGCCGCCGGCAACTTCCTGGCGCTGCAGCCGCCCGGGCGGCGGTACCTCGCGCTGACCCTCGGCGGACAGGCCTTCGCGTTGCTGCTGAACTACGGCGCCATCGCGCTGCTCGGCAGCCTCGCTACCGCCGCCGCCCAGGACGAGCCCGACGCCGAGATCCGCAGCCACCGCACCCGCCGCATGCTGCTGGCGATCCAGCGCGGGTTCGTCGCCTCGCTGCCTTGGTCGCCCATGTCCTTTTCCGTCGCCATCACCACCGCGCTGATCCCCGGCACCAGCTGGGGCTCGGTGGTGCTGCCCGCGCTTGGCACCTCTGCGCTGATCACCCTGACCGGCTGGGCACTCGACACGATCTTCAAGCCAAAGCTCTCGCAACCGGCCGCGCCGCGCGCCGCGCCCAAGGGCAGCTGGGCGCTGATGAGCCCGCTTCTGGTGCTGCTCGGCCTGTTGGGGGTCTCGGTGCTGGTCCTGCAGTCGCTCACCGGCCTGCGGATCATCGCCATCGTCCTGCTTGTCGTGCCGACCATGGCCACCTGCTGGGTCCTTTTGCAGAAGCGCGGCGGCGGCGCCCCGCTGCAGAGCCGCGCCGCCGAGTTCGTCTTCCGCGAGCTGCCGTCCTACCGCGGTGAGGTCACCCTGCTGATGATGGCCGGCTTCATCGGCACCGTCGGCGCACCGCTTCTGGCCCCGCTGGTCAAGGCCTCGGGTTTCCACCCCGAGGACCTGCCCCCCGCGCTGGTGCTGGTCAGCTTCGTCTGGATCATCCCGCTGCTCGGTCAGCTTGGCATGAACCCCATCCTCGCGGTCACCCTGATCGCACCGCTGGTGCCGCATGCGGACCAGCTCGGGGTGTCGCCCGAGGTCATCGTCGTCGCGATCACCGCCGGCTGGGCGCTCGGCGGCATCAGCTCGCCCTTCACCGCCACCACCCTGCTGATCGGCAGCTTCGGCAACGTCAGCGCCCGCCACGTCGGCCTGCGCTGGAACGGCGGCTACATGCTGTGCCTGCTTGTCCTGCTCTCGGCTTGGGTTCTCGTCCTCGGCTACCTCCTCAACTGAGCTTCGCCAACTGTACCATTGAAAGTCCTCTCATGACGCATGCGACCACCCCGCCCATCTTCGACGGCCACAACGATCTCCTGCTGCGCCTGCTGGGCGGCGCGGTCACCGCGAGCGGCGTCGCCAACGGCCTTGGCAGTGGCCACATCGACCTGCCCCGGGCGCAGCAGGGCGGCTTCGGCGGCGGCTTTTTCGCGATCTTCGTGCCGAGCCCGGCCAAGCCAGGCGACGACCTCGACGCGATGAGCCGCCCGCAGTATGATCTGCCGTTGCCCGAGATGATCCCCCAGCCCGAGGCGCTCGAGACCACATGGCGCGGGGTCGAGGCCTTTGAAGCACTGGCCGCCGCCGGGGCCATCACCCCCTGCACCACCGTCGCCGAAATCGAGGCCGCGCTCGGCGGGCCGAAGATGGCGGGGGTGCTGCACCTCGAGGGCGCCGAGGCGATCGGCCCCGATCTCGAGGAGCTGCACGCGCTTTACGCCCGCGGACTGCGCTCGCTGGGCCCGGTCTGGTCGCGCCCGACGATCTTCGGCAACGGCGTGCCCTTCCGCTACCCCTCCACACCCGACACCGGCGACGGGCTCACCGAGGCCGGCAAACGGCTGGTCAAGGAATGCAACGCGCTCAAGGTGATGATCGACCTGTCGCACCTCAACGAAAAGGGCATGGACGACGTGGCCGCGCTTTCGGATGCGCCGCTGGTCGCCACCCATTCGAACGCCCACGCGGTGACCACCCACGCCCGCAACCTCACCGACCGGCAACTGGCGATGATCGCCGAGAGCGACGGTATGGTCGGCATCAACTTCGCCACCGCCTTCCTGCGCGAGGACGGGCGGATGGGAAGCGACTGCGGCCTCGACGTGGTGCTGCGCCATCTGGACCACCTGATCGGCAAGCTCGGCGAGGACCGGGTCGGCTTCGGTTCGGACTTCGACGGCGCGACCGTGCCCGAGGGCATCGCCGATGTCGCCGGCCTGCCGAACCTGCGCGCCGCGCTCACCGCGCATGGCGTCGACGCCGCGCTGATGGAGAAGCTCTGCCACGGCAACTGGCTGCGCGTGCTGCGCAAGACCTGGGGCGCCTGAGCCGCCGCGCGGCTCACCCGTCTTCCGCGTCAAGCCGCCCCCCGGCCCTCCGGGACATTGGCCGCTAGCAAAAAGGCAGGGAAGCGCGTGCTCCCCTGCCTTTTTCAGCATGGACCCGTGGTGCGGGCGGTCAGACGGCTTCGAGAGCCGCGGTCACATCGTCCGGCGCGCCGACGTTGCGCAGGACGGCGCTGCGCTCGATGCGCTTGACCATGCCCGACAGCGCCTTGCCCGCGCCGATCTCCCAAAACTCGGTCACGCCCTGTGCGACCATGTATTCCACCGACTCGCGCCAGCGCACCGAGCCGGTCACCTGCTCGACCAGCAGCGCGCGGATGCGGGCCGGGTCGGTGACGGCCTCGGCGATCACGTTGGCGACCAGCGGCACGCTCGGCGCGGTGATCTCGACCTGCTCCAGCGCCTCGGCCATGACTTCGGCGGCGGGGGCCATCAGGGCGCAGTGGAAGGGGGCGCTCACCGGCAGCAGCAGCGCGCGCTTGGCGCCTTTCGCCTTGGCGATATCGAGCGCACGCTCGACCGCGCCCTTGCTGCCCGAGATCACCACCTGCGACGGATCGTTGTCATTGGCCGCGGCGCAAACTTCGCCCTGCGCGGCTTCTTCCGCGACAGCACGGGCGGTTGCCAGATCGAGGCCGAGCAGCGCCGCCATGGCGCCCTCGCCGACCGGGACGGCGGCCTGCATGGCCTTGCCCCGGGTGCGCAGCAGCTTGGCCGCGTCGCCGACGCTCAGCGCGCCGGCGGCGGTCAGCGCCGAGTATTCCCCCAGCGAGTGGCCGGCAACGAAGCGCGCCGCGCCGATCTCGATGCCCTCGGCCTCGAGCGCCCGCATGGCGGCGAGCGAGGTCGCCATCAGCGCCGGCTGTGCGTTCTCGGTCAGGGTGAGCGTCTCGATCTCGCCCTCCCAGATCAGCGACGAGAGGTTCTCTCCCAGTGCCGAATCCACCTCGTCGAACACGGCTTTTGCCGACGGGTAGGTCTCGGCAAGCGCCTTGCCCATCCCGATGGTCTGCGCCCCCTGACCGGGGAAAATGAAAGCTCGCGTCATGATCGTCTCTCCTAAGGCTCTGTCCGCGCTTTGGCGCGCAGTCCTACTCCCAAGCGCAGGTTCGCGCAACGCCCGGCGCTTCCGCCGGATCTTTCAGGCCCAAATACCCATAGCGCGCCCGCCAAGGTGACAGCACCTTTGTCAGGCGCCGCATTCGCGCGTATGAGGGGCCCGCGGGGGGTCCACACCCCGCCAACGAGGAGACGCGACCGAGATGACCCTGCTTCGACGCACCGTTCTGGCGCTTGCCGCAGCCACTGCCCTGACCCCGACCACCCTGCTTGCCCAAGCGGCGGACACGGCGCCGATCAAGATCGGCGAGATCAACCACTTCAAGCGCCTCGCGGCCTTTGCCGAGCCCTACCGCAAGGGTATCGAGCTGGCGGTGTCCGAGATCAACGCGGGCGGCGGTGTGCTCGGCCGGCCGCTGAAGTTCATCTTCCGCGACGACCAGGGCGATCCTGCCGAAGCGGTGCGCATCGCCGAGGAACTGATGACCCGCGATGGCGCGGTGATGCTCACCGGCACGATCCTCAGCAACGTCGGGCTGGCAATCAGCTCCTTCGCCGCCGAGAAGCATTACGTCTACCTCGCCTCGGAACCGCTGGCGGACACGCTGGTCTGGGGGTCGGGCAATCCCTACACCTTCCGCCTGCGCACCTCGACCTGGGTGCAGGCGGCGATGCTGGCCGAGCAGGCGGCGAGCACCGACGCCATCCGCTATGCCACCATCGCGCCGAACTACGCCTATGGCACCGAGGCGGTGGAGGCCTTCAAGGCCAACCTCAAGCGGCTCAAGCCCGACGTGGAGTTCGTCGCCGAGCAATGGCCGCCGCTCTTCAACATCGACGCCGGCGCCGAGGCACAGGCGCTGGAACGCGCCAAGCCCGATGCGATCTACAACGTTACCTTCGGCACCGACCTTGCAAAGCTCGTGCGCGAGGGCACCGACCGCGGGCTCTTTGACGGGCGCGACGTCTACGGCCTGCTGACCGGCGAGCCGGAGTATTTCGAGCCGCTCGGCGACGAGGCGCCCGAGGGCTGGTTCGTCACCGGCTACCCCTGGTACGACTTTGCCGAGGATACCCCCGGCGGTGCCTTCGTCGCCGCCTACGAGGAGAAGTTCGGCGAGACCCCGAAGAACGGCAGCAACGTCGGCTATCTCACCGCACTCTCGGTCGCCGCCGCCATCGAACGCGCCGGCAGCACCGAGACCGAGGCAATCCGCGCCGCCTTCGAGGATCTGGAAATCCCCGATACCCCCATCGGCCCCCTGCACTACCGCGCGCTCGACAATCAGTCGACGCTGGGCGCCTTCGTCGGCACCACGGCGCTCAACGATGCGGGCGAAGGCGTGATGGTGGATTGGTCTTACAAGGAGCCAGCGCCTTACATGCCCTCAGACGACGAGATCCGCGCCATGCGCCCCGCCGAGTAAGCGCGGGCTGAAACATGGGCGGAGAGGCCCTTGCGCCTCTCCGCCTTCCCGCCGTCCTCCGGCGGACCGATCTTGCGCCACCGCCAGCCGGCGACGGCTCTGCCTTGGCCGCGTTACTGTGCCGCCCATATCCCACCTTCCGAAAGCCGAGCCTTCCGCCCCATGGCCTTCTACCTCGCCCTGTTCCTGACCGGTCTTGCCAATGCCGCGGCGCTCTTTCTCGTTGCCTCGGGGCTGTCGCTGATCTTTGGCGTCACGCGCATCGTCAACTTCGCGCATGGCTCCTTCTACATGCTGGGGGCCTTCATCGGGGTCACGCTGATGCAGCTGCTTCCCGGTGCGGTGGGCTTTTGGGGGGCGATCCTGCTGACCGGGCTTGCCGTAGGAGGCATCGGTGCGCTGATCGAAATCGTCGTGCTGAGGCGCATCTACCGCGCCCCCGAACTCTTTCAGCTGGTCGCCACCTTCGGGGTGATCCTGATCATCCAGGATTTGGCGCTGATGATCTGGGGGGCCGAGGACCGGCTCGGCCCGCGCGCGCCCGGCCTGCGCGGCGTCTGGCGCCTCTTCGGCGAACCGGTGCCCAAGTATGACATCGTGTTGATCGCGATCACCCCGGTCATCCTGCTGGCGCTTTGGTACCTGATCACCCGTACACGGCTCGGCATCCTCGTGCGCGCGGCAACGCAGGACCGCGAGATGGTCGGCGCGCTCGGGGTCAACCAGGCGTGGCTCTTCACCGGCGTCTTTGCCCTTGGCTCCGCGCTGGCCGGATGGGGCGGTGCTCTGCAGCTGCCGAAAGGCGGCGCAGACTTGCTGATGGATTTCAACATCATCGGCGCGGTTTTCGTGGTGGTCGTGATCGGCGGCATGGGGAGCTTGCCCGGCGCCTTCATCGCGTCGGTGCTGATCTCGGTGCTCAATGCCTTTGGCGTGGCCTTCCTGCCGCAGTCGACGCTGGTGCTGATGTTCGTGGTCATGGCGGCCGTTCTGATCGTCCGGCCCTACGGCCTTCTGGGCCGCGAGGAGGTGGCGGGCGAGCACGGGCAGGTCGGCGCGCCCGAGACCCCGATCCGCCCCTATGGCCCGGCCGGCATCGCGCTCACCGCCGCGCTCTTGATCCTGCTCGCGGCCCTGCCCGGCGTGGCCGAGCCATTCGTGCTGACCCTGGTGATCGACATCGCGGTCTTCGCCCTTTTCGCCGCCTCGTTGCATTTCATCCTCGGCACCGGCGGCATGGTGAGCTTCGGCCACGCCGCCTTCTTCGGCGGCGGCGCCTACGCGGCGGCGCTGCTGGTCTTCCATACCGAGACGCCGATGGAGCTGGCTTTCCTCTTCGCGCCGCTCGCGGCCGGTCTTCTGGCGCTGGGGATCGGGTGGTTCTGCATCCGTCTCTCGGGGGTCTATTTCGCCATGCTGACGCTGGCCTTCTCGCAGCTCGTCTGGTCGCTGGCCTTCCAGTGGCGCAGCCTGACGCGTGGCGACGACGGGCTGATCAACATCTGGCCGGCAGACTGGCTGAACGGCCCGCTGCCCTATTACTACTTCACGCTGGCGTTCGGGGTCGGCGGCATCCTCACCCTGCGGCACATCATCCATTCGCCCTTCGGCTATGCGCTGCGTGCCGGGCGCGACAGCCCGCGACAGGCCGAGGCCATGGGCATCAACGTGCGGCGCGTGCAGCTCGTCGCCTTCGCGATGGCCGGGATGATGGCGGGGCTGGCGGGCGGGCTCTTCGTCTTTTCCAAGGGCTCGGTCTTTCCCACCGAGCTGGAGATCGCCAAAAGCTTCGATGCGCTGATCGTGGTCTTCCTCGGCGGGGTAAAGTCCTTGGCCGGCGGCGTGGTCGGGGCCAGCTTCCTGACCTCGGTCGAGCATTGGCTCACCCGGCTGGAGTACTGGCGTCTGCTGCTGGGGCTGGTCATCATCGGCGTGGTCATCCTGATGCCCGAGGGCATCGTCGGGACCCTGCGGCGGCTGGCGCTGCGCTTCCGGTCCTCGGACGAGGAGGCGGCACGATGACCGAGATCCTGCGCGCCGACAACCTGCGCAAGAGCTACGACGGCTTCCTCGCCGTGGACGGGGTCAGCTTCTCGGTCCGCGAGGGCGAACTGAAGGCCCTCATCGGCCCCAACGGCGCCGGCAAGTCCACCTGCTTCAACATGCTCACCGGGCAGCTCAAACCTACGACGGGCGAGGTCTATCTGCGCGGCACCAAGATCACCGGCAAGCCGCCGCGGGACATCTGGCGGATGGGCGTCGGGCGCACCTTCCAGATCACCGGCACCTATCGCTCGATGAGCGTGGTCGAGAACGTCCAGATGGCCCTGATCAGTCACCACCGGCGGCTCTTCTCCTTCGGGCCACGGGCGTGGAAACTCTACCGCGAGGACGCGCTGGAGGTCCTGCGCACCGTCTCGCTGGCAGATCAGGCCGACCGCCCCTGCTCGGTGCTGGCCTATGGCGATCTCAAGCGGCTCGAGCTGGCCATCGCGCTCTGCCACCGCCCACGTCTCTTGCTGATGGACGAGCCGACGGCGGGCATGGCCCCTTCGGCGCGGATCGACCTCATGCAGCTGGTGGCGGACATCGTGCGCGAACAGGGGCTGTCGGTGCTCTTTACCGAGCATGACATGGACGTGGTCTTTGCCCATGCGCATCACATCATGGTGCTGAACCGGGGCAAGCTGATCGCCGATGGCACCGCCGAGCAGGTGCGCAGCGATCCAAGCGTGCAGGAGGTCTACCTGGGTGGCGGGACGCTCTTCAAGGAGGCCGGCGATGCTTGAGGTTTCCGAGATCCACAGCTTCTACGGCAAGGCGCATATCCTGGACGGGCTGAGCTTTTCCGTGGCGCGCGGCGAGGTGGTGGCGCTGCTCGGGCGCAACGGCGCGGGCAAGTCCACAACGATGAAATCGGTGATGCAACTGCTGCCGCCGCGCGCGGGCTCGGTGACTTTTGAAGGGCGCGAGCTGGTCGGCCTGCCCGCCTACCGCGTCGCCAAGGCGGGGATCGGCTATGTGCCCGAGGACCGGCGGGTGTTTTCGGATCTCACGGTGCTCGAGAACCTCGAGGTCGGCCGCCAGCCCAAGCGCGATGGGGCGCCGCATTGGACCGTCGAGCAGCTCTTCGAGCTCTTTCCCAACCTCGCGGAGCGGCGGCACAACCGCGGCAAACACATGTCGGGCGGCGAACAGCAGATGCTCACCATCGCCCGCACGCTGATGGGCAACCCGGCGCTGCTGCTGCTCGACGAGCCCTCCGAGGGCATCGCCCCGGTGATCGTCGAGCAGATGGCGCGCAGCATCCTCAGGCTCAAGGCCGAGGGGCTGACGGTGCTCATCTCGGAACAGAACCTGCATTTCGCCCGCGCCGTCGCCGACCGGGCGATCATCCTCGAGAGCGGTCGGAAAAAGTTCGACGGCAGCTTCGGAACGCTCGAAAAGCAGCCGGAAATCCGGGACGCCTACCTGTCGGTCTAGAATTGACGCCAAGTAGCGCCACATCGGCGTTGCGATGCGGCGCCGGGCGCCCTACCTCTTTCAAGGAGGAAGGAGCGCACCAATGGCCGACACGCCCAAAGCCCGCACCAGCGACGAGCATGGCTACCAGCTGCACGAGCAGGTGGGCTTCCTGCTGCGCAAGGCCTACCAGCGCAATTGCACGATCTTCTCGGACAAGATCGACGGCGCCCTGACACCGATGCAGTTCTCCATCCTGCACCGGCTGGCCGAGGACGGACCAATGTCGCAGAACATGCTGGGTCGCTCGGTGGCCATGGACGGGGCGACGACGAAAGGCGTGGTCGACCGGCTTGGCGCGCGCGGCCTGTTGCGCACCGAGCGCGACCCCACGGACCGGCGCCGGCATCTCGTCTCGCTCACCCCCGAGGGCGTGGCGCTGGTGGACAGCGCGACAGATGCCGCCATCGAGGTCAGCGCCGACGTGCTCGACCCGCTGAACAAGCGCGAGCGCCAGACCCTGATCCGCCTGCTTGGCAAGATCGCCACGTGACAGGGACGTGCGGCCGCGCCCGGCAGCGTCAGGCCGTGGCCTTGCCGCTCTTCACCCGGCGCACCAGGCGCATGACGAGCACGTAAAAGCCCGGAACGAGGAAGATGCCGATGGCGGTCGAGGCGATCATCCCGCCGATCACCCCGATGCCGATGGCGTTCTGCGCCCCCGCCCCCGCCCCGCTGGCCGTGGCCAGCGGCACCACCCCGAGGATGAAGGTCAGCGCGGTCATGAGGATCGGCCGCAGGCGCAGCTGCGCCGCCTCCTTGGCGGCCTGCGCGATGCTCCGCCCCTGCCGCCTCAGGTCCTCGGCGAACTCGACGATCAGGATCGCGTTGCGCGCGGAAAGGCCGATCGTCGTCAGGATGCCGACCTTGAAGTAGACGTCGTTCGACTGGCCGAACCAATAGGCCGCCAGCAGCGCCCCGAACAGGCCGACCGGCACCGACAGCATCACCGAGAAGGGGATCGCCCAGCTTTCGTAAAGCGCCGCCAGCGCAAGGAACACCACGAGCCCCGAGATCGCGTAGAGCAGTGGTGCCTGCGCGCCCGACTGCTGCTCCTGGTATGACAGCCCCGTCCAGGCCAGCCCGTAGCCGCCGTCCATGCCGTTGACCAGCTCCTGCATGACGGTCATCGCCACGCCCGAGCTGACATCGGCGCTCGGCGAGCCCGAGACCTCGATCGCCTGCGTCGCCGAGTAGCGCTGAAGGCGCGGCGCGACGGGCTCCCATTCGGTTTTCATGAAGGCCGAGAAGGGCACCATCTCGCCCTCCGCGTTCCTGGCGTACCACTCTAGGATGTTCTCGGGTTGCATGCGGTGCTCGGCATCGGCCTGCACGATGACGGGGCGAAGCTCCGAGCCGAGGACGAAGTCGTTCACCTCGCTGCCCGAGAAGATCACCGAGAGCATCGCATTGATCTCCGACAGCGTGAGCCCGAAGCTCTCGGCCTTCTCGCGGTCGATGGAGATGCGCAGCGCGCTCTCGTCCTCGGTGCCCGAGACCCGGACGTTGGCGATTTCGGGCCGCGCGGCGGCGAGCGCTTCGAGCCGGTCGGCGGCATCCTGCAGCGCCTCGACACCGTTGCCCGCCTGATCGACGAGGTAGAACGAGAAGCCGCCGGTGTTGCCGAGGCCGCGGATTGCAGGCGGCTGCATCACCATGATCTGTCCGGCGCGGCTCGAAGCAAAGGCCGCGGTGGCCCGCGCCGCCACGGCGTTGGCCGAGAGCTCGGGCTTGTCCTGCCGCAGCGCGAAGTCGCGCAGTTTCACGAAGACCATGGCGCGGTTCTGGCCCGAGCCGCCAAAGCCGAAACCGAGCGAGGCAAAGGTACTTTCGACCGCCTCGCCCTCTTGGTTCAGCAGGTAATCCTCGACCTGCTCCAGCGTGGCCTTCGTCTGCTGCGTCGTCGCGCCTTCGGTGAGGTTGATGATCGTCATCAACACGCCCTGGTCCTCGGCAGGAATGAAGGAGGAGGTCAGCCGCTCGTTGACCACCCACGCCCCGCCAAGCGCCGCCGCCAGCACCAGCAGAACCAGCGCGGGCATCTTCAGCGACCAATCGACGACGCGTCCGTAGCCCTCGGTGACCTTGCCGAGCCCGGCGTTGAACCAGCGCGCCGGGGGGAATTTCGCCGGACCGTGCGCGGGTTTCAGCAACCGCGCCGACATGGGCGGCGAAAGGATGATCGCCATGATCAGCGAGATCGCCATGGCCGCGACCATGGTGATCGAGAACTGCCGGTAGATAACCCCGGTGGATCCGCCGAAGAAGGCCATCGGCAGGAAGACCGCCGCCAGCACCACGTTGATCCCGACGAGCGCCGAGGTGATCTGGCTCATCGAGCGTTTCGTCGCCTCGAAGGCCGAGAGCTTCTCTTCCTCCATCAGGCGCTCGACGTTCTCGACGACCACGATGGCGTCATCGACCAGCAGGCCGATGGCCAGCACCATGGCGAACATGGTCAGCGTGTTGATCGAATAGCCCGCGACCATCAGCACCCCGAAAGTCCCGAGCAGCACCACCGGCACGGCGATGAGCGGCACCAGCGTGGCGCGCCAGCTCTGCAGGAAGATCAGCAGAACCGCGAGCACCAGCACGATCGCCTCGAAGAGCGTGTGATAAACCTGCTCGATGGACAGCTCGACGAAGGGCGAGGTGTCATAGGCGGTGCGGAACTCCACCCCCTCGGGCAGCGCGGCGCTCAGCCTGTCGAGCTGCGCGCGCACGGCGGCGGCGGTATCCACGGCGTTGGCGCCAGTTTCAAGGTTCACCCCGAAGCCCGAGGCGTTCAGCCCGTTGAAGCGCGAGTCCCCGCCGTAGCTCTCCTGCCCGATCTCGACCCGCGCGACATCGCCGAGCCGCACCACCCCACCCTCTTCCGAAGAGCGCAGCAGGATGGACTCGAATTCGTCCACGGTGGTCAACTGGCTCTGGGCGGTGATGGTCGCGGTGAACTGCTGGCCCTTGGTGGTGGGCTGCTCCCCGAGCGCGCCGACCGAGACGGTGGAGTTCTGCGCCGAGACCGCGCTCATCACGTCCGAAGGGGTGAGCTGGTAGCGCGCCAGCGACAGCGGATCGAGCCAGATGCGCATGGCATAGCCCGAGCCGAAGCTCTGCACGCCGCCGACGCCCTCGGTGCGCTTGATCGGCCCTTCGACCGTGGTGGACATGATGTCGCCCAGCTCGACCGTGCTGTAGGTGCCGGTGGTGTCGACCAGCGCGCCGACCATGAGGATCGACGAGGAGGACCGCGAGACGCTCACCCCCTGGCTCTGCACCGCGCTCGGCAGGCGGCCCTCGACCTGGCTGATCTTGGACTGCACCTCGTTCTGGGCGTCCACCGGATCGACACTCTCGTCGAAGGTGATCTCGATCGAGGCCCGGCCCTTGGACGAGCTGGAGGTCATGTAGAGCATGCCTTCGAGGCCGGTCATCGCGTCCTCGATCTCGCGAGTCACCGAGTTCTGCACCGCCTCGGCGGTGGCGCCGCTGTAGCTGGCCGAGACCCGCACCGTGGTGGGGGCGATGTCAGGATACTGACTGACCGGCAGGGTGACCACGGCCAAGGCCCCCGCCAGCATGGTGAGGATCGCCAGCACCCAGGCAAAGACCGGGCGCGCAATAAAGAAATTTCCCATGCCGTCAGCCCTTTGCCCGCGTATCCGCAGCGGGCTCGGGCGCGGCACCGAAGCTGTCGGGCGCCCCGTCGGCACGGGTGACCACGCCGGTTTCGGAAATCACCACATCGATGGGGCTGACCGCAGCGCCGCGCTGCAGGTTGCGCAGCCCATCGACGATGAGCTGCTCGCCGATCTCGACGCCCTCGGTGACGACCCAGGCGTTGTTGTAGCTGCCCTGCGCCGCCAGGGTCCGCTTCTCGGCCTTGCCATCGGCGGCGACGAAGGCGGTCAGCGTGCCGTCCGAGGCGCGCGAGGTGGCGCCTTGCGGCACGAGGATCGAAGGGGTGGTGCCGAAGGTCAGCTTCACCCGCAGGAACTGCCCCGGAAGGATGCCGCGCCTCGGGTTGTCGAAGCGCAGCCGGATGACCGAGGTGCCGGTCGTGGTCGAAACACTCACCGGGGGCGACACGAAGGTGCCCTGCCCCTCGAACATCGAACCATTCTCAAGTTCCAGTTCGGCCTCGATCCGCGCGCCGCGGTTCAGCGAGCCCTGGGCCAGCCGCTCGCGGGTCTGCTGCACCCGGGTGATGGATTCCTGCACGTCGACATAAATCGGGTCGATCCGCGTGACCGTGGTCAACGCGCCCTCCTGGTTGGCGGTCACCAGATCGCCAACCGAGACCTCGGGCAGCACGGCAATGCCATCGATGGGGCTGGTGATCTCGGTGCGCTCGAGGTCGAGCTTGGCGAGCTCCAGCGCTGCCTGCGCCGCGCTCAGCGTCGCCTTGGCCTGCATCACGTCGACCTCGGCGGCGTCCACGTCGGCGGCGGTCACCCCGGTGCCGACCAGCTTCTGATAGCGTGACAGCGTCGTCCCCGCGCTGCGCAGCGCCGCCTCGGCGCCCGCCACATCCGCTTCGGCGGCATCGACGTCGGCCTGGTAGGTGTCGCCGTCGATGCGGAAGAGCACCTCGCCCTTGGTCACGTCGCTGCCCGGCTCATAGAGAATTTCGGAAATCACCCCCGAAACGCGCGGCCGGATTGCCACCTCCTCGAAGGCGGTGGAGCGCCCCGGCAGGGTCACCGAATAGGGCACGTCGCTGGCCTCGAGCGTGATCACTCCGACCTCGCGCGCCGCGCGCGCGGCCGGAGGGGCGTCCTGGGCATGCAGCAGATCGGCCTGTGGGAGGGTCAGCGCAAAGGCTGCGACAAGGACGCGGATGGTCCGGGGGGTGCGGCTCGACGCCATCTTCTTCTCCTTCGGTCGGACGCGCAGGCGATCGCCGCCCGCGCGAGCCCTTGATACGCAGCAACTGTGACTTTCCGTCTCGACGTTCGGAGAACATCGTCTGACCTTTTCGTGACCGCGAGCCGGAAGGCTCAATCCAAGGAAAAAGGGGCGTGCCGCAGCCCGCCCCTTCTCCTGGTCATGAGTGCCGGTTCTCAGCTCACCCGGCGTTGATCGGGCTTTGCGACGAGCCCGCCCGGCGACTGTATCTCTCGCCGCACCGGTTTGCGCGACTGGGCCATCCAGGCGATAACAAGCATGATCACGACGCCCAGCGGCGGCAGACCCCAGCCCATCCAGGCCGACAGCGGGTTGCCCGCCATGATCACCTGAAACGCCAACGCGACGATGGTGCCGGTGCAGAAGACCAGCAGCCCCTGCTGGCCCAGCAGCCGCAGCGGTGCAGCCGCCTTGCTCGCGCAGAAGCGTGTCACGGCGGGCAGGCACGAGAGCACATAGGCCAGCGCCAGGATATTCAGAAGCCGCGGCAGGGCGACGAAGGTCTTGTCGTGGGTGGTCAGGTGGAACGGGATCCCCGCCTGGTAGAGCCGCGCCATCTGATGATTGATCACCGCGCCGAACTCGGGGATGAACTTCCAGGCCACCACCAGACCGCAGAAACCCAAGCTCGCCCAGAAGAGCGGACGGGAAACCGGCACAAAGCGCTCGCCCCGGCGCATGGCAAGGCCAGTCAGCATGCCGATGGCGAAGAGCAGCTCCCAGCTGATCGGGTTGAAGAACCAGCCGCCGGGGTTGGGGAAGTTGGGCAGGTTAAGGCGCCAGAGACCCGCGGCCATCCAGATCGCCAGCGCGGTCCAGAGCAGCGCTTTGGGCTTCCAGAGCCCCAGCAGCAGCATCGCCGGCGCGAAGAAGAGCAGCACTGAATAGGCCGGCAAGATGTTCACGTAGCCAAGCTGGTGGGTCAGAGCGGCAATGCCGAAAAGCGACTCCTCGGGGTTGGAGAACACCTGCCGCAGGTTGATCGTCTCGAGCAGCTCGGGAAGGTTGTAGATCCCCGCCCCCGCCGAGAAGATGGCGATCGCCCAGATCGTCATGAAGATATGGGCCAGATAGAGCGTCCAACTCCGCTTCCAGACGGGCAGCACGCCGTTCATCAGCCCGTGCTCGGCGCGCGCCTCGGGCGTTAGCCGCCCGGAATAGGCCAGGGCCGCGGCAAGGCCGGACATGATGAAGAACGCCTCGGCGGCATCCGAATGGGTGAAGTTGCGGATCGTCAGGTACTCGTAAGGGTTCCCCGGCACATGATCGATGAAGATCATGATCAGCGCCAGCCCGCGGAAGGCGTCGATGCGCGCATCGCGCGGACGGCGCGCGGGCGGTGTCTTCGTGCCAGGAAAGGAGACGAGCTTGTGTTCAGGCTGCTGCATGCTGTGCGCCCCTTCCGAGTCCGGGTTGCGGCAGGGGGGCCTGCGGCGTCCCGCTCCAGCGGGCGTGAATTTCGCGGAAGCTGCGCACCACCGGCGCGGGGGCCAGCTCATCGGGAGTGATGAAAAGGCTGTGCGTCAACGGGCGCGACGTCCAGGAGATCAGAACCGGTGCGAAGAGCATCGGCAGGCAGACCGGCAGCAGCCAGGGCACCAGATCGGGCGACAGCCAGGCCGTAACCGCCAGAGCCACGGCGCCGGTCGCGGTGATCCAAAGGCCCGCGCGGATGCCCTGCACCAGGGTCAACTGTCCCTCGCCGCGCTGGCTGGAGGGCCAGCCGCCGTCACGGCCGGAAAGCACCTGCAGCACGGCTTTGGTCTGGTACATCAGCATCAAGGGCGCGATGAGCGACGTCAGCGCGACCTCGGTGATCACCGACCAGAAGGCCCGCATCCCGCCTCCGAACCCGCCGACCCGGCGGGTCAGGACGCTTTCGATGAGGATCGCGAACTTGGGCATGATGAGCAGGCCGAAAATCCCGATCATCAGGGCGATCATCTCCTTGGTCCGATCGCTCGGGAAGACCGGAAACAGCAGATGCGGCTCGGGGAAGTAGTCGGGCGGCGGCGCGGTCACCGCGGCGATCACCGAGGCCACGAGGAAGCCGAACCAGAGCAGCGACACGAGATACGAGAAGATGCCCAGCACGAAGACGAAGCGACTCCAGGGCGCGAGGCCCGGCGCCGTCAGCAGCCGGATGTGCTGCAGGTTGCCCTGACACCAACGGCGGTCGCGCTTGGCAAAGGACAGCAGATTCTCGGGGCCTTCCTCGAAGGAGCCGTCGATACCGCCATCCACCTCGACCTTCCAGCCCGCGCGGGCGAGCAGCGCCGCCTCGACGTAGTCATGGCTGAGGATATGCCCGCCGAAGGGCGGCTTGCCCTGCAACTCTGGCAGACCGCAGCTCTCGGCGAAAGCTTGCACCCGCACGATGGCGTTGTGACCCCAGAACGGGCCGGTCGCCCCCTGCATGCGGGCCAGCCCGCGGGTGAAGACCGGGCCATGGAAAGCAGCGGCGAACTGCATGGCGCGGCCGAAGAAGCTGCGCCCGCCAACGATGCGCGGAAGGGTCTGCAGCAGGCCGATCTGCGTGTCGGCCTGCATCCGTGCGATCATCTGACGGATGGCGGCACCCTCCATCAGGCTGTCCGCGTCGAGGATCACAGCCAGCTCGTAGGCGCCGCCGGAGCGGCGGAAGAAATCCTCGATGTTGCCCGCCTTGCGACCGCGATTGTCCTCGCGGCGGCGGTAGAAGATGCGCCCATGCCCACCGGTCTCTTCAAGCAGACGCACGAAAGTCCGGCGCTCTTCCTCAGCCGCGGTGTCGTCGCGGGTGTCCGACAGAATGGCAACGTCCGCCGTCACCCCTGCCGCGTTGATCGAGGCGTCCATTGCGGCGATGCGCGCGAAGGTGGCCACTGGGTCCTCGTTGCAGATCGGCACGAGCACCACGGTGCGCGGCTGCGGCATCTGCATCTCGCGCGTCCCGCGCCGGCTCAGCGGCGCAAGCCCGGTGAGCGCCAGCGCAGCCCCCCAAGCCAGCCAGGCGGTGGTGACCAGGATCAGCCCGGCGCGCACGAAGTCGAAGGGTTCGACCCCGTCCTGCAGGGCAACCTCAAGCAATAGACCTGTCGCTACCCCCGCCGCGACGAGCGCGAAGGCCGCAGAGAAAAGACGGGTGGCCACAGTCATGCGGCTGGGCGAGGGCAAGACCGGCATGCGCAGGTCCTCAGGCTCTCTGGCCGGGCATCAATATGCGCGCAATCATCTCTCCCAGCGACACGCGCTCGGCGCGCGCTGCCTCGATTTCCTGCCGCGGCATGTCCATCGGCGCCTCGGGCGGAGCCCAATGCGGCATTTCGATGGCGCGAGCCTCGGCGACGTGCAGTTCCTTCATCGGTTCAGCATTCATTCCTTCACCCATTGATAAGTCCAGGTTTCGGTAAGCATACGACCATACCCTTTGAGCCCCGCCTTGAGTTCGGCGACCGCGCCGTCCGGCGCGTCGACTTCCAGAACAAGGCGCCAAGTCTCGGTCCCCGAGATTCGGCTCACTACCGCTTCGGCAATCTCAGCGTTGGCGGCACTTACTTGTGGTTCAACTTCGGCGCCAGCGGGAAGTTCCCCCAAAGTGCCGCCTTCGAAATCGATGACGAATTTCCGCCGATCGGTGTCCTGCTCGACCCCAGATATGCCGCCCCTGCCAACCCGCGTGCGCACCACGCGGGCCCGGTCGACGGCCCCGTCGCCCACCGGGGTCATGCCCCAATGCAGGCGATAGGAAAATTCCAGCGCATCCCCGGCCTTGGTCTCGGCCTTGGGGATCCAGAAAGCGACGATATTGTCGTTAGCCTCCAAATCCGAAGGGATCTCAACCAGCCGCACCGAGCCCTCGCCCCAGTCGCCAATCGGCTCCACCAGCAGCGTCGGACGCTTCTCGTAATGGGCCTGGGCGTCGAGGTAATGCTCGAACGCGCGGGTCCGCTGCACCAGCCCGAAGCGCACCGGGCTGAGCGCGCCGAAGTAAGAACTTGCCAGCCGCGGCGGGTTGTTGAGCGGGCGGAAGAAGGTCTCGCCGCCCTGGGTGGTCAGCATCAGCGCTTCGCTGTCGTGCACCGCGGGGCGGAAATCGTCGAAGTCACCCATGTCCGGCCCGCCGAAAAGGAACATCGAGGTGAGCGGCGCAATGCCGAGCTGCTGGATGTCGTTGCGCAGGAAGAGCCGCGCGGTCACGTCGATCTGCGTGTCCTCGCCGGGGCGGATCACGAAGCGGTAGGCGCCGGTGATCGAGGCACTGCCAAGCGCCGCGTAGACCGTCATGTGCTCGGCGCCCGGGCCGGGCCGTTCGAGCCAGAACTCGTTGAATCGCGGGAATTCTTCGGCCCCGGAAAGCCCGGTGTTCACCGCCAGCCCGCGGGCGCTGAGCCCGTAGGTGTTGTCGCGCCCCAAGGCGCGGAAATAGCTCGCGCCAAGGAAGGCCACCAGCTCGTCGAAGGTGTCGGCGCGGTTCAGCGGGTTGTGCAGCCGGAAGCCGGCGACGCCCGGCATCTCGGCATTTTCGGGGATCGGTGTCTCGACCGAGGAATAGTCGAAATCCGCGGTCGAGAAATGCATCAGCCGCGACTCGCCGTTGACCACCTCATGCAGGCGCACGGGCTGCTTGAACAGCCAGCCGAGGTGGAAGGCATGCAGCCGGAACGTGTCGTCCGGCAGATCCGCCCAACGGGCCTTGTCGGGGTCGAACCGGATGCGCTGGTAGCCGTCGTAGTCGAGCTCGGCAAGAAAGCCCTCGACTTGCTCGGGTTCCAGCGGGGGCGCTTTCGCGGCCTCGGCCATCTGCGCCGAGAGGATGTCGAAGGAAAAGGGGGTTGTCTCGCTCTGGGTCTGCTCGTCGGGGGCCGCGTTGGTGCCTTCTTCGGTCGTCTCCTGCGCGGCAAGGGACGTCGCGCTCAGAAGCGCGGGAACGGCGGCGGAGCCGGCAAGCTGGGCCAGGAACTGGCGTCGGTTTTGACGCGCCACGAACGCGCGTCCGGACACAACAGGACTAGAGATCGGATACTTCCGCAAATGTCTGCTCCAAGGGGTGGTACTGGGCGGGAATCTGATAGCGAGTACGGGAAAGACAACACCCCGTAATCTAAGGGGTTCCCTACAAAAGCGGGCTTTTGCTGCGCGGCGGCAAGACTCTGCCGAATCTCCGCTCATGCTGCGCTTTCGAAGGCAATCCACTGGCGGATTGCCGCAGATTCAGGCGGTTGGCAAGCGGAGTCTCGCTCGCAATTCAACTGCTGCGCGTAAAATAGGCGAAACAAGAATGCAGGGTGCGTGATCGGCGAGTCGATCGGCCGCCTCGCCCAACGGTCCGCCTCCGATGATCACCGCCTCGGCGCCGTCGCCATGCGCGCGTATCGCGGCATAAAGCAATGCATTGTCTAGCTTTTTGGGATCTTCAGACAGCGCGATCGGGTCCCCCTCGGCAAGGTAGGTCCCAAGATAACGCCCGT
This sequence comes from Salipiger sp. PrR003, assembly GCF_010500785.1. NCBI lineage: Bacteria > Pseudomonadati > Pseudomonadota > Alphaproteobacteria > Rhodobacterales > Roseobacteraceae > Salipiger > Salipiger sp. PrR003. The sequence continues at coordinate 202,027 of NZ_JAAGOV010000043.1, forward strand.
CGGGAGCGGCACTGTTCATCAATCGATCAATGCTTGTTTCCAGTGCAGGCGTATGGGTGACCACGGCAAAAGCGCGGCCTCCTTTCGCCGCCGCACGGGCCGCGGCGGCGCCAATGCCGATTACGGGAACCCGCAACCTCGCGGCCAGCGCCGCCTGCCCCGGATCGCCAAAGGCCGAGACGATGACCCCGGCGCACTCCGGTGCAATCTCTGCCGCCGCGACATAGGCGGCGGCCTCGGCCAGCGCCTCGGGATCGGTGATCAGCGGCGGCCCCCCTGGCGCGGTCCAGCCGCGCACCCCCGGAAGCACCCGCCCCGCGATGGCGCACATGGCGCGGGTGGTGTCGGCGTTGCTGTTGGGATTGATCAGCAGGATCGAAGGGACGCCCGTGTCACTCAAGCTCGACCGTCGCCTCGATCTCGACCAGCGCGTTCGCGGGCAACGACGTGACGTTGACGGCGGTGCGGGCGTGTCGCCCTGCCTCGCCCCAGAGATCGATGAAGAGCTGCGAGGCGCCATTGACGATCAACGGACCGTCGCCATAGCCCGGCGGCGCGGCGACAAAGCCACCCAGCCGCACCACGCTCCGAACCCGGTCGAGCGAGCCCGCGACCGCCTTGATCGAGTAGAGCAGGTTCAGCGCACACATCCGCGCCGCCGCCTGCCCCAATTTCACGTCGAAGCCTTGTGGCACCGGGCCGAAGTACTTCGGCACACCCTCCCACTCGCAGATCTGCCCCGAAAGGAACAGAAGGTTGCCGCTGATCTTGCCGGGAAGGAACAGCGCGCGCGAGGGAGCCGAGGGCGGCAGCGCCAGGCCCATCCCGGCCAGTTTGCGTTCGATTTCTGCCATGGAACTCTCCGTCAGGCCGGGACCGCAAAACCGGCGGCGATGCGGCAGGCCAGCGCGATCAGCGACAGGTCCGAGCCGCGCGGCCCGATGAGCGACAGGCCGTAGGGTGCCCCGCCCAGCCTGCCCGCCGGGAAGACCACCTGCGGCAGACCCGACAGGCCCGCGACGCAAAGCAGCCGCGCGCAGTCGTGCCGGAAGCCGTCGAACAGCTCCAGCGGCGGGTCGAGCCGGAACGGCGCGTCATGCACCGCCGGGGCGAGGATCACGCCCGACAGACCCAGCAGCGCTTCGACATGCACAGTGAAGGCGCGCCGCGCCGCCTGCCCGCCCGCGATCTCGGCCTCGGTCAGCGCCTCGGCGGCGTCGGCGCGCTGGTCGATCCCGCGCGCCAGGGGCATGGCGCTCTGGCGGATGAATGGCAGCACCCAGTCGCGCGCATCGGCGCCGAGGGTGCGCAGGAAAGCGGTGTAGGCGGCGTCGACCCCGTCAGGATAAACGCGAACCTCGCGGGCCGGAAGCTCTCCGAACCTCGCCTCCCAAAGGGCCAGCGCCTCTGGCCCGAGCTGCGCCAGCATGTCGATCGGACGCAGGAACTCCGGCACCTCGGGCAGCGGCGCGGAGCTGCCGTCCAGCAGCACAGACATCGCCCGCAGCAGCGTCTCTCCGTCACGCGCGAAAATCCCGCAGGTGTCGTAGCTTGCGGCCAGCGGCTGCGCGAGATCGAGCGGGATGCGCCCATGGGTCGGGCGGATCCCCCAGATGCCGCAGAAACTGGCCGGCGCACGGACCGAGCCGCCGGTGTCCGAACCGATGGCGATGTCGGCGAGCCCCCCGGCCACCGCGACGGCCGAGCCCGAGGACGAACCGCCGGGGATGCGGTCCGGCGCGGCGGGGTTCACCGGCGTGCCGAAGTGCATGTTCATCCCGTACATCGACCAGGCCAGCTCGTCGGTGTGGGTCTTGCCGACGAAGCGCGCGCCCGCATCGAGTAATCTCTGCGCCGCCGGCGCGGTGGCGGCACGCACCGGGCTCTCCGCCAGCCGCAGCGGACAGCCCGATCCGGTGCGGTAGCCCGCCACGTCGAAGATGTCCTTCACCGCGAGCGTGAGGTCCGCCAGCGGCCCGTCCTCGGCGCTCTCCACCTGAACCGGCTCGTAGGGCATGAAGCAGCGGTAGGGGTCGTGCTCGATCAGCATGGCTTTCCCGTCATTCGGCCGCCACGGCGGGCGCGGCCTTCACGCAGGCCACGCGTCGGCGCGGCGCGGGGGCGAAGACCGGCGGCAGCGCGGCGCGGCACTCGGCGGTGGCATGGGCGCAGCGCGGCGCAAAGGAGCAGCTGTCCGGCTTGGTCTCGAGCGACGGCGGCGCGCCGGGGATGGCGTTGAGCCGCGCGCCGCGCGCGACGTCGTGCAGGTTCGCCGCCAGAAGCCCCTGCGTGTAGGGGTGCTGCGCCGACTTGATGATCTCGGAGGTCGTCCCCTCCTCGACGATCTGTCCGGCGTACATCACGGCCACGCGCTCGGAGATCTCCACCGCCACGCCGATGTCATGGGTGACAAAGATCACCCCCATGCCGAACTCCTTCTGCAATTCGCGCAGCAGCAGCAGGATCTGGATCTGCACCGTGGCATCGAGCGCCGTCGTCGGCTCGTCGGCCAGCAGCAGCCGCGGCCGGCACGCCAGTGCGAGGGCGATCATCACCCGCTGGCGCATCCCCCCCGACAGCTCATGCGGATAGTTGTGCAGCCGCCGGTTGGCCGAGGGAATGCGCACCCGGTCGAGCATGTCGAGCGCGGTCGACATGGCGTCGGCCTTGCTGACCCCCTTGTGGCGCATTACGGACTCGGCGATCTGGTGGCCGACGGTATAGACCGGATCGAGCGCCAGCGCCGGCTCCTGAAACACCATCGAGACCTCGCCGCCCCGGTATTTCTGCAGCTTCCTGCCGGACAGGCTCAGCACATCGGTGCCGTTGACCTCGATCTTGCCTTCGATCTCGGTGCGCTTCGGCGGCAGGAGCCCCAGAAGCGCCTTCAGCGTCACCGATTTGCCCGAGCCGGACTCGCCCAAGAGCGCCAGCGTCTCGCCCTGCTCCATGCCAAGCGAGACGTCGTTGAGCGCATGCACCGTGCGCTTGCCCTTGAAGCGCAGCGTGAGGTTCTGGATGTCGAGCAGCTTGGTCATTTGCCCTCCTCCGACTGGGTCTGGGGGGTGGAGGCGGGTTGCGGCGCGGTCCAGAAGACCTCGCGCGCTTTCGTCGTGCGGCATCCTGAAAGGATCATTGCGGCACCCCCTGCCCGGCTTTCGGGTGGCCGGAGGTGGCGTCATGCAGATGGCAAGCCGTCAGGTGATCGGCCTTGCCCGCGAGCCCCATCAGCTTTGGCACCTTGCTCTTGCACACCTCGCTGACGAACCGGCAGCGGGTGTGGAAACGGCAGCCCTTGGGCGGGTCGATCGGGTTCGGCGGATCCCCGGCCAGCGGCGGCTCCTGCGTGCGGTTGTCGGGATCCATCGACGGCATCGCCGAGAACAGCGAGCGGGTGTAGGGATGCGCCTGGCTCTCCCAGATGCTGTCCACCGGCGCGACCTCGACCACCTCGCCGAGATACATCACGAGGATGCGGTCAGAGATGTAGCGCACCACGTTCAGGTCGTGGCTGATGAAGATGTAGGTCAGGCCGAACTCGCGGCGCAGGTCCGACAGCAGGTTCAGCACCTGCGCCTCGACCGACTTGTCGAGCGCAGACACGGCCTCGTCCAGCACCACCAGCCGCGGCGACATGGCAAGCGCGCGGGCGATGTTCACCCGCTGGCGCTGGCCGCCCGACAGCTCGTGCGGGTAGCGGTGGGCGAAACGGTCGGGATCGAGCCCGACGCGTGCCATCAGGCTGCGCGCCCGTCCGTTGGGATCGTCGAGCCCCTGCACCTTGGCGCCGAAGGCCACGCTGTCCTCGATGGTGAGCCGCGGGTTGAGCGAGGCATAGCTGTCCTGAAAAACCATCTGCACATCCTTGCGCAGGTCCTTCAGCGACAGCCGCTCGCCCAGCCCCTGCCCGTCGAAGATGATCTCGCCCTTGTCCTTCTCGATGAGGCCGATGAGCAGCCGCGCGGTGGTCGACTTGCCGCAACCGGACTCGCCGACGATGCCGAGCGTCTCGCCCTTCTTCACCTCGAAGGACACGCCGTCCACCGCCTGCACCATGGCCTGTGTACGGCCAAGGATGCCGCCTCGGACGGGAAAGTGCTTTTGCAGGCCCTTGACGATGACCAGAGGCTGCGCCGGCCCGCCCTTGTCGCGGCTCGCGGGCGCAGCGGTCCTGGGTTTGATAGCAGACAGGTCAGTCGCGGACATTCATCGCACTCCTCAGGCCGTCGCTCAGCAGGTTAAGACAGAGCGATGTGACAAAAATCATCACCCCCGGCAGCGCCGAGAGCCACGGGTTGATGTAGATGGCCGAGCGCAGCGTGTTCAGCATCAGCCCCCATTCGGGCTCGGGCGGGCGCACGCCGATGCCGAGGAACGACAGGCCCGCGGCAAGGATCATGCACACGCTCGTCAGCGAGGTGGCATAGACGAAGATCGGCGACAGCACGTTGCCGATCACATGCACGCGGATCACCGTCAGCGCGTTCGCCCCGGTGGCCCGCGCGGCGTCGATGTAGTCGAGCGCGCGCACCCCCGAGGTCACCGCCTCGGCGACGCGTGTGATCGGCGGGATGAAGACGATGGTCAGCGACACGAGGGAGTTGACGATCCCCGCCCCCAGCGCCCCAGAGATGGCGATCGCCAACAGCACCGAGGGGAAGGCGAAGAACACGTCCACGATGCGCATGATGATGGTGTTGGTCATGCCGCCGACATAGCCCGCGACGATCCCCAGCGCGGAGCCGATGAAGAAGGCCAGCACCACCGGCATCAGCCCGATGAAGAGCGTCAGCCGCCCGCCGTAGATCAGCCGCGCCAGCATGTCGCGGCCCTGTTCGTCGGTGCCCAGAAGGTGCCCTTCGGTGCCGAGTGGTTTCAGGCGGGCGATCATCGAGCCCTTGTAGGGGTCGGCAAGACCAAGCCAGGGCGCGAAGATCGCCGAGAGGATCAGCGCCAGCACCACCGCGAGGCAGATCATCGAGACCGGGTCGCGCACCACGCGTGCACCCACCCCGGCCCAGTAGCCCTGCGGTTTCTCGGCCCTGACGTCCTGCATGGTGTCGGTTTCGGCAAGAGCCATGGGTCAGCTCCTCTTGATGCGCGGATCGATCGCGGCCTGCGCCACGTCGACGATGAGGTTCATCGCCACAAAGAACAGGGCGAGGATGAGGATCGTGCCCTGCAGCAGCGGCAGGTCACGCTGGAAGATGGCGTTCGACAGAAGGAACCCCGAGCCCGGCCAGTTGAACACCGTCTCAATGAGGATCGAGCCGCCCAGCAGGTAGCCCAGCTGCAGCCCCATGACCGACAGCGCCGTGGCGGCGGCGTTGCGCGCCACGTGGCGCAGCACGTCGCCGCGGCTCATGCCCTTGGCATAAAGCGCCTGCACGAAGTCCTGCGTCAGGATGTCTCCGGCGAGCGCGCGCACGGTGCGGGCGACGATGCCGATGGGCACCACGGCCAGCGTCACGGCGGGCAGGATCAGGTGGCGCATGTGCAGCCAGTCCCAAGCCCAGCTCTGCGAGCCGCCCGGCCCGGCGCCCATCGAGGGCAGCCAGCCGAGGTTCACGGAAAAGATGATGACCAGCACGATGCCGAGCCAGTAGTTCGGCACCGACACGCCGGTGATCGACAGCGCGGTGACCGCGCGATCCAGCAGCGTGTCGCGGAAATAGCCCGCGAGAAAGCCGAGGAAAATGCCGATCGGGAAGGCGATGACCGCGGCCGAGACGGCCAGCAGCAGCGAGTTCTGCACCGCACCGAAGACCTCCTGCGCGACCGGGCGACCGGTGGCGATGGACTTGCCCATGTCGCCCTGCACGAGGTTGCCGATCCAGATCGCGTATTGGATGGGAAGCGGCTTATCGAGCCCATAGGCCGCGCGCATGGCGGCCTGTTCCTCGGCGGTGGCGTCGACGGGCATGATGGCTGTGAGCGGATCGCCGGGGGCGATCTGCACCAGAAGGAAACAGATGACCGACACCCCGAAGGCCACGGGCAGCACGAGGATGAGGCGGCGGAGAAAGTAGCTGAGCACGGGTGGTGGTCCCTGGCTGGAAGTGATCCCCGCCGCAACGCGCGCGGCGGGGGATGGGCCTGGCGGGGCCTTACTCTTCGATCGTGATCGACGAGAAGTTCTGGTACCAGTTCTGGGCCTGCACGAAGCCCTTCACCTTCGGCGCCATGGCGCGCGGGGCGACGTCATGGGTGACCATCAGGAAGAGCGCGTCATCGACGTATTTCTCATGCGTCTTGCGCAGCACCTCGTCCTGGGCTTCGGGGTCGAAGGTGGTCTTGATCTGCGAGAAAAGCTCCTGCATCTCGGGGTCGCTGTAGTGGCCCCAGTTGGTGCCGTTGGGCGCGATCAGGTTCTCGTCGAGGTGACGGATCAGGCCGGTGAACGGGTCCTGGATGAAGTAGGTGAAGTTGATCGACATGGCGCCGTCCACCGCAGGATCGGCCGCGCCGGCACGCCACAGGTTGATCATCTGGTTCCACTCGACGACCATGAACTCGACGTCGATCCAGATCTCGGCAAGGCTCTGCTGGACATATTCGTTCATCGGCAGCGGCAGCATCTGGCCCGAACCCGAGGGCGAGATCAGCGCCTTGACCTTCAGGTGGTTGTCGGGACCGTAGCCCGCCTCTTCCATCAGCGCCTTGGCGGCCTCGAGGTCATATTTCACCTCGAAGCTCGGATTGCCGAACCACTGCGAACTCGGCGGCAGGAAGCCCTTGGCCGGAACCATGAGCCCACCCAGCAGCGGCATCATGCCCTCGCGGTCGATGGCGAGGTTGGCGGCCTTGCGCACACGGATGTCGTTCCAGGGCGAGCCTTCGAGGCGCGACAGGTGCCAGGTCCAGTTGTGCGGATAGGCGTTCGAGGAAATGACGAAACCGTTGCCTTCCATCGCCGGGATGGTGTCGGGCGCCGGGGCCTCGATCCAGTCGACCTGCCCCGAGAGCAGCGCGGCAGAGCGGGCGTTGGGCTCGGGCAGCGGGATCAGCACCATCTTGTCGAGCTTGGGGATGCGAGTCTCGTCCCAGTAATCGGCAAAGGGCACCATCTCGGCGCGCTCGCGCGGGACGAAGGTTTCCAGCTTCCAGGGACCGGTGCCCGAGGGGCTGCCCGCAACCTTCTCCCAGTCCTTGTCCATGGCTTCCCAGTTGGCCTTGGACGACATCAGGATCCAGGTCATCTGGTAAGGCAGCGTGGCGTCGGGCTCCTTGGTGGTGATCACCAGCGTTTGGTCGTCCACCGCTTCGTAGGAGGCCACGGCGGGGATGCGCGACTTGCCCTGTGCCGCCTGGCGCGGGTCATACTGCTCGGAGCTCTCGTCGAGGATCTTGTCGAGGTTCCACACCACGTCGGCGGCGGTGAAGGGCGCACCGTCGTGGAAGGTCACCCCCTCGCGCAGCTTGAAGGTCCACTTGGTCTTGTCCTCGGCGTCCACCGACCACTCGGTGGCGAGGCCAGGGATCAGCACCGACGGCTTGTCGGCGCTGGTGAGATCCCATTCGATCAGCGAGTCATAGACGGTGTAGCCCATGAAGCGCATGCCCTCGCCGCCCTGGTCGGTCTGACCGGTGGTGAGGGGGATGTCGGCCGCGGTCATGCCGACGCGCAGCGTGCCCTGCGCCAGTGCGGCACCGGCCATGGTGGCAGCGACGGCGAGCGCCGCGATACCTGCTTTCAGACGAAGCATTGGAACCTCCGAGATTTCCCTGTTGCACGGCCCGGCTTTTCTGTGCTGCCGGTCCCCGGATCATTTGACGCGACCACCCGGGCTTTTTGCAGGGGCCGTGGCGGTTCAGGGCAAAGCGACCGCCAACAATTGCAAAAGTCGCCCACAAAAAATGCAAACAAACCCCGCGCGCTCAGGAAAAGGGCGGCGCGAAATCGTATTTGTACGAATAAACTCGCCTCTGCCGGTCGAAGGAACCCGTTGCGGATTAGCCTCACGCCATGGTGGAACGTCACAGGTTCTGCTCGCGTAAACTTTGGGAATGGGGCAGAAGACGGCTAATTATCAGTCATATGCTTCCCGGAAGCCGAAAGACGATAGCGAGTGATCAACAGACGCCAAATGATGTCCGGAGCCGCAGCCCTGCTTGCGACCGGGCTCCCGGCCGAGGCCGCCCCCCTGGATCCGGGGCAATGCTGGCGCTTCTGGCGCGCGCGGTTCGTTCAGCCCGACGGGCGCGTGGTGGATGATCTGCAGAACGCCACGAGCCACTCCGAGGGTCAGGGATACGGGCTTCTGCTGGCACAGGCCCATGGCGACGAGCGCACCTTCCGCAATATCGAGGAATGGACCGACCACAACTTGGCCATTCGCCAGGACAACCTCATGGCGTGGCAGTGGATTCCGCGCCGGCGCGACAATATCGACGACTGGCACAATGCCACCGATGGCGACCTGTTCCGGGCCTGGGCGCTGCTGCGCGCCGCGCGGGACAGCGGTTGGTGGGAATACCGCGACAAGGCCATCGCGATTGCCCGCGACATCTCGGCACTCTGCCTTGCGCCCGATCCGCGCGCACCCGGGGAGTTGCTGCTCAAGCCCGGCGCCGAATCCCGCGCCACCCCCGAAAGGGTGCTCTTCAACCCTTCCTACATCATGTCCCGCGCCCTGCGCGAGCTGGGCTACGCCGCCGACGACGACCGGCTGATCCGCGCCGCCGATCACGGCGAGACGGTGCTCGCCGAACTCTCGCGCGAGTCGGTGATGCCCGACTGGATCGACGTGACGCCGGGCGGCTTCGACGCCCCGCAGGAGCACGAGCTGCGCTCAAGCTATGACGCGCTGCGCATTCCACTCTATCTCAGCTGGTCCGGGCGCAATGGCAATCCGGCGGTGAGCCATGTGCTCGACCGGCTGGAAAGCGCGGGCGCGCCGGGCAAGCTCGCGGTGAGCGTGGATGCCGCCGGAGGCCTCCGGGACCTTTCCGACCATGCGGGCTACCTTGCGATCCTCGCCCTCGGCCGCTGCGGTCCGCTGCCCGAGATCACAACCCAGGATACGGCGCAATCCTACTATCCTGCCACCCTGCAGCTTCTTGCCCACCTCGCCAACAGGGAACAGCGTCACTGCTGACCGCCCTGTTCGGGCCACAATCTGACGCTAGGACACCGTCGGCGCGCGCCGACGGTCAATAAGCCGTGCAACTGCTTGCACCTCGGAACGGGCTGCGGTGTTATGCCCTTGAAGCAGGCACCAAAAAAACGCGAGCAGGACATGAAGTACACCCGCCTCATCATCGGCGTCGCCGCCATTCTTGTCACGCTCTGGGTCATCATCGGTGAACAGATGACCGCTGCCAGCGCCAACGCCGTGGTCAACGCGCCGGTCGCGACACTGCGCAGCCCGATCGCCGGAACCCTCGAACTGCAGGCCCATGCACTTGGCGCGCGCCTTTCGCAAAACGAGCTGCTCGCAACGGTGACCGACACGCGCGCCGACACGACGCGCCTCGCCGACCTGCAACTCGAGCTCGAAACGCTGGACGCCGGGATCAACCGCATTCAGGCACAGATCGCGGCGCTCAGCAGGGAGCGCGACACGCTGCTGCAGCGCAGCGAGACTTTCACAAAGGCGCGCCTCGCCGAGCTTGAGGCCGAGCTTGCCGAAGCGCGGATCCGGCGAGACCTCCTGCAGCGCGGCGACGCCTACGCAAGCACCGCCCCCGGTGGCGAGGCAACCTTCGATGAAAGCGGTCGCGCCGGCACGCCGCACGCCTCAGCCCTTGCGCTCTCGCATGCCCGCGAGCGGGTCGAGACCCTGCAGATCGCGCGCGACGCCCTGCAGCAGGGGGTCTTCCTTGGCGACGGCTACAACGACGCCCCCTTCTCCGAACAGCGCCGGATCCAGCTCGACGCGCAAATCGCCGAGCTCGGGCTCGCCCGCAGCGAGGCGAGCGCAAAAACGGCGGCGCTCGAACGCCGCATCACCCGCGCCCGCCAGACGCAGGGCCTCGAGTCGCGCAGCGAACTGCGCGCGCCCGCCGCCGATATGCTCTATTGGGAGACCCTCCAGGCCGATGCCGTCACCGTGCAGCGCGGCGATCCGCTGATCCGCGTCGTGGACTGCGGGCAGAGCATCATCACCCTGTCGGTGACCGAGCGCGTCTTCAACACGCTGCGCGTCGGTCAGGACGCCAGCTTCCGCTTCACCGGCCAGTCCCACGTCTATCCCGCCACCGTGGGGCGGCTCGCGGGAAGCGGCGCGCGCAGCATCTATGCCAATCTCGCCGTCGCACCGAGCGAGAAGCACCTCGAGCGCTTCGACGTCACCCTGCTGGCACCCGACCTGAACGCCGACCCTGAGCTCGGCTGCGCCATCGGACGCACCGGGCGCGCCTTCTTCGACGGCCGTCCGCTCGACCTCTTCCGCCACTGGTTCAACTGACGTGGCGCCCTTCCCGCACCTTGGCGAGCTCGGCTCGAGCAGTGCCTACCTTCTGCTGGTGGCGGGGGTCGGGCTCGTGCTGCCCTTCGTCGTCAACCCGGACCGGACCCGCGACCGCGCGCTGCTCTTCGGAGTCGCCGGCATCTTCGCGATCCGCTACGCCTGGTGGCGCGGCACCGAGACGCTGGCGCCTCCGGGGCTGACCATCGACGCGGTGATGAGCTACGCGCTCTACGCGCTCGAGATGCTCACCCTCGTCGGCTCCCTCAGTGCCTTTCTCATCCTCGCCCGCGTCAAGCAACGCGGCGCCGAGGCGACGGAGCACCTCGGCTGGTGGGGCGAGACCGAGCCCAAGGTGGCGGTGATGATCGCCACCTACAACGAGGATCGCGATATTCTCGAGCGCACGATCATCGGCGCCAAGTCGCTGCGACACAGCAACACGGAAGTCATCATCCTCGATGACAACCGGCGGGACTGGCTGCGCGACTACTGCATCGAGCAAAAGGTGCGCTACATGCGCCGGCCCGACAACAAGGGCTCGAAGGCCGGCAACATCAACCACGCGCTTGATCGGCTCGCCGAGGATCCCGAGCCGCCGCAGTTCATTGCCGTGCTCGACGCGGATTTCGTGCCGCACCGGGGCTTCCTGTCGCGCTCCCTGGCGCTGTTCCACGATCCGACCGTGGGGCTGGTGCAGACCCCCCAGCATTTCTTCAACGCGGATCCGATCCAGCACAACCTCGGGCTCAGCGCCTCCTATCCCGATGAGCAGCGCTTTTTCTTCGACCACATGCAGGCCTCGCGCGATGCCTGGGACATCGCCATTTGCTGCGGCACCTCGTCGGTCTGCCGCTGGGAGGCGGTGCGCAGCATCGGTGGCTTCCCGACCGAGAGCATCACCGAGGACTTCATGCTCACCATCGCGCTGCAGAACGAAGGCTGGCGCTCGATTTATCTCAACGAGCCGCTGACCGAGGGGCTCGCGCCGGAAGGACTCAAGGAGTACGTCACCCAACGCGCCCGCTGGTGCCTGGGTCTGATGCAGATCGCCCGCTCCTCCGTGGGCCCGTTCAGCAAGGCCAACCTGCGCCTGCGCGACCGCTGGAGCGTGATCGACTCGGTGTTCTTCTGGGCCACCAGCTTTCCGTTCCGCATCGCCGCGGTCGTCTTCCCGCTGCTCTACTGGTTCTTCGGGATCACCGTCGTGGACGCGCGGCTCGCCGACGTGCTGGTCTACTTCGGCCCCTATTACGTCTGGGTCACCATGGTGATGAACCTGCTGTCGCGCGGGCTGATGATCCCCATCATGCACGACGTCAGCCAGCTCATCGGCGCAATCCCGATCACCCGCGCCGCCTACGCCGGGCTGTTCCGCCCCACGGGGCACAAGTTCTCGGTGACGGCCAAGGGCGGCGACCGCTCGCGCGTGGTGGTGCAGTGGCGGTTGATGATGCCCTTCGCGATCGCGCTGGGGCTCAGCATCGTCGGGCTGTGCCTCGGCATCTTCAGCGACAGATTCGCGATGAACGATGCCGGCGACGGCAAATGGGTCATCCTGTTCTGGACGCTCTACAACATGGTCGTTCTGGCGGTCACCTGCTTCACCTGCGTCGAGCTTCCGCGCTCGGAAACCCATATGGCCGACAAGCCCGAGCGGGTCACCTTCAGCGCAGGCGGCGAGACGCAGGAGTTCTGGCTGTCCTCGCTGACGCTCGACACCGCCCGGCTGCGCGGCAAGCCCTACCCGCCTCAGACGCGGGGCGTGCTGCACCTGCCCGACGTCGGCGACCTCGAGGCCTATGTGATTGCGCCCACCACCGACGGCGCGCGGCTGCAACTCGTGCCGACCGAGGAGCAGCGAGAGGCGCTCTTCGTGCGCTTCTACGCCGAGGGCGACGCGCCGGGGGTGGTCAGCACCCGCGTCTCGGCGGTGCTCTCCGACATCGCACGCCGCATCAGCTTCGGCCTGCCCGGCTGAGCACGGCTGGCGGGGAACCTCAGAAGGTGTTCACCGAGAAGCCGATGAAGAACTCCTCGGACTCGAAGCGGTAGCCGGCGCGGAAGCTCACCGGTCCGTCATAATGCTTGGTCAACGCCAGAGTCGTGTCGCTGTAGCTGTCGCTGCCGCCGGTCGAAAGTTCTGTGCCAAAACCCGTTTCTCCCCAACCGCTCGAGGCCAGCAGGAACCAGCTGTTGTCGATGCTGTTGACCTCGGCGAGATAGTAGAACGACCCCCAGTCGGTGGCCATCCAGCGATCGAGCGAGGCGCGTACCCCCAGCTCGTAGCTGTCTTCCTCGCCATCCTTGAAGACAGCGCCCAGGGCCGGGCCGACCTTGAAGTTGGCGCCGAAGGGCGTGTCGAAGCCGTAGAGCACGCTGCCGACCACCGAATAGCCGCCGTCCCAATGGCTCACGATGCCGCCGTAGTTGAGCCGATCCCGGGTCACTGCCAGCACCGCACCGGCGGTGGTATTGGCCTGTTCGATCTGCACGAAGGTGCCATCGGCAAGCGCGGCAAGCGGGCTGAGGGCAAGCGCTGCCGCGCCGAGGGAGGCGGTGATCTTCATGGCTGGGTCCGTTTTCCTGAAACTGCTCCCCGGATCTGTGCCCGGCTTGACGCGAGATTTGCAAGGCAAGCCCGGCGATGCAAGAGGCGGGGGCGGACAGCCCCGGCGCGTGACGCACCTGCGAGGGGCGCCGCACCATTGCAGAGGGGCGGAGGTATCCCCCGCCCCTCGCTATCTCTCTCAAACCCGGGCCGCTCCGCTCACGCGCCTTCGAGCGCGATCGCAATGCCCTGGCCGACGCCGATGCACATGGTCGCAAGCGCCTTCTGGCCTGCCTTCAGCTCCAGCGCGGCAGTGCCGGTGATGCGCGCGCCCGACATGCCGAGCGGATGGCCAAGCGCGATGGCGCCGCCGTTGGGGTTCACCCGCGCGTCGTCATCGGCAATGCCCAGATCGCGCAGCGTGGCGAGCCCCTGCGAGGCAAAGGCCTCGTTCAGCTCGATCACGTCGAAGGCGTCCTGCGTCAGCCCAAGCCGCGCCATCAGCTTCTTCGAGGCCGGCGCAGGACCGAAGCCCATGATGCGCGGCTCGACACCCGCCGTGGCCCCGCCAAGGATGCGCGCGATCGGTGTCAGCCCGTGCGCCTTCACCGCCGCTTCTGAAGCGACGATGAGCGCCGCGGCGCCGTCGTTCACGCCCGAGGCGTTGCCCGCAGTCACCGACCCGCCCTCGCGGAACGGCGTCGGCAGCTTGGCCAGCTTCTCGAGCGAGGTCTGGCGCGGGTGCTCGTCGGTATCGACGACCAGCGGATCGCCCTTGCGCTGCGGGATGGTCACCGGGGTGATCTCCTGCGCAAGACGGCCATTGGCCTGCGCGGCAGCCGCCTTCTCCTGCGAGCGCATTGCGAAGGCGTCCTGATCCTCGCGCGAGATGCCGAACTCTTCGGCGACGTTCTCGCCGGTCTCGGGCATGCTATCCACGCCGTATTGCGCCTTCAGCGTCTTGTTGACGAAGCGCCAGCCGATGGTCGTATCGTAGATCTCGGCATTGCGCGAAAAGGCCGAAGTGGCCTTCGGCATGACGAAGGGCGCGCGGCTCATGCTCTCGACACCGCCCGCGATCGCCAGCTCGATCTCGCCCGCCTTGATGGCGCGCGCCGCCGCGATGATCGCGTCCATGCCCGAGCCGCACAGGCGGTTGAGCGTGGTGCCCGGCACGGAGACCGGCAGACCCGCCAGCAGCGCCGACATGCGCGCGACGTTGCGGTTGTCTTCGCCCGCCTGGTTGGCGCAGCCAAAGTAGACCTCGTCCACCGCCGACCAGTCGATGTCGTGCTTGGCCATCAGCGCCTTCAGCGGGATGGCCCCCAGATCGTCGGCGCGCACCGACGAGAGCGCGCCGCCGAAGCGGCCGATGGGCGTGCGGATGTAGGAACAGATATAGGCGTCGGTCATCTCAGAGCTCCGGGCAGATCAGGTCGGCGACCTCGCCCTCGACATGCAGCGGGGCACCGGTGAGGGCCTGCAGCTCGTCAAAGGAAATGGCGGGGATCTTCTCGCGCAGGACGAACTTGCCGCCCTCCACGTCGACCACGGCCAGCGAGGTGTAGATGCGGGTGACGCAGCCCACGCCGGTCAGCGGCAGGGTGCAGCTGGCGACCAGCTTCGGCGCGCCCTTCTTGGTCACGTGGTCGGTCAGCACCGCCACGCGCTTGGCGCTCTGCACCAGATCCATCGCGCCGCCGACGGCCGGCACGCCGCCCCGGCCCGTGGACCAGTTGGCAAGATCGCCGGTCTGCGCGATCTCGTAGGCGCCGAGGATGGCCACATCGAGGTGGCCGCCGCGCACCATGGCAAAGCTGTCGGCATGGTGGAAGAAGGCCGTGCCGGGCTTGATGGTGATCGCCTTCTTGCCGGCGTTGATGCAGTCCCAGTCCTCCTCGCCCGGCTTCGGCGCCTCGCCGAAGTCGAGCACGCCGTTCTCGGTGTGGAAGATCGCCTGCTTGCCCTCGGGCTGGAACTTGGCGACCATTTCCGGGAAGCCGATGCCGAGGTTGACGTAGGCGCCATCCTCGATGTCCTGCGCCGCGCGCCAGGCGATCTGGGCGTTGCTGAGCTTGATGCTGTCGATGTCGGTCATGGTCTCGCTCATGGGTAGACGGCCTCCGCCCGGTTCAGCTCTTCTTCCTGTGCGGGCTTTGCCACCTCGACCACCGAGCCGACGAAGATGCCCGGGGTGATGACGTGCTCGGGATCGATCCCGCCCAGCTCGACCACTTTGCTCGCCTGCACGATGGTGTGCGTCGCGGCCATGGCCATCACCGGGTTGAAGTTGCGCGCCGCCATCCGGTAGGTCAGGTTGCCGTGCGGATCGGCCAGCTCGGCCTTGATCAGCGCGTAATCGGCCTTGAGCCAGCGCTCGCGGACATAGTGCTTGCCCTCGAACTCCTCGGTGGGTTTGCCCTCGGCCAGCTCGGTGCCGTAGCTCGTCGCGGTGTAGAAGGCGGGGATGCCCGCGCCGCCCGCCCGGATGCGTTCGGCGAGCGTGCCCTGCGGCACCAACTCAAGCTCGATCTCCCCGGCAAGGTAGGCCTCGGTAAAGACCCGCGGGTCGGCAGACCGCGGGAAGGAGCAGATCAACTTCTTCACCCGCTTCTGTTCGATCAGCGCCGCAAGCCCGACATGGCCGTTGCCGGCGTTGTTGTTGACGACGGTCAGGTCCTTGGCGCCGTGGTCGATCAGTGCGTGGATCAGCTCGATCGGCGCGCCGGAGCCGCCGAAGCCGCCGATCATCACGGTCGCGCCGTCGGGAATGGCCGAGACGGCCTCCGCGGCGCTGGCGATGGTCTTGTCCATGAAATCCTCCTGTGGGCGCGGATCGCCCTCGACGCCTGAAATATGACTTGGGCCTCACAGGAGCCACGCATTTCGTGCGCATCTTGACATTTGTTCACATCCCGCGAGAAATCGTGCGCATGTTGAACAAACCGACCGATTTCATCGCCTCTTTGGCAAAGGGGCTGCAGGTGATCGAAAGCTTCCGCGCCGAAACCCCGCGGCTGTCGATCGCGCAGGTGGCCGAGAAGACCGGGCTCGATCGCGCCACCGCGCGGCGCTGCCTGCTGACCCTGCACCGGCTGGGCTATGCCGATTACGACGGCAAGTTCTTCCAGCTCACGCCGCGCATCTTGCGGCTCGGCATGGGCGCGCTGGCCGCCCTGCCCCTGCCGCAACTGGTGCAGCCCTGGCTCGACCAGCTGTCGGAGCAGATCGGCCAGTCGAGCAGCGTGTCGATCCTCGACGAGACCGAGATCGTCTACCTCGCCCGCGCCGCGCAGCGCCGGGTGATGAGCATCGGGCTGATGCCCGGCTCGCGGCTGCCCGCCCATTGCACGTCGATGGGGCGGGTGCTGCTCGCTGCCCTGCCCGAGGCCGAGATGCTGGCGCTGCTCGAACGCTCGGACCTCACCCCCCGCACGCCGGGCGCGCTGACCGATCCGGCAGAGATCGCCGCGCGCATCGCGCAGGTTCGGGACCAGGGCTTCGCGATCATCGACCAGGAGGTCGAGATGGGGCTGCGCTCCATCGCCGTGCCGCTCTACAACGTTCACGGGCAGGTGGTGGCGGCGCTGAACACCGGGCTGCCCGCCACGCAGGCCGAACCCGAGGAACTGGCGCGCGACTATCTTCCGGCGCTTCTGAAGGTGCAGGCGGGGCTGCGGCGGGTGCTGCACTGACCCAGCGCCGGGCCATCGCCCCGGCAACGCGACCTGCCCGCACGAAAAAGGGGCAAGGTTTCCCCTGCCCCCATTTCATGAGTGGTCCTGTGGAACCGAGGTTCAGTTGTCCTCGAAGGTCAGCGCCACGAAGCGCGGGTCGCCGCCACGGCGCACCAGCAGCAGGATCGACTTGCGGCCGGCATCCTTGGCTTCGGTGATCTTGGTCTCGAGGTCCTCGATGCTCAGCACCTCGGCCTGACCGGCCTCGGTGATCACGTCGCCCGACCGCAGGCCCTTCTCGTAGGCTTTCGACGCGGGATCGACATCGGTCACCGCAAGACCCTTGGCGCTGTCCGCGAGGCCCAGTTCGCCGCGCAGCTCGCTGGTGAGCGGCGAAAGCGTCAGGCCCATGAGGTCCTTCGTTGCCGGGGACTCGGGGGTGGCTTGCTCTTGCGAGGCGGGGACCGCTTCGGCGGTGTCCTCGCGCAGGCCGAGGGTGACCAGCAGCGTCTCGGTGTTGCCGTTGCGGTTGACCACCACGCGAACCGACTTGCCGACCTCGGTATTGCCGACGATGCGCACGAGCTGGCGGGTGTCGGTGACCGGCTTGCCGTCGAAGGAAACGATCACGTCACCCGACTTCATCCCGGCGTCCATCGCAGGGCCCTCGGGCACGTCCGAGACCATGGCACCCTCGGCGTTGGCAAGGCCAAGCGCCTCGGCCATGTCCGGGGTCACGTCCTGGATGCGCACGCCCAGCCAGCCGCGACGGGTCTCGCCGAACTGCTTGAGCTGGTCGACCACCTTGGTCACCACGTTGGACGCCATCGAGAAGCCGATGCCGATCGAGCCGCCGTTGGGCGAGAGGATCGCGGTGTTCACCCCGATCACGTCGCCGTTCATGTTGAACAGCGGGCCGCCCGAGTTGCCCCGGTTGATGGCGGCGTCGGTCTGGATGTAGTCGTCATAGCTGCCCGAAAGCGCACGGTTGCGGGCCGAGACGATGCCGGCCGAGACCGAGAAGCCCTGCCCCAGCGGGTTGCCCATGGCCATGACCCAGTCGCCGACCTTGGCGTCGTCCGAATTGCCGAACTTCACGAAGGGCAGCGGCTCGTCTGCCTCGACCTTCAGCAGGGCGATGTCGGTGTTGGGGTCGGTGCCGACCAGCGTCGCGTCCAGCTCCTTGCCGGAGAAGAACTCGATGGTGATCTCGTCAGCGCCCTCGATGACGTGGTTGTTGGTGACGATGTAGCCGTCCTCCGAGACCACGAAGCCCGAGCCGAGCGCCGACGAGCGGCGCGGGCGGTCGCCATCGGGGCCGCCGTTCGGGTTCTGGAACTCGCGGAAGAAATCCTCGAAAGGCGAGCCTTCGGGCACGATGCCCTGCGGGCCGGTGCGTCCGGCGACCATGGTCGAGGTGGTGATGTTCACCACCGCCGGGCTGACCCGCTCGGCGAGCGGTGCAAAGCTGGACGGGGCACTCTGCGCCTCGGCCATGAGCGTTTGCGAGACGATCATGAACATCGAGACGGTGGCCAGCCAGAACAGGCGCACCGGGCTCGATCCCTCCGTCACTGCAAGGTTTTGTGGTTTCACAGGGAACTCCTTCTGTTCGGCGGCTGCTGCACGGCCCCCGCGCGGCAACTCTGCCTCCTCATGAACAAGCGTAACATAGGAGCTTTTTCCGACCACCAAAGAAAAGGTTTCAAGCTTTCAAGCCCATGTGACATGGGAGTGAAAAACCATCCGTGCAGAAATGCAATCCGGCGCGAACCCTGCGTAGCCCACAGCTCAATGCGTGGGCGTCACCCGCCGAAACGCCGCGCGATCCAAAGCAGGAGCACGCCTGTAATAATTGTCACCAGCCCGAGCGTCCGGCGTGTCTCCAGCGGCATCTGCCGCAGAGCCTCGAGCATGCGCTCGACAAGCGAAGGGGCCAGTGCGTACACCAGCCCCTCGATCACGAGGACCAGAGCGATCCCCGTCAGTATGTCCGTCACCGTCACTCGGTCGCGGTTCCGCTGGCACCCGTGGCGCCCGAACCCGTAGTGCTCGGTCCCGTGGTGCCCGGACCCGTGGCGCCCGGACCCTCGGCGTTGGTCTCTGCATTGCCCGAACCGGTGGGGCTGGCATCCGCGCCGTCCGCGGGCGCGGCGGACGCCGCCGGCAGGTCGATCTCACCTTGCGACTTGAAGTACTCGAAGAACTCACCCTTCGGGGTCATGACCATCGAGGAATTGCCCGAACCGAGCGATGTCTCATAGGCCTGCAGCGACCGGTAGAAGGCAAAGAACTCCGGGTCCGCGCCATAGGCCTCGGCAAAGATGCCGTTGCGCTCGGCGTCGGCCTCACCGCGGATGATGTCGCCGTCCCGGTTGGCTTCCGACTGGGTTTCCACCACGGTCCGGTCGGCCAGCGCGCGCACGCGCTGCGCGGCCTCGTTGCCACGGGCGATCTCGTCGGCGGCTTCGCGTTCGCGCTCGGCGCGCATCCGGGCGAAGGTCGCATCGAGGTTCTGCGACGGCAGGTTGGTCTGCTTGAGACGCACGTCCACCACGTCGAGACCCAGCGACAGCGCCTGCTGGCGTGCCTGGTCGCGGATGCGGTTGGTAAGCCCGCGGCGATCCGTCGAGAGGATCACGTCCGAGGTCACCTGATCGGCACCCAGGACTTCGCGGATCTGGGCGTTGAGGATGCCGGAAAGACGGTCCTCGGCGGTGCGCAGACCGCCCACGCCGACGGCCTGCCGGAAGCGGACCACGTCGGAGATGCGGTAGCGCGCGAAGGCATCCACCACGAGGCGGCGGTCATCCGACGGCGTGACTTCGATGGTCTCGGTGTCGAGCGACAGGATGCGGTCGTCGTATTTCACCACTTCCTGGATCAGCGGGATCTTGAACGCCAGTCCCGGCTCTTCCTTGACCGATTTGATCTGGCCGAACTGCATCACCAGCGCCTTCTCGCGCTCGTCCACGACGAAGATCGACGACAGGGCGATCACCGCAAGGACGACGATGACGGGCAGCACATAGGTCGACTTGCGCATGTCAGTTGCCTCCCTCGGTGGTGGTTCGCGAGCTGTTGAGCTGGTTCAGCGGCAGGTAAGGCACGACGCCGCCCTCGCCGGTCAGACCCTCGTCGAGGATGGTCTTGTCGACGCCTCGCAGCACCTTCTCCATCGTCTCGATATAGAGACGGCGGCGGGTAACCTCGGGCGCCTTGGCGTATTCCTCGCGCACGGCCGAGAAGCGGCTGGCTTCACCCAGCGCCTCGTTGACCACGCGGGCGCGGTAGCCTTCGGCCTGCTCGCGGATCTGCGCGGCTTCACCGCGGGCCTCGGCGACGACGCGGTTGGCATAGGCGTCTGCCTGGCGCTCGAGCCGGTCACGTTCCTGCTCCGCGGCTTGCACTTCGCGGAAGGCGTCGATCACCTCGCGCGGCGGGTCGGCCTGGTCGAGGTTGATCCGCACGATGTTGATGCCGCTCTCGTACTCGTCGAGCGTCGCCTGGATCTGCTCGCGCGCGGTATCGGCAATGATGCCGCGGTCGCGGTTGAGGATCGGCGCGAGGTTGCTGGCCGCGATGATCTCGCGCATCACCGCTTCCGACACCGCCTGAACGGTCAGTTGCGGGTCGCGGATGTTGAACAGCAGTTTCGCCGGGTCGTTGATGTTCCAGACCACCTGGAACTCGATGTCGACGATGTTCGCGTCGGTGGTCAGCATCAGGCTGTCCGCCGGGTCGCGGCCATTGCCGATGGTCTCGGTACGCTCGGAGGTCACGTTGACCACCTCATGCGTCACGAAAGGCCAGGGCGCGAAGTTCAAACCGGGGTTGCCGGTCGAGGAGTACTTGCCGAGGAAAAGTTCCACCGACTGTTCCTCGGGACGCACGGTGTAGAAACTCATCCACGCCCAGACGCCAATCGCCGCCAGCGCTGCGATGGCCACGGTGCCACGGTTCAGCTTCGGCCCACCCGAGCCGCCGCTGGTGCCACCGGTGCCACCACCGCCGCCGCGCCCGCCCATCAGCACGCGCAGCCGCTCCTGGCCCTTCTTCATCAGCTCGTCAATCTCGGGGATCTGCGGATCCTCGGGGCGCTTGCCCCCGTTTCCGCCGCCGCCACCGCTCGGGGGCCGGCCTCCGCCTTGATTGCCACCGCCGCCCCAGGGGCCGCCGCCGTGTCCTGCCATTAGGTTCCTTCCCTCTCACTCACTTGTCCGTGTCTCCCCTACCTGTGCATTAAGTGCGCGGATTCAAGCGCTGCGCACAGGGTTCCGCATGGTGACCATCTCTTCGGCCATGGTGGGGTGCACCGCCACGGTGCGATCGAAATCTTCCTTGGTGGCGCCCATCTTCACCGCGATCCCCGCCAGTTGGATCATCTCGCCCGCATTCGGTGCGACGATGTGACAGCCCAGCACCTTGCGCGTCTCCTTGGAGACGACGAGCTTCATCATCACCCGGTCGGGACGCCCGGCAAAGGCCGTCTGCATCGGACGGAAGGAGGTCGCATAGACCTCGATCGGCTCCTGCTCGGCGGCGTCTTCCTCCGAGAGGCCGACGGTGCCGAACTCGGGCTGGGTGAAGACCGCCGAGGGGATCAGCTCGTGATCGACCTTGGTGGGGTTGTCCTTGAAGACGGTCTCGACAAAGGCCATGCCCTCGCGGATCGCCACGGGCGTCAGGTTCACCCGGTCGGTGACGTCGCCGATGGCGTAGATCGAGGGCACCGCGGTTGCGCTGTAGTCATCCACCACGATCTCGCCCTTGCGGCCGAGCGTCACCCCGACCTCCTCGAGACCCATGTCATCGGTGTTGGGCGCGCGGCCGGTGGCAAAGAAGACCTGATCGTAGATCTTCGTGTCGCCGTTGGTGCCCTTGACCAGGATCGGCCCCTCGCCCGGAGTGCCGCCGCTGTGGTCGGCCAGCATCTCCTGCATCGAGGCCCCCATCGAGACGCCTGCCTCGGACTTGCCCTCGAGGTCCTCGTCGGTGGCCCGGCGCATCTCGACGATGTCGGTGCCGCAATGCAGCTGCACGCCGTTCTCGATCATGCTTTCGGCGATCAGCCCGCGCGCCTGCTCGTCAAAGCCACGCAGAATCTGCGCGCCACGGTAATATTGCGTCACCTCGACGCCCAGCCCGTTGAGAATGCAGGCAAACTCGCAGGCGATATAGCCGCCGCCGACGATCAGGATCGACTTCGGCAGGGTCTCGAGATGGAAGATGTCATCCGACACCAGCCCCAGCTCCGCATTGGGGATCTCGGGGCGCACCGGACGGCCGCCGGTGGCGATGAGGATATGTTTCGCGGTGAACGTCTCGCCGCTCGACAGCTCGACCGTATGCGCGTCCTTCACCTTGGCCCGAGCGTCATAGGAGGTGACGCCGGAGTTCTTCAGCAGGTTGCGATAGATGCCCTCGAGCCGGTCGAGCTCTGCGTTCAGCCGCTGCTGGAAGTTGCCCCAGTCGAAGCTGCCCGCCTCGATGTTCCAGCCGTAGCCCTTGGCGTCCTCGGCGACGGTGCCGTATTCCGACGCGAAGACCATCAGCTTCTTGGGCACGCAGCCGCGGATGACGCAGGTGCCGCCATAGCGGTCTTCCTCGGCCAGGGCCACCTTGGCCCCTGCCTCGCCGGCGGCCACGCGCGCCGCCCGAACGCCACCGGAGCCACCGCCGATGACAAAAAGATCGTAGTCAAAATCGCTCATGGCTCGCCTCTTGGTCAGTTGGCCAAGAGATAGACCACAGGCCGCCGCGGAAGGCCAGAGGCGGCGGCTCTTGGCCTTGAGTCCGTGCGATGATTCCGGGCGGTTCGATCTTGCCGCGCCACGCGAAAAAAAGGCCGCCCAAACGGGCGGCCTCTCATCCGTGCGAGCGGCAGCGCCCTTAGAGCCCCGCCGCCTCGCCCAGGTCGACCTCGGTCACGCTGACGTCACCGCTCGCGCCGTCGCGCAGCTCGGCCCGTCCGTCTTCGAAACCGATCACCACCTTGTTGCAGATGCCGAGGAAGAGCCCGTTCTCCACCACGCCGGGGATCTGGTTCAGCGCCAGCGACAGCGCCCGCGCGTCACCGATCCGCTTGAGGTGCAGGTCGAGCACGTGGTTGCCCTCGTCGGTGAGGAAGGGCGCGTCCCCGGCCATGCGCAGCGTCGTCTCGCGGCCCTCGACGTCCATCTCCGCAAGCACCCGCTCGACCAGCGTGCGGGTCGAAGCACCGCCGAAGCGGATCACTTCCAGCGGCAGCGGGAAGGCCCCGAGCGTCGCCACGTCCTTGGCCGCATCGGCTATGACGATCATCTGGTCCGAGGCGCTGGCCACGATCTTCTCCTGCAGGTGCGCGCCGCCGCCGCCCTTGATCAGGTTGAGATTGGGGTCGAACTCGTCGGCGCCGTCGATGGTGAGATCCAGCCAGCCCGCTTCGTCGAGGCTGATCACCTCGATGCCGACCTGCCGCGCCAACTCGGCGGTGCGGGTCGAGGTCGGCACGGCGCGGATCTTCAGACCCTCGTCGCGCACCCGGCGGCCAAGGTATTTCACCAGCCAGGCGGCGGTCGATCCGGTGCCGAGACCGACGCGCATGCCGTCCTCGACGAAATCGGCGGCGCGGCGGGAGGCCACGAATTTTGCAATATCGGTCGGCGAGAGCTCTGCGGTCATCGCTGCGATTCCCCTTTTTCGGATGTCGCGGCGCTTATAGGATGATCGCGCGCGGCGGCGATAGGCAAAACTCCCGGACCGCCGCAGCGTTTTCCTTCGCTGAAATGCCGCAATTCTCCATGTGATCCGGCGACGAGAGAGTCTAGGGTCCGGCGCAACCCCAGCGCAGAGTCGAGGCCCTTCATGTTTCTTTCCGTGTTCGAGATGTTCAAGGTCGGCATCGGCCCGTCGTCCTCGCACACCATGGGGCCGATGGTGGCCGCCGCGCGGTTTCTCGACCGGCTGCGCGCCGCGCCTTTCGCCGCCACCGGTCTGCGCGGATCGCTGCACGGCTCGCTGGCCTTCACCGGCGTCGGCCATGCCACCGACCGCGCCACCATCCTCGGGCTCGCCGGCTTCGAGCCTGAAAGCTACGACGCCGAGGCCGCCGAAGCGGCGCTGGCCGAGATCGACAAGACCGGCATGGTCCACCCCGAGGGCCTCGCGCCGCTGAAGTTCTCGCCGAAGACCGACCTGCGCTTCGACTACGACCGCGCCCTGCCCGGCCATGCCAACGGCATGATCCTCATGGCCACCGACGCGCAAGGCGACGTCATCCTGCAGGAAACCTATTACTCCGTCGGCGGCGGTTTCGTGCTGACCGAGGACGAGCTCGCCTCGGGGAATGACAAGGACCACGGCCCCGCCGTGCCCTTCCCTTTCAAGAGCGCCGCCGAGATGCTGGCAATGGCCGAGACCTCGGGCCTCGGCATCGCCGAGATGAAGCGCCGCAACGAGCTTTCACGCCGCCCCGCCGCCGAGCTTGACGCCGGGCTTCTGCGCATCTCCGAGGTGATGATGAATTGCCTCGACCGCGGCCTCGAGGGCGGCGGCATCCTTCCGGGCGGGCTCAACGTCAAGCGCCGCGCCGGCAACATCCACGAGCAGCTGCAGGCCGAACGCGGCCGCAACCTCACCGCGCCGCATGTGATCAACGACTGGATGAGCTGCTACGCGATGGCGGTGAACGAGGAAAACGCCGCCGGCGGACAGGTGGTCACCGCGCCGACCAACGGTGCCGCCGGGGTGGTGCCCGCGGTCATGCGCTACTGGCTCGACTTCGTGCCCGGCGCGACCTCCGCCCGCATCCCCGAGTTCCTGCTCACTGCCGCGGCCATCGGCGGGCTTGTGAAGTACAACGCGTCAATCTCCGGCGCTGAGGCAGGCTGTCAGGCCGAGGTCGGCAGCGCCTCGGCGATGGCCGCCGCCGGGCTCTGCGCCGTCATGGGCGGCACCCCCGCGCAGATCGAGAACGCCGCCGAGATCGCGCTCGAGCATCACCTCGGCATGACCTGCGATCCGGTGAAGGGCCTCGTGCAGGTCCCCTGCATCGAGCGCAACGGCCTCGGCGCGATCAAGGCGGTCTCGGCGGCCTCGCTTTCAATGCGCGGCGACGGCACGCATCTCGTGTCGCTCGACGCCTGCATCGAAACCATGCGCCAGACCGGTCGCGACATGGGGCACGAATACAAGGAAACCTCGCTCGGCGGCCTCGCGGTGAACGTGCCGAACTGCTGAGCCGGAGGCGCTAGGCCGCCCGCACCCCCAGCCGGTACATGAAGAGCGTTGCATCGCGCCGCGCCGTGCCCTCGGGCGCCAGCGCGTACTCCGGAATCTCCCCTGCCGGCAGAAACCCGCAGGACGCATAAAGCTGCTGCGCCGCGTCCCCGGTGCGCGTGTCGAGCGTGATCAGATCGCGCCCCAGCCCCTCGGCCCGGTCAAGCAGCGCCGCAACCAGCCCCCGCGCCAGCCCCCGGCGGCGGTACTCGGGATGCACCAGCATCTTCGAGATCTCCGCCCGGTGCGTCTGGTTCGGCATCCCCGCCAGCGCCAGCGAGACCGTGCCGACCATGCGCTCTCCGTCGAAGGCGCCAAAGAGGACCCGCCCGCCGCTCTCGATTTCGGGAATGAGTCCCTCCCAGAAGCGCAGCGCCTCATACATACCAAAGGGCATCACGAAGCCGACGCTCGCCCCGTCCGCCACGCAGGCGGCGAGGATATCCGCCAGTTCCCGCAAATGGGCGCGAATCTCGGATGCGGGAATCTCGCGGATCATGGCGTCACCAGCACCAGCACGTATAGCGCCGGTTTCTTCTTGCTGAGCGCGGTGAAGCGCGTCGGCCCCTCCAGCCGGTAGCGCAGCGTGTCGCCCGCTACCAGATCATGGGCCACCCCCTCGACCTCGACCCGCAGCTTGCCGGACAGCACGTGCAGGTGATGCTCGAGCCCCGGCACCGGCGCGGCGTCATAGGCGATCTCCGCCCCCGGCTGCAGCCCGCAGCGCAGCATCTCGGCGGCAAGCCCCGTGGCGGCGGGCGAGATCACCCGGCGGGTGAAGCCGGTGGCTTCGTCGCTCCATTCCGGCTGCTCGGGGGCGGGGACATGCGCGGTGAACCCCTCCTCCACCATGGCCATCAGCCGCGACATGCTGAGCCCGTAGGCCAGGCACAGCTTGCCCAGCACCTCGGCGGTGGGGCTGGTCTCACCCTTCTCGAAGCGCGACAGGGCGGCCCGCGAGATGCCGCTGCGCTCGGCCAGCTGGTCGAGCGTCAGCCCGGCCTCGGCGCGCAGCGCCGCAAGGCGCCGCGCCAGCCGCGCGGTCAGATCGCCCGAGGGCGCGGGCAGGGTTTTTTCCGACAGGGCATCCATAGGGGAGTCTCCGGGATTCTCTCTATAAAGAGAAATATTCCCGATTTAGGCCCACAGCGCAAGCCCGTTCACGCTTGCGCTTTCTCCCGCCCCGCCGACAGCGATTTCACCGGCCCCGAGGCGATCACCTCGCCGCTCTCGGCAAAGCGGTCGTGGTACTGCTCGACCTTCGACAGATCGTAGAGATAGTTGACCATCGCCCCACCCGACTGCCGCACGCCGTTTTCCGATAAGTCGGCCCCCGCGTGCACCGCCTGCACCATGGCGCCATTGCCGAGATGGAAGCGCGCCACCGGATCGCGGGGCCGACCGTCGCCGCGCTTGGCGGTCAGCAGGTAATGCGCCGCGAGCTGGGTCATGCGCTTGGTATCCTGCGGATCGTAGGCCACCCCCTGCTCTTCCAGCCAGCGCACCAGCCCGGGGATCGGCGACAGCGTCACGAAGGTCTTCAGCCCCGGCAGGGTGCTGGCGAGATCCGAGGCCACCTGCTTGATCAGCGAATTGCCAAAGGAAATCCCCGCCAGCCCCGGCTGGCAGTTGGAGATCGAGTAGAACACCGCGGTATCGGCACCGGCTTCCTCCAGCGGCACGCGCCCCTCCTCGAGCAAGGCCTGGATCGAGCCCGGCACGCCGCGGGTCAGCGCCACTTCGACAAAGATCAGCGGCTCGTCGGGCATCGCGGGATGGAAGAAGGCAAAGCAGCGCCGGTCGGGCGGCGCGAGCCGGCGGCGCAGGTCGGCCCAGCTCTGGATCGCATGCACCGCCTCGTAGGCGATGATCTTTTCGAGCACATGCGCCGGGCTCTCCCAGCTGATTGGCCGCAGCACCAGAAACCCCCGGTTGAACCAGCTCTTGAACAGATGCCGGAAATCCTCATCCAGTGCCTCGAGCTCGGGCTCGCCATGGCCCTGCCGCAGCAGATCGGCGCGCATGCGCACCAGCCGCTCGGTCGCCCCGGGCACCATGTTGAGCCGACGC
The DNA here is from genome assembly GCF_010500785.1 of Salipiger sp. PrR003. Lineage (NCBI taxonomy): Bacteria > Pseudomonadati > Pseudomonadota > Alphaproteobacteria > Rhodobacterales > Roseobacteraceae > Salipiger > Salipiger sp. PrR003. Next base: position 228,993 of record NZ_JAAGOV010000043.1, read on the forward strand.
AGAAGCTCGGCCCGCGGCGGCTCGGCGGCGGCCATGAAGGCGCGGTAGCTGCGCCCCGAGGGTTCGGCCTCATAGGCCGCGAGTGCGCCCCGCACCGACTCGGCATCGACATTGAGCGCGGCGAGCCCGTGGAAGGCGGCGAGCTTCTCCTCGCCGGACATGCCGTCGTAGCGCTGCAGCACGTGCCGCGCCAGCGTCGCGGCGACGGTCTCGCTGCGCGCCTCCAGGAGCTCCGTCACCAGTTCCGGCAGCGCCCGCGGATCACGCCGGAGCCGCGGCACCGCCCCGGCGCGGCGGTCAAAGATCGTGCTGAGCAAATCGGCGAAAAGACTCATGCGAACTCCTTTCCCGGCGCCGCGCGCCCACTCTCGCCCAAGGGTGCGCAGCCCCGGTCCGCCTGACAAGCCTGTTCGCGCCAACGCCTCCGATCCGCGCGACATTCCCCGCTTTCGTCCCGTCCCCTTTGTTCGGGGCGCAGAAATCCCGGAGAGCCCGCGCAGCGAAGTGGCGCAGCGCCCCCCTTACGCCCGGTCGCCACCCCCGGAAGAATGCCCGCTGCCTAGGCATCTGCCCCGCCTCTGCCTGCCGCTTGGGCAAAAATCCCCCCTCCAGCGGCGCGGGCAATTGCCACGAATCGGCGCATTCCTTACCGCTTGGTAAAAAATTCACAAAACACCCACAGGGATGGAAAAGGACAGACGGATGGCAATCGACACAATGGCCGGGAGGCTGACCCGGCGCGGACTGCTGAAAACCACGGGCGGGCTCGCCGCGCTCGCCAGCACCGGGCTCGCGGGCAAGCTGATGGCGCAGGAGCCGATCAGCGTCGCCGGCATCTACACCGTGCCGGTCGAGCAGCAATGGGTGAGCCGCATCCACGTCGCCGCCGAAGCGGCCAAGGCGGCGGGGCTGATCAGCTACACCTACTCCGAGAACACCGCCAACACCGACTACCCCCGCGTCATGCGTGAATATGCCGAGAGCGGCGCGCAGCTCATTGTCGGCGAGATCTTCGGCGTCGAGCAGGAGGCCCGCGAGGTCGTGCTCGACTACCCGGACACGGCCTTCCTGCTGGGTTCATCCTTCCTGCCCGACGAGGCCTACCCCAACCTCGGCGTTTTCGACAATTACATCCAGGATGCCTCGTACCTGTCGGGCATCATCGCCGGCGCGATGAGCGAGACCGGCAACATCGGCATGGTCGGCGGCTTCCCGATCCCCGAGGTGAACCGCCTCATGCACGCCTTCATGGCCGGCGTGCGCGAGGTCAAACCCGAGGCGACCTTCCAGGTCAGCTTCATCGGCTCCTGGTTCGACCCGCCCAAGGCCAAGGAAACCGCCTTCGCGATGATCGAAAACGGCGCCGACATGCTCTACGCCGAGCGCTTCGGCGTGTCGGACGCGGCGCAGGAAAAGGGCGTGCTGGCGATCGGCAACGTCATCGACACGCAGGCCGACTACCCCGACACCGTGGTCGCCTCGGCGCTCTGGGACTTCGGCCCGACGCTGGCGGCGGCGCTGGAGAAGGTGGCGAGCGGCAGTTTCTCTGCCGAGAACTACGGCATCTATTCGTTCATGAAGGAGGGCGGCTGCGCGCTCGCCCCGCTCGGCACCTTCGAGGGCAAGGTCCCGCAGGAGGCGCTTGATCTGGTGGCCGAGAAGGAAGCGGCGATCAAGGACGGCTCCTTTACCGTCGAGATCAACGACGAAGAGCCCAAGTCCTCGTGAGGGCGCGGCTGAGGACCCGGCAATGACCAGGACCAAGGAGGCGCAGGACATCGTCCTGCGCCTTTCCGGCATCACCAAGCGCTTCGGCGCGCTGACCGCCAATGACGCCATCAGTTTTACGCTGGCGCGCGGCGAGGTCGTGGCGCTGCTCGGCGAGAACGGCGCCGGCAAGACCACCCTGATGAACATCCTCTTCGGCCATTACACCGCCGACGCGGGCAGCGTCGAAGTCTTCGGCCAGCCCCTGCCCCCCGGCCTGCCCGGCGCGGCGCTGGCGGCGGGCGTGGGCATGGTGCACCAGCATTTCACCCTCGCCGGCAATATGACCATGCTCGAGAACATCCTGCTCGGCACCCGTTCGCTCTGGTCGCCCGGCCTCGGCCGCGCGGCGGCCCGGCGGCGGGTGCAGCAGCTCTCCCGCGATTTCGGCCTTGCGGTGCACCCCGACGCGCGCGTCGCGACCCTCTCGGTGGGCGAGCGGCAGCGGGTCGAGATCCTCAAGGCCCTCTACCGCGACGCCCGCATCCTCATCCTCGACGAGCCCACCGCCGTGCTCACCCCGCAGGAAAGCGACGCGCTCTTCGAAACGCTGCGCAAGGCGGTGGCGCGGGGGCTTTCGGTGATCTTCATCTCGCACAAGCTGCACGAGGTCATGGCAGTCTCGTCACGCGTGCTGGTCCTGCGCCATGGCAAGCTCGTCGGCGAGGTGGCGACCGCCGAGACCGACCGCCACCAGCTCGCCGAGATGATGGTCGGCGCCGAAATCACCCCGCCCGCCCCCGCCGAAGCCCGCCCCGGCGCGACGCTTCTGCAGCTCAAACAGGTCTCCACCCCCGCCCGCGGCAACCGCACCGGGCTGCGCGGCGTCGACCTCGAGCTGAAGGCCGGGCAGATCCTCGGCCTCGCCGGGGTCTCCGGCAATGGCCAGGGCGCGCTCGCCGATCTGCTCTCGGGCCTCGAGGCGCCCAGCGCGGGGATCATGGAACTGGCGGGCAAGCAGATCACGGACTGGACCCCCCGAGGCGCGCTCGACGCCCGCATCGGCCGCATCCCCGAGGACCGTCACAGGACCGGCACCATCGCCGATTTCACCCTCACCGAGAACGCCGTGCTCGAGCGCTACGCTGAGTCTCCCGTGGCGCGCCGCGGCTGGATGGACTGGTCCGCCGCCCGCCGCGCCGCCGAAGGGATCATCAAGACCTACGACGTCCGCTGCCCCGGCCCCGAAACCCGCATCCGCCTGCTCTCGGGCGGCAACATGCAAAAGCTCATTCTTGGCCGGGTGCTCGAAGCCCAGCCCATGATCATCCTCGCCAACCAGCCCGTGCGGGGCCTCGACATCGGCGCGGTCACCTACGTGCAGGAGCGTCTCATCGCCGCCCGCGACGCCGGCGCCGCCGTGCTGCTGATCTCAGAGGATCTCGACGAGGTGCTGACCCTCTCCGACGTGGTCCGGGTGATCTGCGAAGGTCGCCTCTCTCCGGAGTTCCCGCGCGGCAGCAAGACCCCCGCCGAACTGGGCCAATGGATGGCTGGACAGGGGTTCGACGATGCCGCCTGAACTGCGCCCTGACCTCACAGGCTCCCTCCGTCCTTCTTCTCCTAGCAAGTACGCACATCCCGCGCCCTCCACCTGCGCCGCACGCGGGGCAGAGTCACAGCCCGCCAGAGCCCCCCATGCGCCTTGATCCGATACCCGCCCCCTCGCCGGCCCGCAGATTTGGCCTGCCCGCATTGGCGCTCGGCGCCACGGTGCTCGTCGCCATGGGGCTGGCCCTCATCGCCGGGGCCGACCCGCTCGCCACGCTTGGCCTCATCGCCCGCGGCGCCGCCGGCTCGAAGTTCGCGCTTCTTGAGACGCTCAATCGCGCCACGCCGCTCATTTTCACCGGCCTCGCCGTCTCGGTTGCCTTCCGTGCCAAGCTCTGGAACATCGGCGCCGAGGCGCAGCTTTACGCCGGCGCGCTTCTCACCGTGATCATCGGCACGCAATTCGGCCTGCCCGGCCCGCTCGCCCTGCCGCTGATGGCACTCGGCGCGGTGCTCGCGGGCGCGCTGGTGCTGCTCGGGCCGGTGCTGCTGAAGACCCGGCTCGGTGTCGACGAGGTGGTCACCACCTTGCTGCTCAACTTCATCATGGCGCTGTTCATCTCCTACCTGCTCGAGGGCCCGCTGAAGGACCCGATGGGCATGGGCTGGCCGAAGTCCCCGGCCCTGCCGCGCGATGCCCGCCTGCCGCGGATCGTCGAGGGGCTGCGGCTGCACTGGGGGTTTGGTCTGGCGCTGATCTCGGCGGCGGCCGTCTGGGTCCTGCAGACCCGCACCACCCTCGGCTACGAGATCCGCGCCACCGGCCTCAACCCCGAGGCGGCGCGCTTTGCCGGCATTCCGGTCGGCAGGGTGCTGGTCAAGACCGCGCTGATCTCCGGCGGGCTCGCGGCGCTGGCGGGCTTTTCCGAGGTGGCAGGGCTGAAGGGCAACCTCACCGCCGATCTGTCGCCCGGCTTCGGCTACACCGGCATCGTCGTCGCCATGCTGGCGCTCTTGCACCCGCTTGGGGTCATCGTCTCGGCACTCTTCGTGGCGGGGATCTTCGTCGGCGCCGACAGCATGTCGCGCGCCGCAGAGGTCCCGACCTATATCGCCGACATCCTCTTGGCCGCCGCGCTGCTGTTCATGGTGCTGGCGATCCTTCTGACAAAGTTCCGGGTGGTGCGCGGATGACCGAGATCGCCGATATCCTCCTCTCCGCCAGCTTCTGGGCCGCGGTGCTGCGCATCGCCTCCCCGCTGATCTTCGCCACGCTCGGAGAGCTGATCTGCGAGCGCGCCGGCGTTCTGAACCTCGGCATCGAGGGCATCATGGTCTTCGGCGCCTTCGCCGGCTGGATGGCGGTCTACGCGGGGCTCGGGCTCTGGCCCGGGGTGCTGGTGGCGCTGCTGGCGGGCATGGCCTTTGGTGCGCTCCACGCGCTGCTGACGGTGCCCTTCGGCCTGTCGCAGCACGTCGTCGGGCTCGGCATCACCATGCTGGCCACATCCTCGGCCTATTACGCCTACCGCCTTGCCCTGCCCGAGGTCACCAGCCCGCCGCGCATCACGCCCTTCCAGCCGCTGCACATCCCGGGGCTCTCGGACATCCCCTGGCTCGGGCAGGCGCTCTTTTCGCAGACCGCGCTCACGTGGGCGGCCTTCGGTTGCGTGGCCGTCGTGGCGTTGGTGCTCTACCGCACGCCGCTCGGCCTCGCGGTACGCGCGGCAGGCGAGAGCCCGCAGGCGGTCGAAGCACAGGGCCTCTCTGTCACTGCGATCCGCATGGGCGCGGTCGTCGTCGGCTCGGGCCTGATGGCCGTCGGCGGCGCCTTCCTGACCATGTCGGCCTTCTCGTCCTTCTTCTTCGAGATGGTCAACGGCCGCGGCTGGATCTGCATCGCGCTGGTGGTCTTCGGCGCGTGGAAGCCGGGCAAGGCGCTCCTCGGCGCGCTGCTCTTCGCCGGCTTCGACGCGCTGCAAATCCGTCTTCAGCAGACGCCCATGGGACAGCTCGTGCCGTATCAGGTCTTCCTGATGATCCCCTACGTGCTGTCGATCCTCGCCCTCATCCTCATGTCGCGCCGGGCCGAGGTGCCCGCGGCACTGATGACCCCCTTCAACCGCGGAGAGCGCTGAATGGCCACTTTCGACATCCTCGTCACCGGCGGCACCCTGCCGGACGGCACCATTGCCGACATCGGCATCACCAAGGGCCGGATCACCGCCATCGGCGACCTGACCGGCTCCATGGCGGGCGAGACCATCGACGCGGCGGGCGACCTCGTCTCGCCGCCCTTCGTCGATCCGCATTTCCACATGGATGCGACGCTCAGCTACGGCACCCCGCGGATCAATGCCTCGGGCACCCTGCTCGAGGGCATCAACCTCTGGGGCGAGCTGCGCGAAGAGGCGACGGTCGACGAAATGGTCAGCCGCGCGCTGGAATATTGCGACTGGGCCGTCTCTCTGGGCCTGCTGGCGATCCGCAGCCATGTGGACACCACGCCCGATCACCTCAACACCGTCACCGCCATGCTCGAGGTGCAGGAGCGGGTAAAACCCTACCTTGACCTGCAGTTCGTCGCCTTCCCTCAGGACGGCTTCCTACGCAGTCCCACGGGGCGCGAGAACCTGATCCGCGCGCTCGACATGGGCGTCGGCGTGGTCGGCGGCATCCCCCATTTCGAGCGGACCATGGCGGACGGCGCCGCATCGCTGAAGGAGCTTTGCGAGATCGCCGCCGAGCGCGGCCTGCTGGTCGACATCCATTGCGACGAGACCGACGACCCCCTGTCGCGTCACATCGAGGCGCTGGCTTTCGAGACCCAGCGGCTCGGGCTGCAGGGGCGCGTCGCCGGCAGCCACCTCACCTCGATGCACTCCATGGACAACTATTACGTGTCAAAGCTGCTACCGCTGATCGCGGAAGCGGAAATCTCCGCCATTCCCAACCCGCTGATCAACATCACCTTGCAGGGGCGGCATGATACCTACCCCAAGCGCCGGGGCCTCACCCGGGTCAAGGAGATGCAGGCCATGGGCATTCGCGTCGGCTGGGGGCAGGACCGCGTGCGCGACCCGTGGTACTCGCTCGGCACCGGCGACATGCTCGACGTCGCCTTCATGGGGCTGCACGTGGCGCAGATGACCTCGCCGCAGGAGATGGCCCGCTGCTTCACCATGGTGACCGAGGAGAACGCCAAGATCCTGCATCTGGAGGACTACGGTCTGGCCGAGGGCAACATGGCCTCGTTGGTGGTTCTGGATGCGGGGGATCCCGTCGAGGCGCTGCGGCTGCGGCCCGATCGGCTTTGCGTGATATCCAAGGGCAAGGTGGTGTCGCAGCAGGCCCGCAACGACGCAAAGCTCGCCCTGCCCGGCCGTCCCGGCAGCGTGCGGCGGCGGCACAAGGTCAAGTCCTGAGCGCAGCCGGAACAATTCGCTGTCCCTGCGGGGACAGCGGTTTGCACGGTTACCAAGGCCAAGCCGGAAACGCGAAAATGGCCCGCGAAACGCGCGTGCCCTTGGCGGTGCCAATCGCTGGCCTTGTTCATGCTGTATTGAGAGAAATGGCAGCCCGTAGGGGAATCGAACCCCTCTTTCCAGGTTGAAAACCTGGCGTCCTAACCGATAGACGAACGGGCCATTGCAACGCGACCACCGAAACTTTCGACCCGATGGAGAGGTTGTTGCGAACCTCATGAACCCCAGCTGACCCGGTCTCTGACCCCGGTTTTGCCTGTCCCCGCGGGGACAGAAACAAAACCAGTGGCAGCCCGTAGGGGAATCGAACCCCTCTTTCCAGGTTGAAAACCTGGCGTCCTAACCGATAGACGAACGGGCCGTGCCGGCTGGTGAGGGGCGTTCTAGTCAAAGCTCCGACCCCTTGCAAGCGGAATTTTGCGGTTTTTTCACCCATCCGTGACTTTTTCTCAAACCACTGATATATAATAATAAATGCCGGGGCGAATCCGATTACCCAGCGGCAGGCGCAGCATCCTCCAGGCGCATCTGCACCGAGCGCCGCCCGTTCCACTCGTTGATCTCGAAGCGCCCGGCGAGGTGGAATCGTCCGCCCTTGTGCTGGCTCAGTGCCTGGCCCATCGGCGTGTCGAAGGCACCAAAGCAGATGGCGTCGATCTTCGCCCCGAGCCCGTCGCCGGCGGTGATCTTGAGGTGCCCGGTCCCGACCTCCTTGGCAAAGAGGATCTGCGCGTCGGGCATGGCAAAGCGCGGACCCGGCGCCCCCGCACCGAACGGCCCCGCCTGTTCCAGCCGATCGCAGAGGTCGGTGCTGGCCACCCCTGGCATCATCAGCCCGTCGAGCCGCAGGTCGGCCGCGCCGCCCTGCCCCGCGCCCTGCTTTGCGAGAAGCTCGGCAAGACGCGCCATCGCCGGTTCCAGCTTGTCCTCGGCCACGGTGAGACCCGCGGCCATCTTGTGCCCGCCGCCCTTGATCAGCAGCCCCTCGGCGGCGAGCTTCTGGATGCTCGCGCCCAGATCGACACCCGAGACCGAGCGGCCCGAACCCTTGCCCTCGCCGCCCTCGAAGCCGATGACGACGGAGGGGCGGTTGGTCATCTCCTTGAGGCGCGAGGCGACGATGCCCACCACGCCCGGATGCCAGCCCTCGCCCGCCGCCCAGACCAGCGGCGCGTCGAGGCCGCGGTCCTCGGCCTGGGCGATCGCCGAGGCGCGCACGGCCTCCTCGACCTCGCGCCGCTCGGAGTTCAGCTTGTCGAGCCGCTCGGCCAGCGCCTCTGCCTCGTGCCGGTCGCGGGTGGCGAGCAGCCGCGCGCCCAGGTCGGCCTGGCCGATCCGCCCGCCGGCGTTGATCCGCGGCCCCAGCACGTAGCCCAGGTGGTAGGAGCTCGGCGCGGTATCGAGCCGCGCCACGTCCGACAGCGCCACCAGGCCGGGCCGCGCGCGCCGCGCCATGACCTGCAGCCCCGAGCGGACGAAAGCACGGTTCACCCCGCGCAGGGGCGCCACGTCGGCAACGGTGGCCAGCGCCACGAGATCGAGCAGCGACATGAGGTCCGGGCCCTTGGCCCCGGCCTCGCGGATCTGCCGCCCGCAGTCGACCAGCACCATGAAGACCACGGCAGCCGCGCAGAGATGCGCCAGCGCGCCGTCCTCGTCCTGCCGGTTGGGGTTCACGACGGCGACGCAGTCGGGCAGCGTCTCGCCGCCGAGGTGGTGATCGAGCACCACCACATCCGCGCCCGAGGCCGCGGCGATGGGGTCGTGCGAGAGCGTGCCGCAGTCGACGCAGATGATCAGGTCGTGCGCCGCAGCGAGCTGCTGCATGGCGGGCACGTTGGGGCCGTAACCCTCGTCGATGCGGTCGGGCACGTAGAGCGTCGCCTCGAGGCCGAGCTGGCGCAGCCAGTCGATCAGCAGCGCCGCCGAGCTTCCGCCGTCGACGTCGTAATCGGCGAAGATGGCGATGCGCTCGCGGCCGCGCACCGCCTGCAGGATGCGGCCAGACGCTTTTTCCATGTCGCGCATCACCCGTGGGTCGGGCATCAGGTCGCGCAGCTTGGGATCGAGGAACCCCGGCACTTCCTCGCCAGGCACGCCGAGCCGCGCCAGCACCGCGCAGAGCGGCCGCGGCAGGTGGGTGGCCTGCGCCAGCGCCTCGGCCTGCCGCTCGACCTCGACCGCCGGACCGACCCAGCGCCGCCCGGTCAGCGACTGCTCCACACCCAGATAGCTCATGCGCCCCTCGCGTTTCTTCTTTGCCTCGAACCGCCCCCTCCTAGCGTGAAACGGCGCGGAACGGAACGGGCCTCCCCTGCCCGGCGCCGCGCGTGCGCAGAGCGCACAATCTGCCTATCTGCAAAGACAGGACGCGGGGGCCGGGAAACGCGGAAGGGGCCCGCGCGATGCGAGCCCCTCCTTCACTTTCCAAAGCCGCAAATCCAGCGTCAGCCGCCCGGCGATCAGCCCTCGAAGGGGTTGCGGTACTGCACGCGGCGCACCGAGCCGGTCTTCGAACGCATCAGGATGGTCTCGGTCTCGATCCAGCCCGGCGAGCGCTTGATGCCCGAGAGAATCGAGCCGTTGGTCACCCCGGTGGCCGCGAAGATCACGTCGGCGGTGACCAGCTCGTCGCGGGCGTAGATCTTGTCGAGATCGGTGATGCCGGCCTTGGCGGCGCGGCCGCGCTCGTCGTCGTTGCGGAACAGCAGACGGCCGTACATCTGGCCGCCCATGCACTTCAGTGCCGCCGCCGCGAGCACACCCTCGGGCGCGCCGCCCGAGCCCATGTACATGTCGATGCCGGTGATGTCGGGCTCGGCGCAATGCATCACGCCGGCGACGTCGCCGTCGGTGATCAGCCGGATGCCGGCGCCGGTGGCGCGGACCTCGGCGATCAGCTCCTCGTGGCGCGGACGCTCGAGGATGCAGACGGTGATGTCGGTCATCGCGCAACCCTTGGCCTCGGCCAGCGCCGCGACGCGCTCGGAGGGGGTCATGTCGAGCGTCACCACGCCCTCGGCGAAGCCCGGACCGATCGCCAGCTTGTCCATGTAGACGTCGGGCGCGTGCAGCATCGAGCCGCGCGGACCCATGGCGATCACGGTCAGCGCGTTCGGCATGTCCTTGGCGGTCAGCGTGGTGCCCTCGAGCGGGTCGAGCGCAATGTCGACGCCCGGGCCGTTGCCGGTGCCCACTTCCTCGCCGATGTAGAGCATCGGTGCCTCGTCGCGCTCGCCCTCGCCGATCACCACGACGCCCGCGATATCCAGCAGGTTGAGCTGTTCGCGCATGGCGTTGACCGCAGCCTGGTCCGCGGCTTTCTCGTCGCCGCGGCCGATCAGGCTGGCAGAGGCGATGGCGGCCTGTTCGGCGACCCGGGCGAGGCCCAGCGAAAGCATACGGTCATTGAAATCGACGGGAGCGGACATGGAGACTTCCTTGAAAAATTTGACGCTTGGAAAGGGTGTAGCGCGCGCGGTCCGACGAGGGCAAGGCCGCTGGCGCTAACCGTCCCCGCGCAGCACGGCGCGGGGACGGAGAGATGCCGGAAGGGGGCAAAGCAGGCGCGGCGCGCGCCTCAGACCGCCTCGATGCGCAGCGCCACCGGGGTGCCATGCACCACACCGGTGGCGGCCATGGCAGCCAGCGCCGAATCGAGCGCTTCGCGGGTGGTCTTGTGGGTGACGATCAGCACCGGGGCGGTGTCGGCGGTGGCGGACTGGCCGTACTGGCGCAGGCGGTTGATCGACACACCCGCCTCGCCGAGCGCCGCGGCGACCTTGGCGAGCGCGCCGGGCCGGTCGGCCAGCGCCATGCGCAGGTAATAGGGTGCGGGGGTGGTCGCCTTGGCCGGGACCGCCCGCAGCAGGCTCGAGGCCGGGGCGCCGAAGGTCGACAGCCGCGTGCCGCGTGCCACGTCCATCACATCGCCCATCACCGCCGAAGCTGTCGGCCCCTCGCCGGCGCCGGCGCCGCGCAGCACGATCTGGCCAACCTCGTCGCCCTCGATCACCACCATGTTGGTGCCGCCATCGAGCTGACCCAGCGGCGAAGAGGCGGGCACGAGGCTCGGCGCCATGGATTGTTCGAGCCCGCGCTCGGTCATCCGCGACACGCCCAGCAGCTTGATGCGGTAGCCCATGTCGGCGGCCTGGCGGATGTCCTCGATCGAGACCCGGCCGATGCCCTCGAGCTCGACCGCATCGAAGGCGACCTGGGTGCCATAGGCGATGGACGACAGAAGCGAGAGCTTGTGGCCAGCGTCGATGCCGCCCACGTCGAGCTCGGGATCGGCCTCGAGATAGCCCAGCCCGTCTGCCTCGGAGAAGGCTTCCTGGTAAGACAGGCCCGCGTTCTCCATCCGCGTGAGGATGTAGTTGCAGGTGCCGTTCATCACGCCCATGACCCGGGTGATGCGATTGGCCGAAAGACCCTCGGTCAGCGCCTTGATCACCGGGATGCCGCCCGCAACGGCGGCCTCGAAGCGCAGCACCGCGCCGGTGCTGTCGGCCAGTTCGGCCAACGCCTGCCCGTGGTGGGCCAGCAGCGCCTTGTTGGCGGTGACCACGTCCTTGCCGAGTTTCAGCGCGGCCTCGGTGGCGGCCTTGGCGGGGCCGTCGGAGCCGCCCATCAGCTCGACCAGCACGTCGATGTCGTCGCGCTTGGCAAGGGCGACGGGGTCGTCCTCCCAGGCATAATCGGCCAGCGAGACGCCGCGGTCCTTGTCCCGGTTGCGCGCCGAGACCGCCGAGATGACGATTTCGCGGCCAGAGCGGGCGCCGAGCAGCGCCGCCTTTTGTTGCACGATCTTGACGACGCCGGCACCGACGGTGCCAAGGCCCGCAATCCCCAGGCGCAGAGGTTCAGACATTTGCGGGATCCTTCTTCTTCGGTGTCTTCAGGTGATTTGGTCGCCGTTGCCTTAGCCGTATCGCGGCGCGGGTGCAACGTCGCGGAAGGGCGGGGCAGCGCCCGCAAGCCAGCGCCGCGGCCGCCCGGCTTTACGCGCCCGGAACCTCGGGGAAGGTGACGCCGCCGTCCATGCGCCTGCGGGTGCCCTCGTCCACCACATCGCCCTGCTGCAGCGCGGCGGCGCGGCGGCGCAGCGCCTCGGCACGGGTGTCCAGGTCCGCGGCCATCTCGGGCTGGGTCCGTGCCGGCGGCTGGCCCTCGAGCAGCCCCGAGAGCGGCACCAGCCGGGGCCAGGGCGCGCGCGCGACGCCGGGGCTCTGCGAGCCGTCGAACTCGGGGAAGTCGGTGCAGGCGCCCGTCAGGGCAAGGAAGGTCAGGAGCACGAGGCGCATGGGATGTTCGGGTCGCTTTCCGGGCCGGTGTCGCGGTTGACTGTGCCCGTCTTGCCGCAAGCGCCGCGGCAGGGCAAGGGCGGCGCGCGCCGCGCTTGATCTGAACGCACGTTCAGATAAACAGGGGACATGGCCCGTACCGCAGGATCGCATTCCGACATCACCGGGCCGCGGATCCGCGAGGCGGCGCTGCGGCTCTTTGCCAAGCACGGCTATGCCGCCGTCTCGATGCGCCGGATCGCGTCGGAGGTCGGCGTGCAGGCGGGGGCGCTCTACAATTACATCCCGGACAAGCAGGCCCTGCTCTTCTCGCTGCTCAAGGGCCATATGGACGAGCTGCTCGAGGCCTGGGAAGCAGAGCCGCATACCGCCGATCCGCTGGCCCGGCTCGAGGCCTTCGTGCGTTTTCACATCCGCTTCACCCTGCGGCGCGCGGAATCGATCTTCATCTCCTACATGGAGCTGCGCAACCTCGAGCCGGAGAACTTCGCGCAGATCGAGGCGCTGCGCAGACGCTACGAAGAAGTGCTCGAGCAAATCCTGCGCGACGGACAGGCGGCGGGTCAGCTTTCGGTGCCCGACACGCGGATCGCCGCCTTTGCGCTGATCGGCATGCTGACCGGGGTGAACACCTGGTACCGCGAAGGCGGGCGGCTCTCCGAGCAGGAGGTCGCCGCGCTCTACTGGGACATGGCGCGCAAGGCGGTGGGCGCGGCCTAGGCGCCGCGCCAGACGCCTTGCAAGGGGCGCGGCCTCAGTTGGTGACCTGGATCGATTCGAGATATTCCATCAACGCCACCATCTTGCGCGGCGTCGGCGTCAGGATGCCGTCGCCGGTGTCCAGCGGCACTTCCTCGCCCTTCAGCAATTCGCCGAATTCCGGCATGCCCGGGCCCTCCATATCGGAGCGCGCGTAGCCATCGATCATCGAGAGCACCTCGGCGCGGGGGAACTCGCCGCCCCGGCGCGCGGCAATATGGGTGAGATCGGCGGGGGTGATCCCGAGATCCGCCGCAAGCGGCCCGTTGCCGACCGCCGTGGTGCCATGGCAGGACGCGCAATAGTCCATGAACAGCGCCTGGCCGTCCGCCGCTTCGGGCATGGAGGCCTCCATGCAGGCCCCAAGGCCCAGCAGCCCCGCCGCGGAGATCGCCCAGATCCCGCCCTTCATCACCGTGTTCATTGCGCGTGCTCCCTCAACATGTCGTCCGGGGCCAGGCCCGGCCTTGCAGCGCGGTTGTCCCCGACCCCTTTCCCCTGTGTCGCCCGGCACCGCGGGCGGATCAAGCCCGGATCAGACCCGAGGACATTCCGGTGCCCGGTTTCGACGGTGACATTCGCCGCGGGTCGCGCCAATGTCGCGCCGACAGCGAAGACGGAGACCGCGAATGCCCACTCAAGCCCTGATCATGCTCGCCGCCGGGATCGGCATCCCGGTGCTCGCCGCGCTCAATTCGCGGCTCGGTGTCTGGATGGGCTCGCCAGCGGCCGCGGCGGTGATCCTCTTCTGCGTTGCGTTATGTGCCAGCCTGATCGTGCTTGTCTCGCTCGATGTCCGCCCGCTCGCGCGGGCGGCGGATGCCCCGAAGTCCCTGTTCCTTGCCGGGCTCTTCGTCGCCTTCTACGTGCTCAGCGTCACCTATGTCGCCCCGACCTTCGGGGTCGGGCGAGCGGTGTTCTTCGTGCTGCTGGGGCAGCTCATCAGCGCCGCGGCGATCGACCACTTCGGGCTTTTCGGCGTGATCGCCACACCGATCAGCGCGCGGCGCGGGCTGGGGCTGGCGATGATGGCGGCGGGCGTCTTCCTCGCGCAGCGCTGAGGCCCTGCGTCAGGCCGCGCCTCAGGCCGCCGCGCCGAGGAAGGCGACGCTGTGCGAGGTGATGGGCGCGCTGCGGCCGACCAACGTGACCGAGGCACCATTGTCCAGCGTGACCACCAGTCCAGACGGGCCGGCGACCTGCGAGACGATCTCGGGGGCGATGTCGCCCTCGTAGGTGAAGACGACCATGTCTTCGGCCTCGTCGAAATCCTCGATGACCGCGCCGTCGGCGAGCACGAAGCGGTCTGCCCCTGCCCCACCAAGACCGAGGTCGCCGGCGCCGAGCGTCAGCGTGTCGTCGCCGCTGCCGCCGATGAGCAGGTCGGCCTCGCCGTCGTCGCCCTCCGCGTCCGAGCCCCAGAGCAGGTCATCGCCCGAGCCGCCCATCACCGTGTCGGCACCTGCGCCACCGGCGATCGTGTCGCCGCCGCTGCCGCCCTCGGCGTAATCCGCGCCGCTGCCCGCGTCGATGCTGTCGGAGCCCGCAAACCCGTAGATCACATCGCCTCCAGCGCCGCCAAAAAGCGTGTCGCCGGTCTCGCTGCCCGAGAGCGTGTCGTCGCCGTCGCTGCCGATGGTCGTGTGGGTGTCTATGCCGGAGGTGTCCTCCTCGGCGGTGTCGCCGGGCGCTTCGGTCTCCGCCTCGCCCGTGATGTCCTCAGGGGTGCCGTCGCCCGTTCCCTCTTCGGTCGCGGGATCCGCGTCGTCCTCCTCGATGGGGAGAATCATGTCCTCGCCGCCGATTTCGGTCTCATCCTCAACAACGTCGTCAGAGGCGTCCTCGTCGTCGCCGCCCTTGTCGAAGGGAAACGCGGCGACGGCGAATGGCAGGAGCGCCGTGAGCGCGATGAGGAATTCGAGGGGCATGGGGGCGTCCGGGGAGGTCCAGGGTCACGAGGCGTTTCGCCCGGACCCTGGCGCCGGAGTGTGACAAAAATCTGGCGCGGTCGCGGCCCTGCCGGGGTCTTCCTGAGAAGCGCCCGGCGGCCGCGCTCAGAGCGCGACCAGCCGCCCCTCGCGCAGCTCGACCTGCCGGTCCATGCGGCCCGCCAGCTCGAGATTGTGCGTGGCGATGAGCGCCGAGAGACCTGTCTCACGCACCAGCGTCATCAGCGCGCCGAAGACCCGGTCCGAGGTCGCAGGATCGAGGTTGCCCGTCGGCTCGTCCGCCAGCAGCAGCTTCGGCGCATTGGCCATGGCGCGGCAGAAGGCGACGCGCTGCTGCTCGCCGCCGGACATGGCCGCCGGACGATGCGCGGCGCGGCCTTCGAGCTCGACCGACGCCAGAAGCTGGCGCGCCCGGGCCGCGGCCTCTTTTGGCGGCACGCCGTTGGCGAGCTGCGGCAGGGTGATGTTCTCGAGCGCGGTGAACTCGGGGAGGAGGTGGTGGAACTGGTAGACAAAGCCAACTTCCTGCCGGCGCACGATGGTGCGGCGGCGGTCGGACTTGCCGCCCAGTACCTCGCCCGCGATCGCCACCTCGCCCGCGTCGGCGGTGTCGAGCAGACCGGCGATGTGCAGCAGCGTCGACTTGCCCGCGCCCGAGGGGGCGACCAGCGCCACCACCTCGCCGCGGCCGACCTGCAGCTCGGCGCCGCGCAGCACCTGCACCTCGTTGGGCTTGCCGCGTTTGTAGAACTTCTCGATGCCCGACAGGCGCAGGACGGGATCACTCATAGCGCAGCGCCTCCACGGGGTTCATGCGCGCGGCACGGCGCGCGGGGAAGATGGTCACGATGAAGCTGAGGCCGAGCGAGAGCGCCATGGCGGCGAAGACGTCGGCCCATTGCAGCTTGGCGGGAAGCGAATAGATGCCGCGCACCGCCGGATCCCAGACGCCGCCGCCCGCGACGTAGTTCACGAAGGAGAAGATCGGGTCAATGTAGATGGCGAAAAGGCAGCCGAGGATCACCCCGAGGATCGTGCCGATCACCCCGGTGAAGGCGCCGCAGATGAAGAAGACCCGGAGCACCGAGCCCTCGGTGAGCCCCATGGTGCGCAGGATGCCGATGTCGCGGCCCTTGTTCTTGACCAGCATGATGAGGCCGGAAACGATGTTCATCGTCGCGATGAGCACCAGCACCGAGAGGATCACGAACATCACGTTGTCTTCGACCTCGAGCGCGCGCAGGAAGCCGCCCGAGGCGTCCTGCCATGTCCAGACCAGCGCGCCCTGCCCGGCGGCCTGCTGGATCGCCGTGGCCATGCCGTCGACGGCTTCGGGGTCGTCCACCATCACCTCGAGCTCATCCGCCGCGCCTTCGCGGTTGAAGTAGAGCTGCGCCTCCTCGAAGGGCATGTAGGCGCGGGTCCGGTCGATGTCGTAGCGCCCGGCGGTGAACACCCAGACCACCTCGTAGGCCTTGACCCGGGGGGAAATGCCGAAGGCGGTCTTCACCCCGTCGGGAGAGATGAGTTTCACCTGATCGCCCACATCCACCCCCAGCTCGCGCGCCACGCCCGAGCCGAGCGCGATGCCGCTCCCGAAGCGCGAGAGATCGCCGCGCCCGGTCTCGGGATCGACGACACGGCGGATGCCCTGCAGGTCCTCGCCCGAGATGCCGAAGACCTCGACCCCGGCATTGCGGCCGTTGGCATTGGCCATGACCTGCCCCTTGACCAGCGGCGCGGCCCGTTCGACGCCGGGCACCTCGGCCACGGCTTTCGCTCGGTCCGCATAGTCCTCGAAGGTGCGCAGGGTGCGGCCCTCGTCGTCGACGCGGGCCGAAGAGTAGACCGTCACATGGGCGTTGGAGCCGAGGATCGTGTCGACGAACTCGGCCCGGAAGCCCGAGCGCACCGAGAGCGTGGCAATCAGCGCGAAGACCGCGAGCGTGATGCCGATGAGGCTGATCCAGGTCATCACGCTGACACCGCCCTCGGCGCGCCGGGCACGCAGGTAGCGCCAGGCGATCATCCATTCGAAGGGGGCAAAGGGCGGCGGGGTACGGGCCATGGGCACTCTTTCAGGGTCAGCTTGTCGCGCGCGAACCTGACCGCAACCCCCGGCGGGGTCAATCCCTCGCCGCCCGGCCCTACGGTGCTGTGACCGGGGCGCCCGTGTGGCGCGGGGCGCGGGACCGCGGCGGGTGGCGGCAGTGTCCGGCCTATTGCCAGAGCTATTGCGCTGCGGCATATCTCCGCCATGACTGGACCTCGCTACACCCCGCTCGTCGCCTCGCTTCCCGAGACCGTGCCCTTCGTCGGCCCGGAAACCCAGGAGCGCGAGCGCGGCGCCCCGTTCCGCGCCCGCATCGGTGCCAACGAGAACGTTTTCGGCCCCTCGCCCCGCGCGATCGAGGCGATGCAGCGCGAGGCCGCGGAGATCTGGAAATACGGCGACTCGACCAGCTATGAGCTGCGTCATGCCATCGCCGCCGAGCATGGTGTCGCGCCCGAGAACGTCATGGTCGGCGAGGGCATCGACGGGCTTCTCGGCTACCTCGTGCGGCTGCTGGTGGCGCAGGGCGATGCGGTGGTGACCTCGGACGGCGCCTATCCGACCTTCAACTACCACGTGGCCGGCTTCGGCGGGGTGCTGCACAAGGTGCCCTACAAGGATGACGCCGAGGACCTGCCCGCCCTGCTGGCCAAGGCCGCCGAGGTGGATGCCAAGCTCGTCTACTTCGCCAACCCCGACAACCCGATGGGCTCGTGGAAGCCGGGTGCGGAGATCGCGGCGCAGCTCGGCACCGTGCCCGAGGGCACGCTGCTGGTGCTCGACGAGGCCTATGTGGAGTTCGCCCCCGAGGGCACCGCGCCCGAAATCGACATCGAAGATCCGCGGGTGATCCGCTTCCGCACCTTCTCCAAGGCCTACGGCATGGCGGGCGCGCGGGTCGGCTACGCGCTGGCGGCGGCGCCGCTCATTCGCGCCTTCGACAAGATCCGCAACCATTTCGGCATGAACCGCGCGGCGCAGGCCGGGGCCCTCGCGGGGCTGCAGGACCGGGACTGGCTGGAACAGACCATCGAGAAGGTCGCCGCCGCGCGGGCGCGCATCGCCGCCATCGCGCAGGCGAACGGGCTGCGCGCCCTGCCCTCGGCCACCAATTTCGTCGCGGTGGACTGCGGCGGCGACGGCGCGTTCGCCAAGGCGGTGCTGGAGGGGCTCGGCGCGCGGGGGGTCTTCGTGCGCATGCCCTTCGTTGCGCCGCAGAACCGCTGCATCCGCATCGGCGCGGGCACCGAGTCCGATCTTGACGCGCTGGAAGAGGCATTGCCCGCGGCGTTGGCGGAAGCCCGCGAGAACGCCGCCTGAGCCAGCTCTTCGGTCAGATGCACAAATTTCCGCCGACCTGTATCGACAGATCGGCGGGAAAGGTTTTCGAAAGCAGTTTTGATCAGCCTGAAGCGTGACCCGGGCCCGGGGTGCGCTACCCTTGTGCTATTGCACGTCCCCTCTCAGCCCGCCGTCTTTTCAGTCTGCCGTCTTAGTCTGTCTGTCCGAGGATCGCATTATGGCCTATCCCTCCGAACCGCCGCGGCCCGATTTCTCCAGCGCGAACCTCGTGCTGGTCTTCGTGGTGATGTTCCTTGTCTTCCTGCTGCTCTGGATCAGCTACGGGCTTGGCCCGGTGGTGATCGCCGGAGTGGCGATCAACCACGTGATCACGATCATCGAGCATCGCCGGAACGGCCGACGCGAGACCCCGCCGCAGCGGTGAGCCCCGCGCCCGTGCTAAGTCTTCGCGCCGGACACGAGCCGAGCCCGCGCCGAGCCTGTCAGCCCTTGGCGATCTCTGCGGCGGCGGCGCCGAGCGCGCCCTGCCCGTAGGGAATCCCGATTGACACGAAGCCCGCCTCGATCACGCCCAGCAGGCCAAGGATCATATGCGCGTTGACGTGGCCCATATGGCCCATGCGGAAGAAGCCCGTACCCATGGGGTCCTCGGGCTCGGCCATGCCGAGGCCGATGCCCAGCGTCACGCCCGCCTCGGTCTCGCACCACTTGCGCAGCTGCGCGCCATAGGGCTTGCCGAGCCGCAGCGCGGTCACCGCGTGGCTGCGCAGGCCGCGGTCGGCGACGTTGAGCGTCAGCGGGCCGCCCTGCCCCCAGGCCTCTGCCGCCGCCCAGATGGCGCGGGCCAGCACGGCATGGCGATGCCAGACCTGCTCGATGCCCTCTTCGCGGATCATGTCGAGCGCCACGCGCAGACCATAGAGGTGATGCGTCGGGGCGGTGCCGCCGAAGTACTGGTAGAAGAAGTCGGGATTGCCGCGCGGAACCCAATCCCAGTAGCGCGACACGCGGGGCATCTCGGCGCGGCGCGCCTCGGCCTTGTCGTTGAAGAAGACGAAGCCCAGACCCGGCGGCACCATCAGCCCCTTCTGCGAGCCGGTGACCATGATGTCGACGCCCCAGTCGTCCATGCGGAATTCCTCGACGCCCAGCGAGGCGACGCAGTCGGCCATCAGCAGCGCCGGGTGGCCGGTGCTGTCCATGGCGGCGCGCAGGCTCGCGAGATCGTTGCGGATCGAGGTCGCCGTGTCGACGTGGCTGGCCAGCACGGCCTTGATCTTGCGGTCCTTGTCGCTCCGCAGCGCCTCGGCCACCAGTTCCGGATCGTAGGTGGACTTGGTGCCGAAGTCGATCAGCTCGACCTCTACGCCGAGACCCTGTGCCATCTCGGCCCAGCCATGGGCAAAGCGGCCGGTCGCCGGCACCAGCACCTTGTCGCCCTCGCCCACCACATTCGCCAGCGCCGCCTCCCAGGCACCGTGGCCGTTGGCGATGTAGATCGCCACCTTGGCCGCCGCGCTCTGCGCGACGTAGCGCAGGTCGGGGATCATCCCGGCCACCATCTCGACGATCGCCCCTTCGTAGATATTGGGCGAGGCGCGGTGCATGGCGCGCAGCACCGCGTCGGGCATGACGGAAGGACCGGGAATGGCCAAGTAGGGGCGACCATGGGCGAGAGACATGCGAAAACTCCGAAAGCACCCCTTGAAATTCCGGGGCGAGGGCCAACCTAACCGCGGTTGCGCCGAGGTCAATCTCCCTCGGCCGCGCCGCGGACACGCCACGGACACGCCCCGGATGCAGGGCCGCGGCAAGCCCCGCGCAGGGCACGGCGCTTGCCAGCAGGGGCCGGAGACCGTAAACCGCCGCGCGACAGGCACAGGAAATAATGCATGCTGACCAAGTTCTGGGACAAGATCGAGACCGCGGAGCGGCGCTTTCGCCGATCCTTCGGCAAGGACATCTCGACGCCCCGCGCCCGGATGCTCTCGAAGCTGCATTACAATGTCTTTGACCATGCCTTCCTGCGCCTCTTCTGGCACAATTTCTGGCAGATCGCTCCCGGCGTCTGGCGGTCGAACCAACCGACCCATGCGCGCTTCGAGAAATACGCGCAGATGGGCATCAAGACCGTCATCACGCTTCGCGGCGAAGAGAAATACTCGCATTATCTCTTCGAGAAGGAGAGCTGCGAGCAGCTTGGCCTGACGCTGCTGCATGCCAAGCTCTGGGCGCGCATGGCGCCCAAGGCCGAGCGGATCACGCATCTCATCGATACGATGCGCGAGGCCGAGAAGCCGATGATGTTTCACTGCAAATCGGGCGCCGACCGCGCCGGCTTCGCCTCTGCCGTCTACCTGATGGTGTTCGAGGGCGTGCCGGTCGAAGAGGCGCGCAAGCAGATGGGGCTGAAATACGCCCACCTCGAGTTCACCAAGACCGGGATCCAGGGCTACATCCTCGACACCTATGCCGCGCGCAACCGCCGCCGGCCGATCGCCTTCGAGGAATGGGTGCGCACGGAGTACGACTCGCGCCAGCTGCAGGCGGGCTTCGACAACAAGCGCCCGCCGGAAGAGATGGCATGAGCAGCGCGGACAAGAAAAGCGGCAACCTGCTCTTCTGGCTCGGGCGCCGCTATCTCTGGCGCTACCGCTGGCAGATCGTCATCGCCTTTGTCTTCATGATGCTCGAAGGCTCGATGTTCGGGTTCCTCAGCTACATGATGAAGCCGATGTTCGATCAGGTTCTGGTTGGCGGCAGCCGTGCCGCGCTGACCTGGGTCGGCATTGCGATCTTCTCGATCTTCATGATCCGCGCGCTGGCCAGCATCATCCAAAAAGTGGTGCTGACGCGGGTTTCGCAGCTGACCGTCGCCGACATCCGCAACGACCTGCTGACGCACCTCATGCGGCTGGACGGCAGCTTTCATCAAAAATACGGCCCCGGCTATCTGATGCAGCGTATCGAGGGCGACGTCGCCTCGGTCAGCAAGGTCTGGAGCATCCTGATCACCGGCACCGGCCGCGATATGATCGCGCTGGTCTCGCTCTTCGGCGTGGCGATCACGATGGACTGGCGCTGGACGCTGATCGCGTTGGTCGGCGTGCCGCTCATGGTCGCGCCCTCGGTCATGCTGCAGCGCTACGTGCGCAGATATGCGCGCCACGCGCGGGACATCTCGGCCGGCCTGTCTACCCGGCTGAACGAGATCTTCCACGGCATCGTGCCGATCAAGCTCAACCGGCTCGAGAAATACCAGGCCAAGCGCTACAAGTCGCTGACCAAGGAGCGGGTCCGCACCACCGTCGCCTCGAGCCTCGGCCAATCGGCCATCCCCGGACTGATCGACGTGATGTCCGGCATCGGCATCTGCGGCGTGCTGATCTTCGGCGGCGGCGAGATCATCTCGGGGCAGAAGAGCGTCGGCGATTTCATGGCTTTCTTCACTGCCATCGGCCTCGCCTTCGAGCCGCTGCGCCGGCTCGGCGCGGTGAGCGGCACCTGGCAGATCGCCGCCGCCTCGATCGAGCGGATCAAGGAGCTTTTGGAGCTCGAGCCCGAGCTGCGCGATCCGCCGCACCCGGTCCCTGCCCCCAAGGGCGTGCCCGAGATCGTTTTGAGCGGCGTCGAGCTGAACTACTCCGGCTCGGCCGTGCTGCGCGGCACCAGCTTCACCGCCGAGGCGGGCAAGACCACGGCGCTTGTCGGCGCCTCGGGCGCGGGCAAGTCGACGGTGTTCAACGTGCTGACCCGGCTGGTCGATCCCGATGCGGGCGAGGTCACAATCGGCGGCGTGCGCACGGATGCCATGAAGCTCGCCGAGCTGCGCGGCCTGTTCTCGGTGGTCAGCCAGGACGCGCTGCTCTTCGAGGACAGCCTGCGCGAAAACATCCTGCTCGGCCGCGAAGACGTGCCCGAGGCCGAGCTCGACAAGGTGCTCGAGGCGGCGCATGTCGCGGACTTCGTGCCGCGCCTGCCCGACGGGCTCGACAGCCTCGCCGGCGCCCGCGGCAGCAACCTCTCGGGCGGGCAGCGCCAGCGCGTGGCCATCGCCCGCGCCCTGCTGCGCGATACGCCGATCCTGTTGCTGGACGAGGCCACCTCGGCGCTCGACGCGGCCTCGGAGCAGGTGGTGCAGGCGGCGCTCGACCAGCTCTCGGCCGGGCGCACAACGCTGGTCATCGCGCACCGGCTGTCGACCATCCGCCATGCCGACAAGATCGTGGTGATGGATGCCGGCCACGTGGTCGAACAGGGCACCCATGATGAGCTCTTGGCGCTTGGCGGCGCCTATGCACGTCTGCACGCCATGCAGTTCGAGGATGAACAGACCGTCTGAGGCGCTCCCCCTGTAACCTGTCCCCCGCCGCGCCTATAGTCGGCGCAATGGACAACCGACGGAGCAACCATGACCGCCACCACAGGCATCCCGACGGACGCCCCGCGCAGCGTCCTGCGCGTCAGCGGCCCCGAGGCCAACGACTTCCTGCAGAACCTTGTCACCAACGACCTGGGCAAGCTGAAGGACGGGCTGGTCTATGCCGCGCTGCTGACGCCGCAGGGCAAGTACCGGGCGGACTTCTTCCTCGTGCCACGCCCCGACGGGGCGATCCTCATCGACGTGGCCGAGCCGCTCGCCGCCGACCTGACCCGCGCGCTCACGCTGTACAAGCTGCGCGCCAAGGTCGAGCTCGAACCGACCGACATCGCCGTGAGCCGCGGCACCGGACCGGCGCCCGAGGGCGCCTATGCGGACCCGCGCGATCCTTCGCTGGGCTGGCGCGGCTACGACGGCCAACCCGGCCAGGACGCCGACTGGAGCGCGCTGCGCGTCGCCGCCTGCGTGCCCGAGAGCGGCGTCGAACTGACCCCCGACAGCTTTATCCTCGAGACCGGATTCGAGCGCCTGAACGGTGTCGACTTCAAAAAGGGCTGTTACGTCGGCCAGGAGGTCACCGCGCGAATGAAGCACAAGACCGAGCTGCGCAAGGGACTGGTGCCCGTCGAGGTGACCGGCGCAGCGCCGGTGGGCACGCCGGTCGAGAGCGATGGCAAACCCGCGGGCACGCTTTACACCCAATCGGGCGGGCGTGGCCTTGCCTACCTGCGCTTTGACCGGGCCGAGGGTGAGATGCGCGCCGGAGAGGCGACGCTGCGCCGCATCTCTTGAGCCGGTCCGCAGAGGCGCGGGCCGACAGGCAGGCATGATGCGCAGACGGATCACTCCGCGACCAAGCTAGATCGCTGCCTGAAAGCGCTTTTCGAGCACCTCCACCGCCCCCTTGGCGCCCGCCCCGAGCATCAGCGCGCGCGGGGGGGCGTTGAAGGCGTGCACCGTGGTGGTCCAGCCCTCTGCCCCCTGCCCGGCGATCTCGGCCTCGAAGCCTGCAATGAGCCGCCGCGCCACGCCGCGCCGGCGCCAGGAAGGCTCGACCCAGATGTGTTCGAGTTCGGCCCGGCGCTGCGCATGACCGAGCGTGGTGGCCCCGGACAGCCGCCAGCGCCACATCAGGTAGCCGCGCGGCACGTGACCCACGCGGTAGGCGCGCAGCTGGGCGCCCTGCGCCATGGCCTCGGCCAAGAAGCTCTGCAGCTCGGCCTCGCTGGCGCGGTCGTGGAACCGGTGCGGCACATGGGCGACGTGCAGCTCGTGCAAGCCGCGCAGCATGACGGCCAGCGCGGGAATGTCTTTTGAATCGCAAGACGTGAACATGAAAAAGGGCCTCCTGGGCTATGCGCCGGAGGCCCTTTGGTCATGCTATGTCGCCCCCGGATCGCACGGGGACAAACTGGTCGGCGCGCGGGTTATGCGCGTTCCGAATACTCCATGGTCTCGGTGTTCACGATGATGTCCTCGTCCTGCCCGACGAAGGGCGGAACCAGGACACGCACACCATTGTCGAGCACGGCGGGCTTGAAGCTGTTTGCCGCGGTCTGACCTTTGACCACCGGCTCGGTCTCGACGATCTTGCAGGTCACCTTCTGCGGCAGGGTCGCGTTCAGCGCTTCTTCCTCGTGGAATTCGACGACGATGGTCATGCCATCCTGCAGGAAGGGGCGACGCTCGCCGAGGATGTCGGCGTCGAGCTGCACCTGCTCATAGGTCTCTGTGTCCATGAAGATCAGCTGACCGGCGTCCTCATAGAGGAACTGCATGTCCTTCTGTTCGAGGCGCACGCGCTCGACCTTGTCCGCCGAGCGGAAACGCTCGTTCAGCTTGGAGCCGTTGCGCAGGTTCTTCATCTCGACCTGGGCAAAGGCGCCGCCCTTGCCGGGCTTCACGTGGTCGACCTTCACCGCGGCCCACAGGCCACCTTCATGCTCGAGCACGTTCCCGGGGCGGATCTCGTTACCGTTGATCTTGGGCATGGTCAGAAAACTTTACAGTAAGGTTGAAGGGGTTTTCCGGCCTCCTATATATGGCCGGTTCGCCCCGTGCAAGACAACGATATCTCGCGTTCCGTACAAGCCGAGATATGCACCAGATGCAACGACGCTATGCGTTTGTGCTGTATCCGAATCGAACGGAATGGTCCATAACGCCGCGTACGCCAGAAAAGACAAGAGCAATAATCAAAAAGGTCGAAAGATGAAGGATTTCGTGGACAGCACAGCCTACCATGCCGAACAAGGCAACCGCGCGCGGAAACTTTTCGCCGCTGTGGTTCTGGCTGCGCTCGACGATGCAATCGCCGATGACAAGAAATACGGCAATGGTCCCGAGCAGATCGCCCGCTGGGCACGCTCGCGCGACGGCCGTGAAGTTCTGAGCTGCGCCGGTATCGACCCGAACGAGCGGGTTGTCTCCGGTCTGATGGAATTCGTGTCGAAAGGTGTCCGCACCTCGGTCGCGCTGTCGCGCGAGGAGAGCGAGCGTCGTCACGCAGCCGCAGCCGCGGAACAAGCCGAAGCCGCTTGATCCCGGTATAGGGGGCCCGGCCCCCAGCCAGTCGAAGGCGCGCCCCGAAACGGGCGCGCCTTCGGCGTTTCCAGAGGCACCGTCGGCCAGTTTCCGCCGGTTCCCTCCCCTGCTGGCCAGGCAGCAAGAAGCCCGGACGCCTTGGGCGCCGGGCTTCGCTTTCGTTCGGTGTTTGTGATCCGCGTCGCGCGGTCAGTCGAGATCGTCGCTCGCAAGCAGGCGCTGGAGCTCGCGGCGCACCAGCGTGCGGATAGTGCGCGTCGCGCCGTCTCCCAAGGCCCCCTGCAGTTCTTCTCGGACCACCTCGGCGATCAGCGCGCGCAGGCGGTCCTCGTCGACACCGCTCGGCGACTCGGCGACGGGCGCCGGCGGCTGCTCGGGTGCGGAGGTGTCGCTGCGCAGGTTGCTCTGACTGCGCTGCCAGACCGGGTTGCGCAGGATCTTCACCGGGCGGCGTGGCGCGGGTTCGGGCTCGGCCTGCGGCTCTTCGGCAGCACCGTCCTCTGCCGCGGAGCGCGCCGAGGTCGCGGATTGCAGGTCCGCGACGGTCTCTTCGGGCTCATCTTCGAGCGCGTCCTCGTCGGGCGTGATATCGGGCTGAGCCGGGGTCTCGAGCACATAGGGCTCATCCACCAGCTCGGGTTCGGGCATCGGGCGGCTTGCGAGTTCCTGGTCCTCGTCCTCGGCCGTCACGGGCTGGCTCGGCGCGGGCTCATCGCCCGGCTGGTGCCGGAAGATCGCCTCTGGGGCCGCTTCACCACGTTCAGGCTCGAACTCATGCGTGCTGCGCGCAATCATCTCCTCGAGCTCGGCGATCTTCTGCGCGAGACTGCCCTCCTTCGCGGTCGCATCGGCAATCGGCGTAGCCTGAGGAGGGGTGCTGTCGCGCTGCTTGAGCGCGAAGAAATCGGCGATGGACGCCTCGGCGAACTCGCTTTCGGACTCTTCGTCCACCTCGATGAAGGGTGCCTCTTCGACCTCGTCGCTGACCGCTGCCTCGGGCACCGGACCTGGCGTCGCCTCGGGTGCGATGGCGCGCAGGGGCGCACGGCGGGCGACCTCGGCGACCTCTTCCTCGGCCGGAACAAGACGCGCTGCGAGCGGCGGAGCATGGCGCGCGGGCGCGTCTTCGCCGGTCTCGGAGGTGTCGCTGTCCGTCACCTCGGACGCGGGGGCCTCTTGCACGCGCAGCGCGGGGGTCAAGACCAGCCGCCCCGCCGGAGCGGAACGCTGCGCCTGGGGCGCCTCTGACGTGGACTCGGGACGGGAATCTTCGGAAACCAACCTCCGGATAGAGGAAAGCACGTCCTCGATTTCCACATTGGTCACGGGATCGGACATTTATGTACCACTCTTGCCTGTCCCCCCAAGTGTAGCGTCTTGGGGGGCGCCAGACAACAAGGACGAGGAGAAGCTTACTGCTTCCCCATCGCCTTCAGGATACGGTTCAGATCCGCGCCCTGGCGCGACTGGACCGGAGCGGACTTGACCAGGTTGTAGTACTCGGCAGGGTCGTAGCGCGGCACGTTCAGTGCCAGGTCTTCCGCCGTCAGCTGGCCCATGGTGTAAAGCACGGTATAGGCGGCGATCGTCTCGTCGACCACGGCGGAGATCTGGGTGTTGCGCGCGTCGAGCAATTCCTGCTCGGCGTCGAGCACGTCGAGCGTGGTGCGGGCACCGAGCGTCGCTTCCTCGCGGGTGCCGCGGAAGGCGACGGTGGCGGCGCGGACCTGCTCGTCTGAGGCCGCGCGGGCCGCCTGCGCCACACGCAGGTTGGCATAGGCATTGGTAACCGACTGCGGGATCAACTTGGTCAGCTGCAGCAGGGCTGCACGGCGCTGATCACGGCTGGCATAGGCCTGACGCTTGATCGAGCTGAGCTGGCCGCCCTGATAGATCGGGCCCGACACGTTCAGACCGACGGTGCCCCCGCGCGTGCCGGCCTCGCTGTCGAAGCTCTCGTCAAAGCCGTAGGTGCCTTGCAGCGACACGGTGGGGCTCATGTTGGATTGCGCGATGGCGACGCCGACTTCGGCTGCGGCCACCTGGTGCTGCACCTGGATGATATCCGGGTGGTCGCGCAGGGCGATCGCCCGGGCCTGATCGGCCGTTGCCGGAATGCGTGGCAGGCTGCTCGGCGAGACGAGGTTGCCCGGCAGGCGGCCCACCGACGCGCGGTATTCCTCGCGGGCCTGGGCCAGTGCGCCCTCGGCCGCGGCAAGCAGCGAGCGGGCCGCGGCGAGCCGCGCCTGGGCCGAAGCGACGTCGGTGCGGGTGACTTCGCCGACCTCGAAGCGGTCGTCGGCGGCGCGGAGTTCCTCGCCGATCACGCGAACGTTGTTCTGCCGCAAGGTCAGGGTTTCGATGGCCCGGCGGACTTCCATGAAGGCGTTGACGGCGCGCAGCAGCACGTCCTGTTCGACCGAGACGAGGCCTGAGCGGGTGGCCAGAACGGTTTCCTTGGCGGCGTCCACAGCGAGACGGTTGCTGCCGCCATCGTAGAGAACCAGCGAGGCAATGAGCCCGATCGACGTGGTGTCGGTGGCCGCGCCGGTATAATTGCCGGTCACCGCACTGCGGGTCTCGCCGTAGTTGCGGGTCACGTCACCGGTCCAGGAGATCACCGGACGAAGCGCGCCGACCGCCTGGGCCACGTCTTCGTCGGCGGCACGCAGCACCGCCCGGTTCTGCTCGAGCAGCCCACTGGTGTTGTAGGCCCCGGCCAAGGCATCCGCCAGCGTCTCTGCCGCGGCGGGCATCGCGAGCCCGGCCGCAAGGCACACGCCCGTCATCCATGTCGTCAGAGATTTACGCGCCATTTTCCTGCCCTCTCGATCCGATTTTGTACCCGCCTGCCCGTTTCGGGTCAGAGCGCAAAGGCCACCTCTTTGTTGAACCCGGCAAGCACGGGCGCAGTGGCGTTGAAAGAAAATCGCCAGGTGATGGTGCCGTCGATCTTCCAGCCGACCTTCACCGTTCCCAGCGCCCCGTCCATGAAAATACAGGCAATCCGCCCGCCGTCCTTGAGCTGCCCGGCAATGGTCTCGGGAAGCTGTTCAATTCCGCCCTCGATCACGATGGCATCGTAGGGCCCATGTTGCGGCGCACCCTCGGCGAGCGGGCCGACATGCTGGATCACGTTGTCCGCATGGTCCATCAGCAGCGGTTGCGCCTCCTCGGCGCGCTCCGCGTCATCCTCGACCGCAACCACGGCCTCGGCGATGCGGGCGATGACCGCGGCGCTGTAGCCGAGCCCCGAGCCAATATCGAGCACGAGGTCGTCGCCATCCACGTTCAGCGCGTCGAGCATCTTGGCAAAGGTCCGCGGGTCGAGCACCACGCGCCCGTCACCGAGGTCGATGTTGCGGCCGGCATAGGCCGCGTCCACGGCCTCGTCGGGCACGAATGCTTCGCGCGGGACACGGAGCATGGCGTCGATGATAGGGAACTTGGTGACGTCCGAGGGACGAACCTGTGTATCAACCATCATACGGCGGAGGGTGACGAAATCGGTCATCCGCTAAACTCTTCCGTTCAGATATCCTTACAAAAACTTCTGCCACACTTGCCACCCCGGGGCAATGTCCGGCTGCCTACAAAAGAATAATCCCGCACCAGACTGTGGCGCGAGCGCTTCAAAATCAATGATTTTTTGACACATTTCATGAAATAAAAGGCGGCGCCAAAGAGGTCCGCGCTCAGGCGGATCACTCCTTGCGCATTGCCTGCCCTGCCGCGCGGCCCGCCAGGAAGGCTTCGACCAGAGAGGTCACCGGCGCCGCGGTCGGGGCCGCGGCGACGGGCACCCGCGGGCGGACGGGCAGGAAGAGGAGCAAGAGCGCCAGCACGAGGTAGACGCCGCCAACCACGAGCGCGGCGACCAGCTCACCCTGAGCTTCGGCCAGCACGATCCAGCCGGCGATGGTAAAGAAAATCGCCGCGACGGCCATGCAGACCGCCCCGGCGATGGTACGACCGACCCTTGTCAGGGCGGCTCTCAGTCTTGCCTCGAACAGGGCGAACAAACGATCTTACCTCCGGCTGCCGACATAACCGATCAGGAACCCGACCGCCGCCGCAAGGCCGATGGCCTGGAACGGATTCGCCTGGATCTGGCCGCGCGCATTGTTTTCGAGCTCGGCGACGCGCTGGCCGGCCTCGCGCAGCGCCTCTTCGCCGCGGTCGCGCACTTCCTGCGCCTTGGCTTCGCCGGCGGCCCGGTATTCCGCGCCGCGGCGTTTGCCGATATCCCCCACGAGTTCGGCCAGCGAGGCCACGTCGGCGCGCAGGGTCTTGATCTGATCGCTCAGCGCCTCGCCGTCCCCTTGCAGCGTCTCCGCCACCTTGGGGGTGTCGTTCGATTTGGTTGCAGTCTGAGCCATGATGACGTCCTCCGTCTGCCTGTGCCTTTCACGGTCAACCCGGGAAGTCTGCGCGAAGTTCCCCGGGTCACGCAAGTTTCATTGCCATGGGGAACGCTGCGCGTCCTTGCGCCGGATCAACCCCTGCGCGGGGTTACTCGCCAAGAGCGATCCCCTCGCGGCGAGGATCGGCGCCGCCGGTGAGCGCCGCGCCCACCGCGATGGCATGCAGCCCCGAGTTCAGGTCGCGAAGGCTGGTGTCGAAGCCCATGTCACCCAGCGGGCCGGCCAGCGCCTCGGCGCCGGTGCCCGCCTCGATGTCCATGGTGCCGAAGCGGTTGAGCAGATGGGGTGCCGCCACCGCCTGCTGCACATCCATGCCCCAGTCGAGATGGGCGATCACCGCCTGCGCGACGTAGCCGATGATCCGGCTGCCGCCCGGCGAGCCGACGACCATGACCGGCGCGCCATCCTTCATCACGATGGTCGGCGCCATGGAAGACCGCGGCCGCTTTCCGGGCTCGAGCCGGTTGGCGATGGGTACGCCGTTGTCATGGGTCTCGAAGCTGAAATCGGTGAGTTCGTTGTTGAGCAGGAAGCCCCGCACGAAGAGCCGCGAGCCGAAGCCGTTCTCGATAGTGGTGGTCATCGACAGGGCATTGCCCTCTGCGTCGACGATGGAGATATGCGATGTCGAGGGGAACTCGATGGAGCGATCATCGGCCAAGAGCTGCGCGTGGTCCCATTCGGGATCGCCGGGCGCGACGTCTGTCAGGGCCGTCTGCCCGCCCAGCAACTCTGCGCGGGTTTCGAGGTAGGCGGGATCGACCAGCCCTTCGGTTGGCACGGGGACAAAATCGCTGTCGGCCATGTAGCGGCCCCGGTCGGCGAAGGCGAGCCGCGAGGCATCGCCGATCAGCCGCCAGGCTTCGGCGCTCTCCGGGCCGAGCGCAGCCAGATCGTAGGGCGCGAGCGCGCCGAGGATCTGCCCGACGGTCAGCGCCCCCGACGAGGGCGGCCCCATGCCGCAAACGTCATGCGCGCGATACTCGACGCAGACCGGCGCCCGCTCGATCACGTCGTAGAGGGCGAGATCGGCGCTGCTCAGCAGGCCAGGGTTGCCCTCGGCCTCGCGGACTGTGCGAACGATGTCCTCGGCGATCTCGCCCGAGTAGAAGGCGCGGCTGCCCTCGGCGGCGATGGCCTTGAGCGTGTCGGCATAGGGCTGGTTGCGCAGCATGTCACCCGCCTGCAGCGCGGTGCCGCCGGGATAGAAGTAGCTCTCGGTGTCGGGGAAGCGCCGCAGCCGGTCGCCATCCTCGGCGATCAACCCGGCAAGTCGCGGCGAGACCGAGAAGCCGTCTTCGGCCAGCGCGATCGCCTCGTCGAAAAGCCCGGACCAATTTGCCGTGCCCCAGCGCCGGTGCGCCTCTTCCATCAGCCGCGGCGTGCCGGGGGTGCCGACCGAGCGCCCGCCGACCACGGCGTCGAAGAACTCGAGCGGCGCGCCGTTCTCATCCTGGAAGTAGGTCGGCTTCGCGGCCAACGGTGCGGTCTCGCGCCCGTCGAGCGTGGTGAGGCTTCGGGATTTGGCGTCGTACCAGACGAGAAAGGCGCCGCCCCCGAGGCCGGAGCTCTGCGGCTCCACGAGGCCCAGCACCGCCTGCACCGCGACCATGGCGTCGGCGGCGCTGCCGCCATCGCGCAGCACCCGGGCTCCCGCCTCGACCGCCAGCGGGTTCGCGGCGGCGACCATCCAGTCCTGCGCCTCGGTCGGCTGCCCCTGGGCCTTGGAGTCGAGCGCAGCCCGGGCCGCGTCTGACAGGCCTTCGAAGCCCGAGGTCTCGGTCGCGGCCTCCGGCGCCACGGCGTCGGCGGCCTGCTGCGCCATGAGCGGCGCGGCAAGGCCCGCCGCGAAGAGGGTGATCAGGATCGTCGCGCGCATCGGGTCCTCCCTGTCTGCATCCCCGTTCAGGGGACGGTGCCGGAAAGGTAACCCGAAGCCGCGCTTTCTCAAATCGCGATCTGGATCAACTCAGAGGACCGACCTCGACCAGCGCGGTATGCGCCGAGCACCCCTGCCCCAGCGACGAGGTGCCCTTGTCGCGGGTCAGCACGTTGGGGTTGCCATGCGGGTCGATGTTCTCGGAGGCGTCGCCATACCACGCGCCGGTGGGCAGCGCGACAACGCCGAGGCGGATGTCCTCGGTCACCACGGCCCGCGCCCGCGCCGCGCCGCGGGCGTTGCGCACCAATACCAGATCGCCCGTTGCGATGCCGCGCGGGCGGGCGTCCTCGGGGTGGATGAGCAGCCGCTCGGGGCGGGCATCGGGCTGATCGGCGAGCGCGCTCTCGAGCTGGCTGTGCAACTTGTCGCCGGGCTGCGGCGAGACGAGGTGCAGCGGCGTCTGCGGCGTGGCCTTGCCGAGCCATTCGGTCGGCTCGAGCCAGGCAGGGTGGCCAGGGCAATCGGCATAGCCGAAGCCCTCGACGGTTTCGGAGAAGATCTCGATCCGGCCCGACGGGGTGTTCAGCGCGTTTTCCTCGGGATCGGCGCGGAACCGGGCCAGGAACGACGGCAGCGGCGGTTCCTGCACGATGGGCAGCTTGACCCAGTTCCGGGCGCGCAGATCGTCGTAGGAAGGCACCTCGATCCCCGCAGCAGCGCCGCTCTCGCGGTAGCTGCCGTAGAGATGCCGCAGCCAATCCTCGCTGCTGCGCCCCTCGGTGAAGCGCGCCCCCTCGCCCATGCGCTCGGCGAGCCCGGCGAAGATGTCGTAGTCGTCGCGCGCCTCGCCCACCGGATCGATCAGCGCGGGCATGTTGAACAGGTACTCGTCGAGGTCGGTGCGGCCGATGTCCTCGCGCTCGTAGCTGGTGGTCGCCGGGAAGACGATGTCGGCGCGCTTGGCAGTGGCGGTCCACCACGGCTCGTTGACGATCACCGTCTCGGGAGATTTCCAGGCCTCCGACAGGCGGTTCAGATCCTGGTGGTGGTGGAAGGGGTTGCCGCCCGCCCAGTAAACCAGACGGATATCGGGATAGGGCTCGCGCTGTCCGTTGAAGTCATAGGGCACGCCGGGGTTCGCCAGCATGTCGGCGATGCGCGCGACGGGGATGAAGGTGCCAACCGGGTTCTGCAACTGGTCGAGCGTCACCCCGCGCAGCGATTTCATCGACTTGCCGATGCCGCCGATGGCCCCGTAGCCGTAGCCGACACCGCCCCCCGGCAGGCCGATCTGCCCGAGCATCGCCGCCAGCACCGCCGACATCCAGTAGGGCTGCTCGCCATGCTCGGCGCGCTGCAGCGACCAGGCGACGGTGATCAGCGTACGGGTGCTGGCCATGCGGCGCGCCAATGCGCGGATGGTGTCGGGATCGGTGCCGCAGATGGGGCTGGCCCATTCCGGGGTCTTGGGCATGCCGTCGGCCTCGCCCATCAAGTAGGGGCGGAACCGCTCGAATCCGACGGTGTAGCGCGACAGGAAGGCGTGGTCCGTCAGCCCCTCCTGCTCAAGCACGAAGGCCAGCGCCAGCATCAGCGCGGTGTCCGAGCCGGGGCGGACGGGCAGCCACTCGCAGCCCTCGGGTGCATCGCGGCGCTGCGGGCCGATGTTGAGGCAGCGCATGCCCTTGGCGTGGAAGCGGTCGAACCAGCTGGCCGTGTCGTGGCGGGTGATGCCGCCCATGCTGACCTGCGCGTTCTTCTTGTTGATGCCGCCGAACATCACAAGCGTCTCGGTGTTCTCGGCGATGGTCTGCCAGCTGTCCTGCTCGTTGTAGAGATAGCGCAGGAAGGTCACGCCGAAGACATGCGGCATGATCGCCTGCGCGCAGCCGGTGGAATAGCTGCCGAAGGAGGCGACGTAGCCGCCGATGCTGTTGAGGAAGCGGTGCACCTGGCTCTGCGCGTGGTGGAAGCGCCCCGCCGAGGACCAGCCGTAGGAGCCGCCGAAGATCGCCTCGTTGCCGTGCGCCTTGCGGATGCGGTCGATCTCGGCGGCGGCGATGTCCAGCGCCTCGTCCCAGGGCAGCTCGACGAACTCGTCGCTGCCGCGGCCCGCGCGGTCGCGGCGCTCGAGCCAACCGCGTCGGATCGAGGGGCGCGCGACTCGGCTGCGATGGTGCACCGCCTGCGGCAGGATATCGGGGATGGCCGAGGGTTCGGGGTCGTCGGCAAACGGCGCAGTGGCGGTGATGCGCCCGCCTTCGGTGGTGACCTCGAAGGCCCCCCAGTGGCTGGTGGTGACACGGGTCTTGCGGTCGGATTTGGTGGACATGGGGCGACTCCGGCGGCTGATCGGGCAGCATGACTATGCCGCAGTGTATCATTGCATCGGAGGGGAAATGGCAAGAGCGCGCCCTGAGGACCGCGCCGCGCGGCCTCAGTCGTCGTCCTTGATCGGCGCGGCGGAAAAATCAAAATCGAACTCCGTCGCGGCGCCCGCCTCGTCGGTGGCGGCGTCTTCCCCAAAAGTCGAGGCGAAGTCGAACTCGCCACCGCCGGGCTCCGGCACGTCAGGCAGGTCGGGCAGATCGGGCAGGCCCGAGGCGATCTCGTCGAGGCCGAATTCCCCGGGCGCGGCGTCGGGCGGAGCCGGCGCCATGTCGGGCAGCTCTGTCATCTCGGGCAGGTCAGGGGCCTCGTCCTGCGGCGCGACGCGGGGCCACGAGAGACGCACCGCGCGCATGCCATTGATCTGCCCGAGCCGCCCGCCCGCCACTGGCGCGCCGGGGCCGGCGTGCAGCGTCACCGCGTCGAGCATATCGGGGCTGAGCGGCAGCAAGTCGCCCGGCCGCAGCGCCTGCGCCTTGTTCAGCGGCAGGCGCAGCGCGCCCAGCACCGCCCGCATCTGCGCTGGCAGGAGCCCCATCTTTTGCTCATGCGCGCCGGGCTGGCCCGGCGGCCCCGCCCGCCGCGCGCCCGGGCGCTCGGGCAGGAACAGCCGCAGCTCGCCCCGCCGCCGGCCGAGCGCCAGATCGAGCGTGGCGCGGAACACCATGTAGCCCGGCGCATCGAGCAGCATCCCGGCGGCGCGCGCATCCTCGAGCATGGCGCCGAAGCGAAATCCCTCGATCTGCGGGCGCAGGGGGTGATCCTCGAGGAAACGGGCAAAGCGCTCGAGCGTGCCGTCAAGCAGCGGCGCAGTCATCGCGGCGTCGGTCGCGGTGAAGGCGCGCGGCTCGGCGGGCATCTGGGTGACCTGGAGCATGGTCTGCACCTCGGTCAGACCGGTGACGAGATCGCGGTCGAGCGTGACGAACCCCACCACCCCGTCCGGTCCGTCAAGCAAGAGCAGCAGCGCCTCGGGCGGCAGCTGCGCGACGACGCCGTCCTGGTCGAGATGCTCCTGATCGACCGCATGGGCGACAAGCGCGAGATCCCACAGCACATCGGCGGTGCGTGACAGCGCCCGGCGCAGCGCCTTGGCCGGGGACATGGCGCGTGCCTCGAAGGCACGGCGTGCGGCCTCGGCCTTGCGGCTCAGCACGTTCCGGCTGTCGGCCCCGCCGCCCCTGCCCTGCGCGGAATCCTGTCTTGAAGCCTGTCCGGCGGCGTCTGGCATCGTCCCTGTCGGCCCAATCTGTCGAGATACCCCAGTCCCGATCTATGACGGGATTTGGTTACCATCGGCTTTATCCCGGCGCGGGAAAGGCGCCTGTCACTGCGCGGCGATGGCCAGATCGGCGGGCAGGCTCACCCGGAAGGAAGCACCCGCGCGCCCCGG
Organism: Salipiger sp. PrR003; assembly: GCF_010500785.1. NCBI lineage: Bacteria > Pseudomonadati > Pseudomonadota > Alphaproteobacteria > Rhodobacterales > Roseobacteraceae > Salipiger > Salipiger sp. PrR003. The sequence continues at coordinate 264,117 of NZ_JAAGOV010000043.1, forward strand.
CACATAGGTGATGTCGCCGCCGAGGCGCGTGACGATCTGCCGGCAGATCGCAAGGCCCAGCCCTGCGCCCCCGGCCTTCTGGTCGCTGACCCGGCTGAACTTCTCGAAAATCACGTCCTGCGCCTCGGCGGCGACGCCCGAGCCGTTGTCGGTGAAGTCGAGCGCCAGCCGTGCGCCCGCCCGCACCGAGATCTCGAGCCGCGGGCGCGGCGCATCGCAATACTTGCGGGCATTGGCGATGAGGTTGATGAAGACCTGGCTCAGCCGGTCGAGATCGGTGTGCAGCACGATCTGCTCGGCGGCGCGATCGCGGCGGATCTCCAGCCGCCGCCCCGCCTCGTCCGCCGCCGCCGCGGCCACGGCGCGGTCGAGCACGTCCGACAGCAGCCCTTCGCGCAGGTTCAGGTTGACCTGCCCGTTCTCCAGCACCGACAAGTCGAGCAGGTCGTCGAGCAGCCGGGTCAGGCGGATCGCCTCGTCATGGATGATCGAGGCATACTTGGTCTTCTCCGCGTCGCCGAGCCCGGAGGTGTCCCGCAGGATCTCGGAAAAGGCGCGGATCGATGTCATCGGCGTGCGCAGCTCGTGGCTGATCTGGCTGAGGAAGGCATCTTTCTGGACCGACAGGCGGGTGAGCTTGGCATTGGCCTCGCGCAGCTGCGCCGCGGTCCGCGCCAACTCCTGCGACTGCGCCTCGAGACGGGCGGAATACTCCATCATCTGCGCAGTCTCGTCGGCCACGGCCATCAAATCCTCGACCGAGACCGACATGCCCCCGACGATCTGCCCGACCATCGCATGGGCCGTGGCCGCGCCGACCGAGCCCGCCAGCTCGCGTTCGATCGTCTCAAGGAACTGAGGGGTCACATCCGGCAGCGGGCCGCGCCCGCCCTGCCGCTCGGCCTCGCGCTCGAAGAGCTCCTGCGCGTCACGGGCGCCGAGGATTCGCTGCGCCATGATCATCAGGTCCTCGGACTGGGCAACGTTGCCGGTCCAGCTGCGCGGGCCGGTGGAATGCTCGAAGACATTGACGAACTGCGCCCCTTGCAAGCGCTCCAGCGGTTGCGGAAAGCTCAGAAGCGAGCCGAGGATGACACCGCCGGTGTTGACGCTCATCGACCAGAAGAAGGCGTGCAGCAGCGGGTCCATGTCCGACAGGCCGAACATAGCCTGCGGCCGCAGGAAGCCGATGCCGAAGGGGCCGTTGGCGAACCACGCCTCGGGCATCAGCACCCCCGGCCCGAAGGAGGGCAGGAAGAGTGTGTAGTTCCATACGAGGAAACCGAGGACCAGCCCGGTGAAGGCCCCGGCCTTGGAGGCGCCGCGCCAGAAGATGCCGCCGAGCATCGCCGGAAGCACCTGCGCGACACCGGCAAAGGAGACAAAGCCGATGGTCGCGAGCGCCTCGCCGCCGCCCGAAAGGCGGTAGTAGAGATAGCCCAGCATCACCACGCCGATGATCGACAGGCGACGGGCCAGCAGCACGACGGTCCGCACGTCGCCCGAGACGGTGGCGCCCGGCTCGGCAAAGCGCAGCCACAGCGGCATGACCACGTGGTTCGACACCATGGTCGAGAGCGCGATGGCCGCGACGATCACCATCGAGGTGGCGGAACTGAAACCGCCAAGGAAGGACAGCACCGCCAGCCCGCCCTGCCCCTGCGACAGCGGCAGGGTCAGCACGAAGAGATCGGGGTTCGAGCCCTCGGGCAGCAGATCGAGGCCGATCACCGCGATGGGCACGACAAAAAGGCTCATCAGGCCCAGGTAGAGCGGGAAGGCCCAGCTCGCGGTGCGCAGGTGGGTCTCGTTGTCATTTTCCACGACCAGGACCTGGAAGATCCGCGGCAGACAGAGAAAGGCGGCGGCCGAGAGCAGCATCACCCCCGCCCAGCGGCCGCCGTCGATGCGCCATTGACCAAGATCGGAGGCGTCGATCCGCGCCAGCGTCTCGGTCAGCCCGCCGCCCAGTCCCCAGACCACGAAGACCCCGACGGCGAGCAGCGCGAAGAGCTTCACCACCGCCTCGACGGCGATCGCCATGACCACGCCGTTGTGGCGCTCGTTGGCGTCGAGGTTGCGCGTGCCGAAGATCACCGTGAACAGCGCCAGCCCGGCGGCGACCCAGAGCGCGGTATGGCCGGTCTCTTCGCCGGTGGCGAGATCGCCCGCCGCGAAAACCTGGAAGCTCAGCGTCACCGATTGCAGTTGCAGCGCGATATAGGGCGTGGTGCCTATCACCGCGAGCAAGGTGACGCAGACCGCGAGCAGGTTGGACTTGCCGTAACGCGACGAGACAAGGTCGGCGACCGAGGTGATGCGCTGCGAGCGGCCGATACGCACCAGCTTGCGCAGGATCCACCACCAGCCAATCAGCACAAGCGAGGGGCCAAGATAGATCGCCATGTATTCAAAGCCGGTGCGTACCGCCGAGCCGACCGCGCCGTAGAACGTCCAGGCGGTGCAGTAGATCGACAGCGACAGCGTGTAGACCGCCGGCGAGCGCAGCCAGCGCGCCTGGCCATGGGCGGCGATGCGCTCGGCGGCAAAGGCGATGGCGAAGAGAAAGAGCGCGTAGGCGATACAGACGGCGACCAGCGTGTTGAGCATGTTCACTCGCCCCCGCTGCCCAGCCCGTCCCCCGGCGCCGGGCGCCCCAGCGCCCAGGCGATGAAGCCCGCCAGAAGCACCAGCAGCAGCCAGACCCCGAAGAGGTAGACGATCACCGCCGAGCTGCGCACGCCCTGCTCGGGGTCCTCCTGCCAGAGCAGTGGCACCAGCCAGAGCAGCGCGCCGAGAAAGGGCAGCACCCGCGCGCCGTCCATCACCCGGCGGCGGCGGTAGGACTGCCGTTCGAGAAAGACCGGCGGCGTGCCGCGACGGGGCGAGCCCTCGCTCATGGGGGTCCGGGGGCCTCTTCCGGCACGCCGTTCAGCAGCGCCCGCACGGTGTCGAGCATCTCGGAATTGGCAAAGGGTTTCGACATGAAGGCGCTGACCCCTTCGCGCTCGGCCATCTCGCGGTCGCGGCTCTGGCCGCGCGCGGTGAGCATGAGCACCGGCAGCGCCGCGGTGGCGGGGTCGGCGCGCAGCTCGCGCAGGATGTCGTAGCCGCTCTTGCCCGGCAGCATCACATCGAGGATCAGCAGATCGGGACGCGCGCCGCGCAGCTTTTCATTGGCGGTGGTGCCGTCGGAATGGGTTTCCACGGCCAGCCCGTCGCGCGACAGGATGAAGCTGATTGCCTCGATGATATTCGGCTCATCCTCGATCAGCAGCACGTGTTTGGACATGCACCCCTTTCCCCAAGGCGCCGGACACTCCCCCTTCCGGCACCGAGGCTTGCTCCCCCGTGATGTCTTTTTATCACCAATGTTTCACGCCCTGTCAAAATAAGACCACCCTCAGGCACTGCGCTCCGCTGCGTCACCCAGCAGCGAGGGTTCGCGCCGGGCCGGGCAGGCCGCGCGGGCGCAGATGCGGCAGGTGACGCCGACGAGCTCTGTTTCTTCGCCGCCGCGCGCCGCCCCTTCGGGGGTGAACATCATGTGCGCCTCGAAGATCGGGTCACGGTTGGCCTGAGGCGCGCTGGCGGGCTGCGCCACGGCAAAGGCGCGCACCGCGCCGCCCTGCCGCCCGGCAAACTGCACCCGGCGCGAGAGCACCGTCATCGGTCGGCTGAGCGCGGGAAAGAGCGGCCAGAGCGGGCAATCGGCGCCGAAGCGCGGGATCGGGAATTCCGGCAGGGGCTTGCGGAAGGTCAGCGCCCCCGAGGCGTCGCAAATCGCCAGCCCGACCGGTCCGCAGGCCGCATCTGCCGGAAGCGCGGCGAGCCGTCGCATGGCGCGGGCGGCATCGCAGCCGAAGCGCCGCAGCAGCGCCAGAGGGTCTGCGCCCTCGGCCGAGACTGCCTCGAGCACCTGCGGCAGCGGCAGCGCCGCCGCGTCCTCGGCGTAGGTGCGCAGCGCGCGGCGCAGCAGCACCCGGGCGCTGTCCGACAGATCCTCCTCCAGCTCCGCCGCCGCCGCCTCGGGCGCCTGCCCCCCCTCGAGCCCGGGGAAATGATAGCCCTGCGCCTCGAAGAGCGCGGTCACCTCTTCTTGCGGGGTGCCGCTTTCGCTGGCCGCCTTGACCTCAGCGTCGAGGTAGCTGACGAGGCTGCGGCTGCTCTCGGCAAGCCGGGCGCTGTCCTCGTGGATATTGCGGTGGAAACGGCGCTGCCATTCGGGGTCGATCGCCTCGGGCTCGTTGAGGATCGAGGCCGCCGATCGGATCGCTGTCACGGTCGAGAGCATCTCGTGCAGCGCCTCGGCGAGTTGCGGGTCGTGCGCCAGCCGGTCGCTCAGCGTCTCGACGCTGCGCTCGAGCGTTTCGATACGCACCCGGGCCTCGGCCAAAAGCCGGGCCCATCCGGGAAATCGGCCTGCGAATTCATCGACCCGATCCAATTCCGCCGTGCTGCCCCGGGTTGTGCTCGCCGCCTCGCGCAGCGAGGCAATCAGCGCCGCCTCGGCCCCCTCGGTGAGCATGGAAGGTTCGACCTTGAGGATTTCCGCCAAATCGAGCAGCAATTTGCCACCGATTCTGCGGCGGTTGTGCTCAATTAGGTTGAGATAAGAAGCCGATATTCCCGCCTGACGTGCAAGATCGGCCTGCTTGAGGCCCAATATCGTGCGTCTTTCGCGGATTCGGCTTCCTGTGAGCGTGTCGCGGGGCATGCGGTTTTCGAACCCTTTCAAGGCCTTTCTGCGGCGCAAGATAAATTAATTTACACCCTACCCTATTTCTTTGTGCATTTGTTGATAAAAAAATTGTTAACCTAAAAGCAGTTGTTGCGTGATTTTCTTTCGTGGTCCGATACTGATTTTGCACGGAGACGTGCTTTGCGCCCTCGGGAAGAGGAGCCCGGCGGCGCAAATATCGAAACGGGAGGAAATCAATGTCCAAATCGACTCTGACACGCCGCGGCGTGCTGAGAACGGGTGCCGTTGCGGGAGCCGGCGTCGCTCTGCCGACGATCTTCACAAGCTCGTCCGCATCCGCCTTCACCAACGAGCCCACCGGCGGCACCGTGACCCTCGGCTTCAACGTGCCGCAGACCGGCCCTTACGCCGATGAGGGCGCCGACGAGCTGCGGGCCTTCGAACTGGCGGTCGAGCACCTCAACGGTGGCGGCGACGGCGGTATGATGAACACCTTCAGCTCGAAGACGCTGGATGGGGCCGGCATCCTCGGCAAGAAGGTCGAATATGTCACCGGCGACACCCAGACCAAGTCCGACGCCGCCCGCGCCAGCGCGAAGTCGATGATCGAGAAGGACGGCGCGGTGATGATCTCGGGCGGCTCGTCCTCGGGCGTGGCCGTCGCCGTGCAGGGCCTCTGCCAGGAGGCCGGCGTGATCTTCATGGCAGGCCTCACCCACTCCAACGACACCACCGGCAAGGACAAGAAGGCGAACGGCTTCCGCCACTTCTTCAACGCCTACATGTCCGCCGCCGCGCTCGCGCCGGTGCTCGAGAAGATGTACGGCACGGACCGCAAGGCCTATCACCTGACCGCCGACTACACCTGGGGCTGGACCCAGCAGGAGTCGATCCAGGCCGCCACCGAGGCGATGGGCTGGGAGACCGTCAACAACGTGCTGACGCCGCTCGCCCAGACCGATTTCTCGTCCTATATCGCGCCGGTGCTGAACTCGGGCGCCGACGTGCTGGTGCTCAACCACTACGGTGGGAACATGGTGAACTCGCTCACCAACGCCGTGCAGTTCGGCCTGCGCGACAAGCAGGTCAACGGCAAGAACTTCGAGATCGTCGTGCCGCTCTACTCGCGCCTGATGGCGCGCGGTGCCGGCGAGAACGTCAAGGGCATCTTCGGCTCGACCAACTGGCACTGGTCGCTGCAGGACGAGGGTTCGAAAGCCTTCGTGAAGAGCTTCGGCACCAAGTACGGCTTCCCGCCGAGCCAGGCCGCGCACACCTGCTACGTGCAGACCCTGCTCTATGCCGACGCCGTGCAGCGTGCGGGCTCGTTCAACCCCTGCGAGGTCGGCGCCGCGCTCGAGGGCTTCGAGTTCGACGGCCTGGGCAATGGCCCGACGCTCTACCGCGCCGACGATCACCAGTGCTTCAAGGACGTGCTGGTGGTCCGCGGCAAGGAGAACCCGGAATCCGAGTTCGACCTTCTGGAAGTGGTCGAGGTCACGCCGCGGGCGCAGGTGGAATATGCCCCGGATCACCCGATGTTCGCCGGCGGCAACCTCGGGTCCTGCAACCCGGGCGCGTGAGCCCTTCATCAACGCCGGCCAGGTCGCGTTTGCCTGGCCGCATCCAAGCGTTCCCGGCCCCGCGCCGGGAACGTCTGCACTTCCTTTGACCTGAAGGCCGGGACATGGACGCAATTATTCTTCAAATCCTGAACGGGCTCGACAAGGGCTCGGCCTATGCGCTTATCGCGCTGGGGCTCACGCTCATCTTCGGCACGCTCGGGGTGGTCAACTTCGCCCATGGCGCGCTGTTCATGATCGGCGCCTTCTGCGCCGTCACCCTCAACCGCATCCTGACCCTGTCGCACCAGGTGGTCGACGAGAGCCGCACCGACTTTCTCGGCAACCCGCTGAAGGTCGACGTGCCCTATGTCAACGACTGGTTCGGCGAGGCCGCGGGCGCCACGATCATCGACTGGGCGGTGCCGCTGGCCATCCTCTTCTCGATCCCCGTGATGATCGCCATTGGCGTGATCATGGAGCGCGGGCTGATCAAGCATTTCTACCGCCGCCCCCACGCCGACCAGATCCTTGTGACCTTCGGCCTTGCCATCGTGCTGCAGGAGATCATCAAGTATTTCTACGGCGCCAACCCGATCCCGACGCCCGCGCCCGACGTGTTCCGCGGCTCCTTCGATTTCGGCGTGCTGCTGGGCTTCGATCCCAACGCGATCATCTACCCCTACTGGCGCCTCGTCTACTTCGCCTTCGCCGCGCTGATCATCGGCGGGGTCTTCGCCTTCTTGCAGTTCACCACCTTCGGCATGGTGGTCCGCGCCGGCATGGCCGACCGCGAGACCGTGGGGCTGCTCGGCATCAACATTGACCGCCGCTTCACCATCATGTTCGGTCTCGCCGCCGCAGTGGCAGGGCTTGCCGGTGTGATGTACGCGCCGATCAACTCACCCAACTACCACATGGGGATGGATTTCCTCGTGCTGAGCTTCGTGGTGGTGGTCGTCGGCGGCATGGGCTCGCTGCCCGGCGCGGTGCTGGCGGGCTTCGTGCTCGGCGTGCTCGAGAGCTTCGCGTCGATGAACGAGATCAAGTCGATCCTTCCCGGCATCGACCAGATCATCATCTACCTCGTCGCCATCATCATTCTGCTGACCCGTCCGCGCGGCCTCATGGGCCGCAAGGGCGTGATGGAGGACTAAGACCATGTTCGGACTTGGAAAAAAAGACACCGCCGTCTTCGTGGTCGTGATCATCCTGGCGCTCTGCGCGCCGTTCATCCTCAACCCCTTTCCCACCGGCAGCTCGTTGGCGCAGTTCAACGCGGGCTATCCCGACCTGATGCAGCGCTTCGTGATCTTTGGCATCTTCGCCATTGGCTTCAACCTGCTGTTCGGCCTTACAGGCTACCTGAGCTTCGGCCACGCGGCCTTTCTGGGGGCCGGCAGCTACGCCGCGGTGTGGATGTTCAAGCTGCTGAGCATGAACGTCATACCGGCGATCCTGCTGTCGATGATCGTGGCCGGGCTCTTTGCCGTGGTGATCGGCTACGTCAGCCTGCGCCGCTCGGGCATCTACTTCTCGATCCTGACGCTGGCCTTCGCGCAGATGAGCTACAACCTCGCCTATTCGGTGCTCACCCCGATCACCAACGGCGAGACCGGGCTGCAGATCACCCTCGACGATCCGCGCATCCTCGGGGCCTCGGCGACCGCCGATGGCGGCATCCCGGTGACCAACCTCTTCGGGCTGGAGATGCGCCATTTCACCACCGTCGACATCGGCGCCTGGAGCTTCAACTTCTCGGTCGGCTACTACCTCTGCGCCGCGATCATGATCCTGGCCTTCTACGTGTCGGTGCGCATCTTCCGCTCGCCCTTCGGCATGATGTTGCGGGCGATCAAGTCGAACCAGCAGCGGCTTTATTACACCGGCCTCAACGCCCGCCCCTACACGCTCGCCGTCTTCGTGATCTCGGGCATGTACGCGGGTCTCGCCGGCGGGCTGCTGGCGTCGATGGACCCGCTGGCTGGCCCCGAGCGGATGCAGTGGACGGCCTCGGGCGAGGTGGTGCTGATGACCATCCTCGGCGGCGCGGGCACGCTGATCGGTCCGGTGCTCGGCGCGGGCTTCATCAAGTACTTCGAGAACATCTTCTCGAAGATCAACGACGGGGTGCTGCACGGCTGGTTCGCCTTCCTGCCCGACGGGCTGGAGAATTTCGTCGTGACGGTCATCCACCCCTTCGTCGGCAAGGGCTGGCACCTGACGCTGGGGCTGATGTTCATGCTGGTGGTGATCTTCCTGCCCGGCGGGCTGGTGGAAGGCGGTCAGCGCATCGCGAAGGCGCTGCGGCGCGGCAAGTCCGAAGACAACGGCGCGGCCAGCAAGGCCAGCCATGAACCCGCGGAATGAGGAGGCGCAGATGGGCATTCTTGAAGTGAAAGACGTCAACAAGCGCTTCGGCGGCCTCAAGGCGCTGTCCGAGGTCAACCTCAGCGTCGCGGAAAACACCGTGCACGCGATCATCGGCCCCAACGGGGCGGGCAAGTCGACCCTGCTCAACTGCCTCGTTGGCAAGCTGATCCCCGACACCGGCTCGGTGATGTTCGACGGGCAGTCGGTGCTTGGTCGCAAGCCCTTCGAGATCAACCAGATGGGCATTTCGCGGGTCTTCCAGACCCCCGAGATCTTCGGCGACCTGACGGTGATGGAGAACATGATGATCCCGCTTTTCGCCCGCCGCGACGGGGCCTACCGCCTGCATGCCTTCCGTTCGGTCGACAGCGAAGCCGAGCTGCGCAGCCGCGCCGAGGCGATGCTGGAAGACGTGAAGATGCTCGACAAGCGGCACATGCATTCAGCCTCCATGTCGCGCGGCGACAAGCGGCGGCTCGAGATGGCCATGTGTCTGGTGCAGGAGCCGCGCCTCTTGCTGCTCGACGAGCCCACCGCCGGCATGGCCCGCGCCGATACCAACAACACGATCGACCTGCTCAAGGAGATCAAGGAGAAGCGCGACATCACCATGGCGATCATCGAGCACGACATGCACGTGGTCTTCAGCCTTGCTGACCGGATCACCGTGCTCGCGCAGGGCACGCCACTGGTCGAAGACAGCCCCGAGAACATCAAGGGCCACCCCAAGGTGCGCGAAGCCTACCTCGGCGAAGCGGCGTAAGGAGAGAACCAGATGAACGTCAGACCGGATTTTTCCAAGAACGCCAACATGGCCGAAACGGCCCCGGCCTTCCTGTCGGTGTGGGACATGCATTCCTACTACGGCGAGAGCTACATCGTGCAGGGCATCAACTTCAACGTGCACGAGGGCGAGATCGTCGCCCTGCTCGGCCGCAATGGCGCGGGCAAGACCACCACTTTGCGCTCCATCGCCCGGCTGAACGCGCCGCAGGTCCAGCGCGGCGAGATCTGGCTCGACCACAAGCCGCTGCACAGGATGAGCTCCTACGAGGCAGCGACGGCGGGTCTCGGCCTCGTGCCCGAAGACCGGCGCATCATCCCGGGCCTGACGGTCGAGGAGAACCTGCAGCTGGCGCAGATCGCCCCGCCCATCGGCTGGTCGCTGGAGCGTCTCTACGAGCTCTTCCCGCGCCTCGGCGAGCGCCGCAAGCAGGAGGGGGTGACCCTGTCGGGCGGCGAGCAGCAGATGCTGGCCATCGCCCGGGCGCTGGCGCGCGACATCAAGGTGCTGCTGCTCGACGAGCCCTACGAGGGGCTCGCACCGGTGATCGTCGACGAGATCGAGAAGACCCTGCGGCACATCAAGGAACAGGGGATGACCACCATCCTCGTCGAGCAGAACGCGGTGCGCGCGCTGCAGCTGGCGGACCGGGCGATCATCCTCGACACCGGCTCCATCGTCTTTGACGGCACCGCCGCCGAAGTGCTCGGGAACGAAGAGCTGCGCGCGGAATACCTGGCGATCTGAGCGCCGACCGAACACCTCGGTGGGGTGGGGACCCCCAACCGAGGGCGCGCGCGGGACGTCGTGGGGAACGGCCCGCGCGCAAGTATGCACCCCTCCCCGGCAAGCGCGCAGCTGGGAACCCTGCGCGCGCCCTTAAGCGATTTTGCGACGATGCCCCCTTGCATTCGCCGCCCCGGACCGCATCCTGCGGGGCAAAACAGGAGGAGACACCATGACGCACCCGCCCGTCCTTCACGCCCCGTCCGCGGATTTCGTGGCCAAGGCCCATATTGATGCCGCGCGCTATGACGAGATGTACGCGCGCTCGATCTCGGACCCCGAAGGCTTCTGGGGCGAGCAGGCGCAGCGGCTCGACTGGATGGCCCGTCCGACGAAGATCAAGGACAGCTGCTTCGACTTCGGCAACGTCTCGATCAAGTGGTTCGAGGATGGCGTGCTGAACGTCGCCTACAACTGCATCGACCGCCACCTGCCCGCCCGCGCCGAGCAGACCGCGATCATCTTCGAGCCGGACAACCCCGAGGATCCCGCCCAGCACATCACCTATGCCGAGCTCTACGACAAGGTGAACCGCATGGCCAACGTCCTGCTCTCGCAGGGCGTCATGCGCGGCGACCGGGTGGTCATCTACCTGCCGATGATCCCCGAGGCGGCCTATGCCATGCTCGCCTGCGCCCGCATCGGCGCGATCCATTCCATCGTCTTCGCCGGCTTCTCGCCCGACGCGCTGGCCAACCGCATCAACGATTGCGGCGCCAAGATCGTCATCACCGCCGACACGGCCCCGCGTGGCGGCCGCCGCACCGCGCTCAAGTCCAACACCGACGCCGCGCTGCTGCACTGCTCGGACAAGGTGCGCTGCCTCGTGGTCAAGCACACCGGCGACCAGACCAGCTGGATCGACGGCCGCGATGTCGACGTGAAAGCGCTGATGGAGACCGCCGCGCCGGATTGCCCGCCGCGGCCGATGAATGCCGAAGACCCCCTGTTCATCCTCTATACCTCGGGCTCGACCGGCAAGCCCAAGGGGGTTGTACATTCGAGTGGTGGATATTTGCTTTACGCCGCCCTCACCCACGAGGTGGTCTTCGACTACCACGAGGGCGACGTCTACTGGTGCACCGCCGATGTCGGCTGGGTCACCGGCCACAGCTACATCGTCTACGGCCCGCTGGCCAATGGCGCCACGACGCTGATGTTCGAGGGGGTGCCGACCTGGCCCGACGCCAGCCGTTTCTGGCAGGTCTGCGAGAAGCACAAGGTGAACCAGTTCTACACCGCCCCCACCGCGATCCGCGCGCTGATGGGCCAGGGCGACAGCTATGTCGACGGCTGTGATCTGTCGTCGCTGAAGCTGCTCGGCACCGTCGGCGAGCCGATCAACCCCGAGGCCTGGACCTGGTACAACGACAAGATCGGCAAGGGAAATTGCCCGATCGTCGACACCTGGTGGCAGACCGAGACCGGCGGCCATCTGATGACCCCGCTGCCCGGCGCCCATGCCACCAAGCCGGGCGCGGCGATGAAGCCCTTCTTCGGCATTTTGCCGGTGGTGCTCGAGCCGACCTCGGGCGTCGAGATCTCCGAGCGGCCGACCGAGGGCGTGCTGGCGATCAAGGACAGCTGGCCGGGGCAGATGCGCACCGTCTGGGGCGATCACGAGCGCTTCGAGCAGACCTATTTCCAGCAGTACAAGGGCTATTACTTCTCGGGCGACGGCTGCCGCGCCGACGAGGACGGCGACTACTGGATCACCGGCCGGGTCGATGACGTGATCAACGTCTCGGGCCACCGCATGGGCACCGCCGAGGTCGAAAGCGCCCTCGTCGCCCATGCCAAGGTCGCCGAGGCCGCGGTCGTCGGCTACCCGCACAGCGTCAAGGGACAGGGCATCTACTGCTACGTGACGCTGATGAACGGCATCGAGCCCTCGGAGGAGCTGAAGAAAGAGCTGCGCAGCTGGGTGCGGACGGAAATCGGCCCGATCGCCAGCCCCGATCTCATCCAATGGGCCCCCGGCCTGCCGAAGACCCGCTCGGGCAAGATCATGCGCCGCATCCTGCGCAAGATCGCCGAGAACGACTACGGCGCCCTCGGCGACACCTCCACCCTCGCCGACCCCTCGGTCGTCGACGACCTCATCGAGAACCGCGCGAACAAGG
>NZ_JAAGOV010000044.1:0-89291 GCF_010500785.1 Salipiger sp. PrR003
TATCCGCACCTTCGTCCGTGTCTACGAGTTGGGCAGCATGTCCGCCGCGGGCCGCGACCTGCGAATCTCACCGGCGGGGACCTGCGGGCCGAGAACCGGGAAAAACTGCCCGGAAATCTAGCCTTACCCGAGGTGCGGCACGCCGCTTGCGGCGCGGTGGCCGTGGCGGCGCTGGCCAGCGAAATTTCTCCTCGCTAAGACTGGCGCAGAAGCTTCGGTCGCAAACGCGCCCCGCGGCGCAGCAATGCTGCGCGGGAGGGGCCTTGGCGAGACGACCCACGCGAGACCAACACGAGGTACCCCATGACGTTCGCTTTCGATCCCGACAGGCTGACCCTGCCGAACCAGCACTTCATCGGCGGAGACTATGTCTCGGGTGAGGACGCGCTCGAGCTGCGCTCGCCCTCGACCGGCAAGCTGCTCGGCGCCATCCCCTGCGCCGACGCGGCGCTGGTCGATCGCGCGGTGAGGACGGCGCGCAAGGCGCTCGAGACCTCGGGCTGGGCCGGGCTGCAGCCGCGCGCCCGGCTGCGCGCCCTCTACGCCTGGGCCGAGCTGATCGAACGCGAGGCCGAGACGCTGGCCAAGCTCGAGGCGATATGTTCGTCGCGCCCCTATGCCGCGGCGCTGGCCGGGGACGTGATGGTCACCGCCGAGCAGATCAAGTTCTTTGCCGAGTTCGCCGACAAGGAGGCGGGCACGCTGGTGCCCACGGCCGACAGCCAGTTCGGCTTCATCTCGGATCATCCTTATGGCGTGATCGGCGCGATCACCCCGTGGAACTTCCCGATCTCGATGGCCGCCTGGAAGCTCGGTCCGGCGCTCTCGGCGGGCAACGCGGTGGTGCTGAAGCCCTCCGAGATGACCCCCTACACCACGCTCTATCTCGCCGAACTGGCGGTGAAGGCGGGGATCCCGGCGGGGCTGATCAACGTGGTGCTGGGCGACGGGCCGACCACCGGCGCGGCGATCACCGGTCATCCGGGCATCGATAAGGTCTCGTTTACCGGCTCGACCCGCGCCGGGGCCGCGATCATGGAGAATATCGCGCGCTGCGGTATCAAGCCGATGACGCTGGAGCTGGGCGGCAAGAGCCCGATGGTGGTTTTCGCCGACGCCGATCTCGACGTGACCGCCGACGCGCTGGTCACCGGGATCATCCCCAACGCCGGGCAGTTCTGCGTTGCCGGCTCGCGGATGATCGTCGAGGCCAGCGTCGCGGATGAACTGGCGGCCAAGCTCTCGGAGAGGTTTGCCAAGATCACCCCGTTGGAGACCCACAGCGCCGAGGCAGGTTTCTCGCCGATCATTTCGGAGAAACAGCTGCAACGCATCGACAGCCTCGTGCAGGCGGCGACCGATCAGGGCGGCGAGCTCATCTGCGGCGGCGGGCGTTTCGAGCATGCGGGCTCCTTCTACCGTCCGACGCTGATCGGCGGCGTGGACGAAACCAACCCGGCTGTCCGCGAGGAAATCTTCGGCCCCGTGGCTACCTTCCAGACCTTCGAGACCGAGGAGCAGGCGATGAAGCTGGCGAGCCATCCGACCTACGGGTTGGCGGCGGGGCTCTTCACCCGCGACCTGTCGCGCGCGCTGCGCCTGACACGCGATCTCGAGGCGGGCACGGTCTGGGTCAACCGCTACGGCCGCACCCGGGACCATATTCTGCCGACGGGCGGTTGGAAGGCGAGCGGCCTCGGCAAGGATCTGGGCCGCGAGGCGTATCTCGCCAACCGCCGCACGAAAACGGTGCTGATCGACCTCTGAGAGGCCTCATCCCGATGAAACGAAGACCGCCGGTCCCTCGCGGGGCCGGCGTTTTTCTGGCCGGCTCCGCCGAGCGCCGGGCAGCAAATTTGGGAACCAATGCGGAACCCGTTGGTTCGGAAACGGAGCCCACACGGAATTACACATAGGTTTGAGCCCTTGGAACAGCTTGCCCGCCGCCTCGGACTGCGCACCGATCCGACGATCTTTTTCATCTCTGCCGGTTTCACCATCGTCTTCGTTCTCGCGCTGGTGATCTTCCCCGAAGCTATCGGCGATGCCTTTGCCACCGGCCGCAGCTGGATCGTGACCAACCTCGGCTGGTTCTTCGTGCTGGGGGTGAACGTCTGGCTGGGCTTCCTGATCTGGGCAGCCATGTCGCGCCACGGCCACATCCGGCTCGGGCGCAAAGGCGAGCGGCCGGTCTATTCCAACCTGTCATGGTTCACCATGCTCTTTGCCGGCGGCATCGGCACGGTGCTGATGTTCTGGGGCGTCGCCGAGCCTATCAGCCATTTCTCGACGCCGCCTCTGCCGGGGGTAGAGCCCTACACCGAAGAGGCAGCACGCGACGCCATATCGATTGCCATCTACCACCTCGGGCTGCACACCTGGACGATCTTCACGCTGCCGGGGCTGGCCTTCGCCTATTTCATCAACCGCTACGACCTGCCGGTGCGGGTGAGTTCGGTCTTCTATCCGTTGCTGGGTGAGGGCATTCACGGCCCCATCGGCAAGGCCATCGACATCGCCTCGATCCTCGGCACGCTCTTCGGCGTGGCGGTGTCGCTCGGTCTCGGCTCGAGCCAGATCGCCGCGGGGCTCGACGCGCTCTTCGGCACTGGCGACGGGGCCTTCGTCAAGGTGGCGATCCTGACAGTGTTGACCGTGGTGGCCGTGGGCTCGATCGTCGCGGGGCTCGACAAGGGCGTGAAGATGCTCTCGAACCTCAACATCGCCATGGCGGTGGCGCTGATGATCTTCGTGCTGGTCTGCGGCTCGACACTCTTCCTGCTGCGCGGCATCGTCGAGACCTTCGGGCTCTATTTGACCAATCTGCCGCGTCTGGCATTCTGGAACGACATGCTGGCCAACGAGAACCCGAGCACCGACGGATGGGGCTGGCAGGGATCGTGGACGGTGTTCTACTGGGCCTGGACGGTCACCTGGTCGCCTTTCATCGGGCTCTTCGTGGCGCGCATCTCGCGCGGGCGCACGGTGCGGGAGTTCGTCTTCGGCGTGCTGCTGGCCCCGTCGCTCTTCACGCTGATCTGGTTTGCCATTTTCGGCTGGCAGGCGATGGACTTCGACGGGCTCGGCCTCGCGGCGCGCGCAGCCATGGGCGATAGTGCTGGCGAAATCAGCCGCGCCGTTGCCGACAGCGTGCCGCTGGCGATGTTCGCCTTCTTCGAGCATTTTCCCTTCACCACCTTCATCCAGGGCTTTGCGGTGGTGATCGTGGCGATCTTTTTCGCCACCTCCTCGGACTCGGCTTCGCTGGTGGTGGACATGCTCTGCACCGGCAGCGCGACGCCGGGTCCGGTGCATCAGCGGGTGTTCTGGGGCGCGGCAGAGGGAGTCGTTGCGGCGATGCTGATCCTGCTGGCGGGCGATGCGGGTCTGACCGCGCTGCAGCAGGTGATCACCGTCGTGGGCCTGCCGATCTTCGTGCTGGTGAGCATGATGATCCCGGCGATCATCCGCGGCTTCAACGCCGAGGACATCGAGCACATCTCCATCGG
The DNA here is from genome assembly GCF_010500785.1 of Salipiger sp. PrR003. Classification (NCBI taxonomy): domain Bacteria; kingdom Pseudomonadati; phylum Pseudomonadota; class Alphaproteobacteria; order Rhodobacterales; family Roseobacteraceae; genus Salipiger; species Salipiger sp. PrR003. Next base: position 3,510 of record NZ_JAAGOV010000044.1, read on the forward strand.
TACGCGGCCGGGCCTCGAGGAGTTCGGCCACGGCCCGGTGAGCGAGGAGAGCACGTCCGGCGGGCTCCGGCCGGAGCCCACCGCGGCGGAGTGAGCGGTCAGGCGGCGCGCAGCCCCAGCAGCGCGCGCGCCTCGGCGGGGGTGGCGATACTGCGGCCGTGCTTCTGCGCCACCTCCGCCGCTCGCTGGACCAGCGCGGCGTTCGAGGGCGCCAGCGTATCCCTGTCGAGGCGGATGTTGTCCTCGAGCCCGGTCCGCAGGTGGCCGCCCGCGGCAGCCGCCCAGTCGTTGAGCTCGATCTGGTGTCGCCCGATCCCGGCGGCGCACCACGGCGTATCCTCGCCGAAAAGAACCTTCACGGTCTCCACGTAGTAATCGAACACCCGCTTCACCGCGGGCATGGAGTTCTTCACCCCCATGACGAACTGCACGTAGGGCGTGCCGACCAGCGCACCGCGGTCCGCCATCGCCTTGGCCTGGTAGATGTGAGACAGGTCGAAAGCCTCGATCTCGGGCTTGATGCCGTAGGTCTTCATCTCTGCCGCCAGCCAGTCCACAAGATCCGGCGGGTTCTCGTAGACGCGCGTGGGGAAGTTGTTCGATCCCACCGAGAGCGAGGCCATGTCCGGCTTCAGCGGCAGCATGCCGCCGCGGGTCCTGCCCGCGCCCGAGCGACCACCGGTGGAAAGTTGTACGATCATCCCGGGGCAGTGTTTCTCGATCCCCTCCTTCAGCGCGGCGAAACGCTCGGGGTCGGAGGTCGGTTTTCCGTCGTCGTCGCGTACGTGGCAATGGGCGATGGTGGCGCCGGCCTCGAAGGCTTCCTGCGTGGACTCGACCTGCTCGGCCACGGTGATCGGCACGGCGGGGTTGTCCGCCTTGGTGGGCAGCGAGCCGGTGATGGCAACGCAGATGATGCAGGGCTGTGTCATGGCGGGAGGCTCCGTCGCTTCGTTGCGGTGCCGCGCGGCACCTCGGCAGAAAGATGTCGCAACCCGGCGTCCGCCGCAACCGCCCGCTCAGAGCATCCATTCCAACGGCAGCCAGCCGACGACATGGGTCAGCGCGCGTTTCAGCGGGCCGGTGTTCGGCTCGTGCTGAAAGACCAGCGGCGGGCCGACCTCGGGGGTGTTGGTCCACACAAGCGCTCCTGCGTCATCCAGCGTGACGTGATAGGCGTAGCGGGGCGTGTCGAGCTGCTCGGAAAGCGAGGCCGCGATGGTCGGGCTGTCGATCAGGATGCCCATCTCGGTGTTGATCTGCGCCGAGCGCGGGTCGAGGTTGAACGAGCCGATGAAGGCCCGCTTGCCGTCCAGCCCGAAGACCTTGGCATGCAGCCCCGAGGCCGAGCCCGAGAGCACCTCTGGCAGCGAGCGCCTCACGTGCTCCTCGCGCATGGCGCGCAGCTCGTAGAGGGTGACACCGCTTTCGAGCAGGGGCGCGCGATAGCCCATGTAGGCGGCATGCACCGGCATCACGTCGGTGGCCTCCAGCGCGTTGGTCAGCACCCGGACGCGCGCGCCCTTGCGGGCGAGGTCGGTCAGCGCCTCGGTGCCGCGTTCGCCGGGAATGAAATAGGCAGAGACGAGATCGAGGCTACTCTCCACCTCGCCGAGCAGCTCGAACAGCCGTTCGACGATCTTGCTCTTGGCGGGCGCCCGGCCCAGCCCCTTCGCGGGATCGTCGACGAGCAACTCGGCCTTGCCCCATTCGAGGTTCAGCGCCCCGCCCTTCAGCCCCGAGACGAGCTGGCTCTCGGTCACCACCTTCAGATAGCCGTTGCCGACCGAGGTGCCGCGCGCCGCCTTGCCCGCCTCGGCCAGCGCCGGGCTGACAAACGGATCCAGCAGCAGGTCCGCATCATAGGCCGAGGCGCTGTTCCAGTAGCGGTCGAACGAGGCCGAGACGTCGCTGACGATCGGTCCCAGCGCCAGCGCGTCAACGTCGAAGAAATGCGTCCCATCGCCGTATTCGAAGTAGATATCGCCGATGTTCCGCCCTCCGACTACGGTGGCCGCCCCATCGACGGTCATCGACTTGTTATGCATCCGCCGGTTCAACCGGCTGAAATCGAAGAGGTAGGAGGCGAGCTTGGGCGCGCGCAGGGTGAAAGGGTTGAAGATGCGCACGTCGGCGCTTGGCAGGGAGTCGAGTTCGGCGAGCAGCGCATCGAGGCCAGGAATGCCGTTGTCGTCCACCAGCAGCCGCACCCGCACGCCGCGATCCGCGGCGGCCCGCAATTCGTCGAGCAGGATCAGCCCGGTCGTGTCGTCCTGCCAAATGTAATACTGCGCATCGATCGACTGCTGCGCCGCCCGCGCCAGCAGCATCCGCGCGGCAAAAGCGTCGCGCCCGTCGGCAAGCGGCAGCACCCCGCTCTCCCCAGGGTGTGCGGCAACGATCGGGGCGATGATCCTGCCAAGCTCGCCCTCGGTGTCGGGCGGCAGCCGGAGCTGTCTTTCCGCAAAATTCTGCTTGGGCAGGGGGAAGATCAGCTTCATCCCGAAGACGAAGGTGACAAGCAAAAGAGCGATAAAAAGAAGGACTTCAAGAAAACGCATCGGACGCACCCACATCAATCGGACCCGTCCGGCAAGGCTGTGCGCCGCGCAAATTCCGACTGCCGACCGGACCCTCCGACCGGTGCCTGCGCGCCGCCGTCTTCCCTTCCGTCGCGGGTCTTTGCCGTCGCTTGGGTGAAATCCTAGCGCGAAACAGGCGCTTGCGTCGAGCGTTACCTTCAGAAGCGAGTCAGGCAGAAGCGAGTCAGGCTCCGGTCTGCAGCATGTCGCTCAGGTAGCGCTCCTTGAGTTTCGCGGTGCCCCGCTTGCCGAGATGCTCGAAGTTGTCCGTCAGCCAGCCCTGCGCGGCGGCGCGCCCGGTTTCATGCAACTCGAGCAGCATGTGGAGGGTTGGGTACATCTTGGTATGGGGATCGAGCTCGGAGAGGCTCGCCTCGTCGTGGATCTCGTGGAAGCGCAGCTCGTGCAGGTCGCTTAGCAAGTCCGAGCCGCTGTCGCCCTCATGTGACTTCATATGCTCGACCAGCGCGTCCTGGATGATGGCGATGGCACGGAGTTCGGTAAGCAGCGCCTGGTTGAAGACCATCTCGCTGACCCTCTGGGTGATCTCTTCGGGCGAGCGCGCCGTGAAGGCGCGGCGGGCGGGATTGATGGTGACCAGCAGCAGGTCTGCCTGCGGGGTGAAACGCACGAGGGCGGCGACGGGCGGGTTGGAGGAGTAGCCGCCGTCCCAGTAATCGACCCCGTCGATGGTCACCGGCGGAAAACTCATCGGCAGACAGGCCGAGGCGATGGCGACGTCGGGGCTGATCTCATCGTTGCGAAAGATGCGCGCGCCGCCGCTGCGGGCATTGGTCGCCGACACGAAGAGCCGGGGCGCATCGGCGCGCCTCAGCGCCTCGAAGTCCACTTGGTCAGCGATGAGTTGGCGGAGCGCCATCTGGGCGCCGCGTCCCTGCCAGGGGCGCGAAGAGACGGTGACCTGCCCGCCGCTGACCACCTGCCACCAGGCGGCGGAGGCGGCGAAGAGCCCGGGGAAGGTTTCGAGCATATGAAAGACCGGCGTCGCCTCGCGCGCCGCGGCATTGACCGAGGTCCAGAAGCGGCGCAACGCGGCGCGCCCGCCCTCGCGTCCGCCGGTGGCGATGCCCGAGGCCGCGACGATGGCGTTCATAGCCCCGGCGCTGGCGCCCGAAAGGGCGCCGATTTCAATGCGTTCCTCTTCCAGGAGCGCGTCGAGGACGCCCCATGTGAAGGCCCCGTGCGCGCCACCGCCCTGCAGTGCGACGTCGAGTATTATCTTGCTGGAATCATGTGATTGTGAAGTCGTCATGGAAAAGCAAAAAGCCTCCGAAAAGTGGAGAAATTCTGCGTTGCAGCATAGCGCGGAAGGGGGTGTGGCTCCAGAGCCTTGGGGGGCCTGTCGGCGGCGTGGCGCCGACAGGCATTTTCGGGGAAAGGGCTCAGAGCGGCAGGCGGTAGACCGAAATCATGTCGCCCACCGACGGCTTCAGGATCGAGTTGCCGCCCGAGATGAAGGCGACGTATTCCTGCCCGTCGTGCTCGTAGATGGCCGGGTTCGAGACCGAGGGCGCCTCGGTCAGGTCGCTCCAAAGCTCCTCGCCGCTCTGCAGGTTGTAGGCACGCACCATGCCGTCCATCGTCCCGCCGATGAAGATCAGCCCGCCGGCGGTGATCGCCGGGCCACCGATGGTCGGCGAACCCCAGGCCTCGGGCATGTAGAAGCCATAGCGCTGCGACATGCCGAAGGGCTTGCGCCAGAGCGTCTCGCCTGTGGTCATGTCGAGCGCCATCAACTCGCCGAAGGGAGGCTCCCAGCACGGCATTCCCCAGCGGTTCATCGCGGTCTTCAGCGACATGCCGTAAGGTGCGCCGGTCTGCGGGTGGAAGCCGCTTTCTCCGACCCCGGCTTCGCCGTTCTCGGCCTCGTAATCCTCGCGCGACCACAGCTTGATGTATTGCACCACATGGCTGAGGTTCACCACGGCGATCTGGTGCTCGGGATCGTAGCCGACGCCGCCCCATTGCACCACGCCCGCCGAGTTCGGGTAGGCCCCGGCGCCTTCACCCTCAGTGGTGGGCGCGGTGTACATGCCGTCGTAGGTCAGCTTGCTCCAAAGCTCCGAACATTCTCCGAAGGAGGCGAGATCGGCCAGTTTCCACACGTCCGGCAGGCGCGACTGGTCGAGCAGCGGCTTGGGGATCGTGGGGAAGGGCTGGGTCGGCGCGTAACGCTCGCTCTCGATCGTCCCCGCGGGGACGGGGCGTTCCTCGATCGGCCAGATGTCCTCGCCGGTCTCGCGGTTGACCACGAAGAGAAAGCCCATCTTGGTGGCCTGCATCAGCGCCGGGATCTCCTCGCCGTTCACGGTGATGTCCATCAGCGTCGGGGCTGAGTTGATGTCATAGTCCCAGATGTCGTGATGCACCCACTGCCGCGACCAGATCACTTCGCCGGTGTCGACGTCGAGCGCGGTGGTCGAGGTGGCATAGGGGATGTCCTCGGTGCGGTTGCCGCCCCAGTAGTTGGGCGAGGGCGAGGCCACGGGCAGGTAGACGATGCCGCGTTCCTCGTCGGCGCTCATCGCGGTCCAGACGTTGGCGGTGCCGGTCTTGGCGCGGATGTCCTCGGGGATGGTGTCGAAGGTCCATTCCAGCTCGCCCGACTGCGCATTGACCGAGAATACCGAGCCCGGAGGCGCCTCGGCCCAGTCCCAGTCATTGCCGGCCCAGCCGATGATCACATGGTCGCCGACGATGGTCGGCGGCTGCAGCAGCGACAGCGGCCAGCGGTCGTTGACCGTGTTCCACTGGTTGACGTCGAGCACGCCGCCATCGGCGAAATCCTCGCAGAGCGCGCCGGTGTCCGCGTCCATGGCGAAGAGCCGCGCGTCCATGGTGCCGAGGTAGACGATCTTCTGGCAGGCCGCGCCCTCCTGTGGATCGTCGGCCTCCCAATAGGCGACCCCGCGGTTTTTAAGCGCGGGCTGGGTGAGCGCCTCGAGGGTTGATTTGCTGTCGAAGGACCATTTTTCTTCGCCCGTGCCCGGATCGAGCGCCAGCACGCGGTAGAAGGGCGTGCCGATGTAGAGCGTGTCATTGGCGTAGATCGGTGTCGCGGACCAGACGGTCGCGGGCAGATCGCCCGAGCCGTCCGAGACATCGCCGGTCTCGACCCGCCAGGCCAGTTCCATGTCACCGACGTTCTCGGGGGTGATCTGGTCGAGCGGCGAGTATTTCGCGCCCGAAACCTGCCCGTGGAAGCTCGGCCATCCGGTGCCGGGGGTCGGCACCTTGGCGTCGGACGACGGGCGTGCGGCGGGCACCTCGACATTGATGGTTTCAGCGTTGGGTTCGGGGGCGCTGTCGTCCTGCGCCTCGGCGGCCGGAGCCTCGGCAGCGGGGGCCTCGGCGCCTTGCGCTTCGGGGCTCACGGCATCGCGGGCGGGGCCTTCCTCCGTCGAGACGCCAGTCTCGCTGCCCTCTTCGGTCGCGGTCGCGCCGGGCGGCGGGGTCTCGGGGGCCTCGGTTTCCGGCGCGGCGCTTTCGGGCTGTGCCGGGGGCGTCGGCGTGTCTGCCTGCTGGGCGAAGGCGGGGCCAGTGAGCAGGGCGAGCAGGGCGGTGCTGCGGAGAAGAGAGGTCATGCGTAGGTTCCTTCCGGGCCGGAGAGCGCGGCGATCCAACCAAGCGCGCAGACCGCCAGAGCGGCGAGCATCACCCATTGATGCATCAGCAAGGCGGCGATGGCGGTGAGCAGCAGGCCGAGCGCGAGCAACACAAGCAGCAGGACGCGCAGGCCGCGGGCACGGGCGCGGATCATCAGCGCCGCGCCGAGCAGAAGACAGAGCGCGCCGAAAGCGGCGGCGAGAGGTCCCCAAACCCCGGTCACGCCGGTGAGAGGGGTGAAATAGGCGTAGAGGCCGCAGCCGAGCGCGACCAGCGCCGAGACCATCATGACGGTCAGGCCGGTTCGATAGGACATGGCGAGGTTCCCGTTTGGTTTCAACGGCGGGCCACGCTGCAGGGAAGGCTCGCGGCCGCGTCCCTTCAAGGAGTAGCGCGGAATCCGGAACAGGCAAATTTTCGCGCGAATTCAGTGCGGGGGGTTCAACCGCGCCGGATGGTGAAGAGCGCGCGCAGCCCATGCGGCGCGGTCTCGAAACGCAACTCCCCGCCGTGCATCATCGCGATGGTGGACACGATGCTGAGCCCCAGACCGATGCCGTCGCTCGAGCGCGCGTTCGCACCGCGGCGAAAGGGGGCCATGAGCGCCTCGATCTCCTCGGTGGAGCGCATGCCGCTCTCATCCTCGACGATGATCGTCGCGGTTTCGGCACTGGCCTCGAGGTGCAGCCGGGCGCTGCGACCGTATTTCAGCGCATTGTCCACGAGGTTCGACACCGCGCGCTGGATCGAGACGGGGCGGGCGGTGACGATGACCCGATGCGCGCCCCCCACCACCTGCGCCCCGCGCCGCGCGGTGAAGAGCGATTGCCCGCCGCGCAGCACGATGGGCTCTACCGCACCGAGACTTACCGGCTGGCCCATGTCGCGGTAGTCGTCCACCAGCGCCTCGACCAGCGCCGAGAGCGACAGCTCGCGCGGGGCTTCGACGTTGAGTTCGGCGCGGGTGTAGTTCAGCGCGCTTTCGATGATCGCGGTCATGCGGTCGATGTCGGCCTCGAATTTTCCGCGCAGTTCGTTGTCCTCGATCAGCGCCGAGCGCAGGCGCAGCCGGGTCGCAGGCGTTCCGAGGTCGTGGCTGACCCCCGAGAGCACCACCGCGCGCTTGGCGAGCTGCTCGCGTTCGGCCTCGAGGTAGGTATTGACCGCGCCGACGATGGCGCGCAGCTCGGTGGGGCCGGTGGCCTCGTAGCTTTCCGGCCCGCCGAGGCGACGGCGCGCGGCGAGCGCCGCGGCGAACTCGGTGAAGCGGGCGGCTGTATTCGTGACCAGCGTGAAGATCACCCCGAGCGCCAGCAACGACAGGACGATGGCGGGCAGGCGCAGATCGGCAGGGGCGGCCTCGCAGCCCCAGACCCCCGGCGCTTCGACGCGCTGCCAATCTCCGGCGTCGGGGCGGGCGATGATCTGCGGGTGGCTGCAGTAGCGCGCCATCAGCCGGGTGAGTTGCCCAAGCGTCTCCTCGGGGCGCTGGCCGGGGCGCGAGGGCAGCTCGGCGACGCGGTATTGCAGCCCGTCCGAGACCACCGCGACTTGCAGCCCGGGGCCGCCGGTGCCATCGGGCAGGATCGGCGCGAGGGTGACATAGGCGGGCCTTGGCAGGGCAGAGACCTGCGCGAAGTTGCCCTCTTCAGCGCGTGCGGCATCGGCGGGGTCCAACGGGGCGAGGCTGACACCCTCGGGCGGAGCCAGTCCCCGCGTCAGGGCGCCATAGAGCAGGAGCCCCGCCCGCTCGGCGCGGTCGAGATGCGCCGTCCAACGGGTCTGCGACAGGCTCCACATGCCGGTGATCACCACCCCTGCCAACGCCGCGGCGAGGATCAGCAGCGTGCCCGAGAGGCGCAGGCTCGGGCCGCCGGAGCCCACGCCCTCCGTCATGTCTCCTCGGTGGTCACATCCACCGCGAATACGTAGCCCACCCCGCGCTCGGTGCGCAGCATCTTCGGGTCTTTCGGCGTCTTCTCGATCTTCGAGCGCAGCCGCCCGACGAGCACGTCGATGGCGCGGCCCCGGGCGTCCTCGGTGCCGCCCTCCCCGGTGACGTCGAGCGCCGCGGCGATCTCCTCGCGAGTGAGCGGGATGAAAGGATTGGCCAGCAGCGCCTGCAGCAGCATGGTTTCGCGCCGCGACAGCGGCACCTGGAAACCCTCGGGCGAGGTGACCTCGGCGCGCTTGGCGTCGTAGCGCCAGCCGGCGAAGCGGAACGCCTGCGTGCGGCGGCGGTGCGCCAGCGAGGCGGTGCGGCGAGTGCGGGCCAGCACCGCGCGCACCTGCGCCACCATGAGCTCGGGGTTGAAGGGTTTAGCGATATAGTCGTCCGCGCCAACCTCGTAGCCCGCCATGCGCTGGTGATCGGCCGAGAGCGCCGAGACCATGATGATCGGCACGTCCTGCTCGCGCCGCAGTCGGGCGCATATCTCGATGCCGCTCTCGTCGCCAAGCATCACGTCGAGCAGGATGAGGTCGATGCGCCCCGCCTCCATCGCCGCAGCGATCTCGGCCATGTTCTGCGCCCCATGCGCGATGAAGCCCTGCCTTTGCAGGAACTGGATCATCATCTCGCGCATCTCGGAATCATCGTCCACGACGAGCAGTCTCGAGATGGTCACTGGCGTCTCCTCGCGGCTGTCCCGGCGCGGAGTTTTTGCCTCCGCTGGCGGGCTTTGCAATCGTGCTGTAACAGCCTGTAACAGATCGCCCGGAATTCTGAAGGGATGCTGCGCGGCGGCGTGGGGTAAGCCCTTGCGAACCCGCGCCGCGAAAACGCAGGGTTTTCGCCACACGCTGCTTGGGAAAGCAGCACGAACGGGAGGAATACCGATATGACATACACCGCAAAAGCGGCGATCTCTGCGCTCGCCCTGACGGTTGCCGGCGTCGCCCATGCCGAGCCGCAAGCCGAAGTTCTGCACTGGTGGACCGCCGGTGGCGAGGCCAAGGCCGTTGCCGTTCTGCAGGAAGAGTTCTCGGAAAACGGCGGCACCTGGACTGACATGCCGGTGGCCGGCGGTGGCGGCGATGCGGCGATGACCGCGCTGCGCGCTCGCGTGCTGTCGGGCAACGCGCCGACCGCCGTGCAGCTCAAGGGTCCGGCGATCCAGGAGTGGTACGAAGAGGGTGTTCTCGCCGACATCTCCTCGGTCGCCGACGCCGAGGGCTGGGCCGACGTGCTGCCCGCGCAGATCGCCGAGCACATGAAGTGCGAGGGCACCTGGTGCGCCGCGCCGGTGAACGTGCACCGAGTGGACTGGATCTGGGCCAACAAGTCGGTTCTGGACGCCAACGGCATCGAGATGCCGACCACCTGGGACGAGTTCAACGCCGCGGCCGAGAAGCTGCAGGCGGCGGGCGTGATCCCGCTGGCGCACGGCGGCCAGTCCTGGCAGGACGCCACCGTCTTCGAGACCGTCGTGCTTGGTCTCGGCGGCCCCGAGTTCTTCCAGAAGGCGCTGGTTGACCTCGATCAGGAGGCGCTGACCTCGGACACGATGGTGCAGGTCTTCGACCAGATGCGCACCATGCGCGGCTACGTCGACGACAACTTCTCGGGCCGTGACTGGAACCTCGCCACCGCGATGGTGATGAACGGCGAAGCCGCCTTCCAGATCATGGGCGACTGGGCCAAGGGCGAATTCCTTGCCGCTGGCAAGGTGCCGGGCGAGGACTTCCTCTGCGCCGCGACCCCGGGCGAGGGCTATCTCTACAACGTTGACAGCTTCGCGATGTTCGACGTCGACGGCGACGACAAGAAAGCCGGGCAGGAGCTGCTGGCCAAGCTGATCGTCGGGCCGAACTTCCAGAAGGTGTTCAACCTCAACAAGGGCTCGATCCCGGTCCGTACCGACGTCGCGCTCGACGAGTTCGACGACTGCGCGGTCAAATCCTCCGAGGACATGAAGGCCAGCGCCGAGAACGGCTCGCTGCTGCCTTCCTACGCCCACGGCATGGCCCTGCGCGGCGCGCAGTCCGGCGCGATCACCGATGTGGTGACGGCGCATTTCAACTCGGACATGAGCTCCGAGGATGCGGTGAAGATGCTCGCGGACGCTGTCGCGAACTCGATGTAATCCCCGTTCCCGGTCTTGGATCATACGATCTTTGACCAAACTCAAGCGGGCCCGTCTCTCACCGGGGCGGGCCCGTCATAGGAGAACACCATGGCCAAATGGTTCGAAACCCATTTGCCGAAGATCGTGCTGGCGCCCAGCTTCATCGCGGTCCTGATTTTCGTCTACGGCTTCATCGGCTGGACTGCCTGGGTGTCGCTCACCCGCTCCAAGCTGATGCCGCGCTACGAGATCGACGGCTTCATTCAATACGACCGGCTCTTTGCCTCCCCGCGCTGGGACACGGCAATGAACAACCTCTACATCTTCGGGGGGATGTTCATCGTCATCTCGCTGGTGCTGGGGCTGATCCTTGCGATCCTGCTCGACCAGCAGATCCGCGTCGAGGGCGCGATCCGCACGATTTACCTCTACCCCATGGCGCTGTCGATGATCGTCACCGGCACTGCGTGGAAATGGATCCTGAACCCGGGCCTCGGCGTGCAGGCCATGGTGCAGGGCTGGGGGTTCGAGAACTTCAAGTTCGACTGGCTGGTGAACCCGGACATGGCCATCTACACGGTGGTGATGGCGGCGATCTGGCAAAGTTCGGGCTTCGTCATGGCGCTCTTCCTCGCGGGTCTGCGCTCGGTCGACACCGAGATCATCCGCGCGGCGCAGATCGACGGCATCCCGACCTGGCGGGTCTATACCGCGATCATCATTCCCTCGATGGCCCCGATCTTCCTGTCGGCTTTCATCGTGCTCGCGCACCTTGCCATCAAGAGCTTCGACCTCGTCATCGCGCTGACCGGCGGCGGCCCCGGCTATGCCACCGACCTTCCGGCCACCTACATGTACGCGATGGCCTTCTCGCGTGGCGACGTCGGCCAGGCGGCAAGCTCGGCAATGATCATGATGATGGTGATCTTTATCATCGTTGTGCCCTATCTCTACTCCGAACTGAGGGCGAAAAATGACTGATGTCTCCGCAACGCCCGCTGCCGCGGCGGCGGCCCGCTCGCAGGGCACCGGCCTGAAGACCGCGCTGCGCTGGGGGCTCTACCTGATCCTCGGACTCTTCGCGGTCTACTACCTGATGCCGCTCTTCGTGATGCTCACCACCTCGCTGAAAAGCCTTGAGGAGATCCGCACCGGAGATCTCGTGGCGCTGCCGCGCGAGGTGACCTTCGACGCCTGGGCCAAGGCCTGGTCCGGTGCTTGCACCGGCATCCAGTGCGAGGGGGTGCGTCCCTACTTCTGGAACTCGGTGCTGATCGCCGTGCCCGGCGTGCTGATCTCGACCCTGCTTGGGGCGGTGAACGGCTACGTGATCGCGCAATGGCGCTTCAAGGGCGCCAACATCATCTTCGCGCTGATGCTCTTCGGCTGCTTCATCCCCTTCCAGGTGGTGCTGCTGCCCATGGCGCGCCTGCTCGGGCTGATGGGCCTCGCAGGCACGATCCCCGGTCTGGTCTTCGTGCACGTGATCTACGGCATCGGTTTCACCACGCTGTTCTTCCGCAACTATTACGTCACGATCCCGCAGGAGCTGGTGAAAGCGGCCAAGGTCGACGGCGCGGGCTTCCTGCGCATCTTCTGGTCGATCTTCCTGCCGCTCAGCATCCCGATCATCGTAGTCAGCGTGATCTGGCAGTTCACCCAGATCTGGAACGACTTCCTCTTCGGTGTCTCCTTCAGCTCGGCCGGCACCCAGCCGGTGACCGTGGCGCTCAACAACATCGTCAACTCGACGACGGGCGTGAAGGAATACAACGTCGACATGGCCGCCGCGATCATCGCCGCGCTGCCGACCCTCCTCGTCTACGTCGTCGCCGGCAAATACTTCATCCGCGGTCTGACCGCCGGATCCGTCAAAGGATGATCCCCATGGCTCCGATCCTCGATATCCAGCATCTCTACAAGAACTACGGCGCGACCGAGATCCTCAAGGACATCAACGTCTCGATCGAGCCGGGCGATTTCCTCGTGCTCGTCGGCCCTTCGGGCTGCGGCAAGTCCACGCTGCTCAACTGCATCGCCGGGCTCGAACCGATCACCGGCGGCACGCTGAAGATCGGCGGCGAGGACATGACCCATGTCTCGCCCAAGGACCGCGACATCGCCATGGTGTTCCAGTCCTACGCGCTCTACCCGACGATGAGCGTCGCCAAGAACATCACCTTCGGCATGAAGGTGCGCGGCGTCGATCAGGCGACCCAGGACCGCAAGCTCGCCGAGGTGGCCCGCCAGCTGCAGATCGAGCCGCTGCTGAAGCGCCGTCCCGGCCAGCTTTCGGGCGGTCAGCGGCAGCGCGTGGCGATGGGCCGGGCGCTGGTGCGCGATCCCAAGCTCTTCCTCTTCGACGAGCCGCTGTCGAACCTCGACGCCAAGCTGCGGGTCGAGATGCGCACCGAGATCAAGTCGCTGCACCAGCGGCTCGGCGCCTCGATGGTCTATGTCACACACGACCAGATCGAGGCGATGACCCTGGCCACGAAGATCGTCGTGATGAAGGGTGGCGTGATCCAGCAGATCGGCACCCCGGCCGAGATCTACAACAAACCCGCCAACCTCTTCGTCGCGGACTTCATGGGCTCGCCGGCGATGAACCTGATCCCCGCCAAGGCCCGCGCCAACGGCAATGGCACCAAGCTCGAGATCGCCCGTGAAGGCGCCGAGCCCGTCGTGCTCACGGACACCCGCGCGACGAACCTGCCCGAGGACGTGATCCTCGGCCTGCGCCCCGAGGACATCTCGGAGCCCGGTTACCGCTCGGGCGAGACGGTGCAGCAGGCGCAGTGCAAGGTCGAGATCGTCGAGCCCGCGGGCGCGGACACCTACGTGATGACGACGCTTGGCGGCAAGCAGATCACCGCGCGGCTCCATGCCGAGACCGCGGCGGCCCCGGGGGCAGCGCATACCTTCGCCTTCGATCTCGGCAAGGTGTCCTACTTCAATCCCGGCACCGGCGAGCGCATCCTCTGAGCGGGCGCCGGGTCCGCCCGGCACCTTGCGCATCACAGGCGCGGCGGCAGACCCCTGTCGCCGCGCCTTTTTTTGCCGGCCCGCCTGACGCGCCTGCGGCAGGTCCTCGCCCATCCCCTCGTCCACCGGGTGAACACGCTTGCGCGGACGGGGGTGCCCATCTACCGTCGAGGGCAGGCGCTGGTGGGTTTCGCGCCGCGTAAGCGCTTTCATTCCGATATTTCCGATCACGACCGCGCCGCGGATATCGCGGCCTTCCCTGTTTCGACGCCTGAGACGAGTGCTGCATGGCGGGCCTCTTGTGGCTCCGCCAGAGCCTTTTTGTGCCCGGCTCCGGCCGGTCCAGCGCCAGTTTCCCGGTTTCCCGCTCCCCCCGCGCCGCCACCCGGAGGACGGCATGCCCCTTGCCCTGCCCACCGAGATCACCGCGAGCGGCGCGCCCGCCGGCGCGGCGCTCTTTGGCGGCAATATCCTCGCACCGCGCACGGCGATGACCGGCGAAGGCTCCTATGCGGAGGCCATCGCGGCGCTCAACGTCACGGGGCTGCGCTACCCGGGCGGCTCGCTCACCGAATACTATTTCGACCTTGCCACCCCCGATGCCGCCACCGCCAGCCACGCCGAGACGGGGGAGCAGATACCCTTTATCCCGCTGTCGGACTTCATGACCTATGCGGGGGAGGCGGGCCACGCGGTGACCGTCGTGCTGCCGACCCGCGACCAGCTGTCGGAGGCGCTGGACGCGTCCGGCAACCGCCTGCCGCAGATCGAAGAGGAAGCACTCCGCGACTTCGTGCACGACCTCGTCTCCGGCGTTTACGGCGATGCCGAGATCGCGGCGCTTGAGATCGGCAACGAATACTGGGGCTCGGGCGAGATGACGGCGGTGGAATACGGCCGTCTGGCGGCGCGTATGGCCGAGATCATCGCCGACGAACTGGCGCTCGTGGCCGAGGTGATGGACCTCGACACCAGCGAGATCCGCGTGCTGGCACAGATGGGCCAGAACTACGGGGTCTCGAAGATTTCCGACGGCTACGCGGGCTGGGAGGCCGAGGACATCATTGCCGATTTGGCGCAGACCTATCCGGGAGCCGGGCTCGGCGCCGCCAATATCCGCGGCAATGGCGAGGTGAACTGGTCCGAGGTGACCAACGCGCTGGTCCGCATGGGCTTTGAGACCGAAGCGCAGCAGGCGGCGCTCGATGGCGTCATCGCCCATGTGTACGCCCGCGGGACCGAGGACAGCCGGTCCTACAATCTTGACACGATCCACGACACCTGGCTGGCGCAGGAGGGGTTCGGACATCTCGAGATCCATGTCACGGAGTGGAACCTCAAGTCCTCGGAAAACCTTGATGCGAGGTCGGACTACGGGCTGCTGCAGGCGCAGGAGATGCTGGAGATCGTCGAAGAGTTCGTCGAGGCCGGGGTCGAGCAGGCCCACGTCTGGCCGCTGATCCAGAACACCGCGAATGCGCTCTCGACAGGGGTCACCTACACGGCCAGCACCGTGCCCGGAGAGATGTTCGCCATGATGGCCGGGGCGATCCCCGGCAAGGCCCTGCTCGACTTCGCCCCCCGCGACGCCAGCGGCACCGAGACGGGGGATGCCGCGCTTGCCGTGCATGGCTTTGCGGGGGAGGGCGATCTTGTGCTCTACGTGATTTCGCAGATTGGGGAGGCCAGCGTCACCGATCTCGATCTGTCGGGCCTTCTCACGGGTTTCGGCGGCATGGAGATCACCCTGCTCGGCGTCTCCGGGGGAGCGCGTCCCGGCGATGCGGCCGCCGCGCCGCAGCTCGAGGCGCTCGACCCGGAGGTGCTCTACGTAGACGGGCTGCTCGAGGTCGCCCTCGCGCCCCAAGAGATCCTCCAGGTCGTGATCCGGGACGTGGCTCCGACCGAGGCCTTCGCCCCGGTCCTTGCCGGGATCGACACCGTGGAGGGCGGCAGTTCGCTCGGCACGGGGATGCCCCTGATCGATCTGGCCGAAGCCGAAGACACGCGGCCCGCCGAAGACGAGGAGGGTTCGGACGAGGACGGCGGCTGGGGGGAGCTCGGCATTCTCCTCGCGCTTTTGCCATTGGCCGGGCTCCTCGCCGCCTGAACGCCCGCCTTTTCCTCTGGACGCCAACTTCCCCGGGAGCCCGGCGCGTGGCCCGTGCCAGCCCGGCCACCATGCGCCGCACGTGTCGGTCCATGCGCAAACGGCACTGGACGGCGGCGGAGGCTCTGACCAAGACTGTCCTCGCGGCCAGAGAGGCCGCGAGGACTGGGCTGAAAACATGGAAGACTTCCCGAAGGGCAACCTCTGGCACGCGAGCGCCTCCGAAGAGGTCTTGGCGCCCCCGCTCGAGAATGATCTCGACGTCGACCTGGCGGTGATTGGCGGCGGCTTCACCGGCTGTGCGGCGGCACTCGAGGCGGCGCGGCTCGGCGCCAGCGTGGCACTGCTCGAGGGGCGGGAGATCGGCCATGGTGGCTCGGGGCGGAACGTCGGGTTGGTCAACGCCGGGCTCTGGCTGCCGCCGGACGAGATCCTCGCGCAGATGGGCGAGGCGGCGGGGCGGCGGCTGATCGACGTGCTCGGCGGGGCTCCGGCGCGGGTCTTCGGTCTGATCGAGCGCGAGGGAATCTCCTGCGAGGCGACGCGGAATGGCACGCTGCATCTCGCGCATGCAGCCTCGGGGGCGGAGGATCTCGCTTCGCGCCATCGGCAGGGCAATCGGGTCGGCGCGCCGGTGCAGCTCCTCGACACCGCCGAGACCGTGCGGCGGACCGGATCCGACGCTTTCGCTGGCGCGTTGCTCGACCCGCGGGCGGGCACGGTGCAGCCGCTGGCCTATTGCCGCGGATTGGCACGGGCCGCGCAGGCGGCGGGTGCAAGACTTCACGGGCGCACGCAGGTCACCGAGCTGTCGCGCTCCGGCGAGGGCTGGGAGATCCGCGCGGGCGGGCGCCGGGTCCGGGCCGGGGCCGTGCTGATGGCCACCAATGCCTATCACGAGGGGTTCTCGGAGCCCTTCCGCCCGTCCTACGTCGCGGTGCATTACAGCCAGTTTGCCACCGCGCCGCTGCCGAACGATCTGCGCGCGCGCATTCTGGCGGGGGGCGAGGGATGTTGGGATACGGCGCTCGTGATGTCCTCTTTCCGCGTCGATCACGCCGGGCGGCTGATCCTCGGAGGCATGGGGGATGCGGAGGGGCTCGGCGGCGGTCTTCACGCGGGATGGGCGCGACGCAAACTGGCGCAGGTCTATCCCGAACTGGCGGATGTGCCCTTCGAGCACGCCTGGCAGGGGCGCATCGCGATGACCCGGGACCATGTGCCCAAGGTGGTGCGTTTCGGCCCCTCGGCGCTCTCAGTCTTCGGCTACTCGGGCCGGGGCATCGCGCCGGGGACGGTCTTTGGCACCGCCGCCGCCGAGGCGCTTCTCGAAGGGCGCGAGGACGCGCTGCCGGTTGCGCCGATCGACAGCTATGTCGAGCGCTTCACCGGTCTGCGCAGTGCCTACTACGAGGCTGGCGCGACGCTGACCCATGCCCTCAAGCCGGGGTTCCTAGGGTAGGCCGCACGACAAAGCGCCGGGGGTTGCACGCCCGGCGCCCCCCGATCAGCCGATGTCGAAGACGACGCCCTGCGCCAGTGGCAGCTCCGAGGAGTAGTTGATCGTGTTGGTCGCCCGCCGCATGTAGGCGCGCCAGGCATCCGAGCCACTCTCGCGCCCGCCACCGGTTTCCTTTTCGCCGCCGAAGGCCCCGCCGATCTCGGCGCCCGAGGTGCCGATGTTGACGTTGGCGATGCCGCAGTCCGAGCCGCGGGCCGAGAGGAAGGTCTCCATCTCGCGCAGGTCGGTGGTAAAGATCGACGAGCTGAGCCCGCCGCCGACGTCGTTGTGATGCTCCAGCGCCTCGTCGAGATCGCTGTATTTCATCACATAGAGGATCGGCGCGAAGGTCTCGCGCAGCACCGGGCCGGCCTGCTCGGGCATCTCGACCAGCGCGGGTTTCACGTAGTAGGCGGCCGCGCCTTCGACCGGCGCGCGCGCTCCGCCGTGCACGGTGCCACCAAGTTCCGCCGCTTCCTGCAGGGCGGTCTGCATGCTCTCGAAAGCGGCCTTGTCGATCAGCGGCCCGACCAGCGCGCCGCTGTCCAGCGGGTTGCCGACGGTAACGCTGGCGTAGGCTTTGCGCAGCGCGGGGACGAGCTGGTCGTAGATGCTGTCGTGCACGAAGAGCCGGCGCATGGTGGTGCACCGTTGTCCCGCCGTACCCATGGCGCCGAAGGCGATGGCGCGCAGGGCCATGTCCATGTCGGCCGAGGGGCAGACGATCCCCGCGTTGTTGCCGCCAAGCTCGAGGATGCACTTGCCGAAGCGGGCCGCCACTTTTGGCCCGACGACGCGGCCCATGCGGGTTGAGCCGGTGGCCGAGATCAGCGCCACCTTCGGGCTGTCCACCAGCGCCTCGCCCAGCTCCGGCCCGCCGATCAACACCTGGCTCAGCCCCTCGGGCGCGTCGCCGAAGCGGGCAAGGGCACGCTCCAGTACCGCCTGGCAGGCGAGCGCGGTCAGCGGGGTCTTCTCGGACGGTTTCCAGAGTACCGGGTCGCCGCAGACCAGCGCCAGCGCGGCGTTCCAGCACCAGGGCGCGCAGGGGAAATTGAAGGCGGTGATGATGCCGACCACGCCGAGCGGGTGCCAGGTCTCCATCATGCGGTGGCCGGGGCGTTCGGTGGCGATGGTCAGGCCGTAGAGCTGGCGAGAGAGGCCGACAGCGAAGTCGCAGATGTCGATCATTTCCTGCACTTCGCCCAGCCCCTCGGAAGGCGACTTGCCCGCCTCGATCGAGACCATGCGGCCGAGCGCTTCCTTGGATTTGCGCAGTTCCTCGGCGTAGAGCCGCACGAGCTCCCCGCGGCGCGGGGCGGGCACGAGGCGCCAGGCCCGGAAGGCCTGTGCGGCGATGTTGATCGCCCTGGCCGCGTCTTCCGCGCTGTGGGTTGCGACCGTGGCGACGACGTCGCCAGTCACCGGGGAGACAACCTGCAAGCCGCCGTCCACGTCAAGCGCGGCGGCGACGCCGCAGCTTTCGAGCGTTTCGGCGGTGAGGGTGGGCAGGGGTTTGCTCAGCATGGGGGCCTCCGGGAGCGATGGGTCGGCGTAAGGTTAGCAAGCGGACAGCCGATGCGCATAACGCCAAGTCGGGCTGACCCCATGCGGGTTTGGCATGGTGATCGCCGCTGCTGCGGCCTATCGTGACCGCCGCATCAACCCGAGGACCGACGTGCCCCTGCAACGACGCCTGCTTCCCGACATGAAGGTGCTGCAGACCTTCGAGCTTGCCGCCCGGCACGGCAATTTCACCCGCGCGGGCGAGGCGCTTTCCCTGACCCAAAGCGCGGTCAGCCGGCACGTGCGGGACCTCGAGGCGCAGATCGGCAAGCCGCTGTTCGACCGTCTGCGGGGGCGGGTGGTGCTGACCCAGGCCGGGGCGGAGCTGTTGCCCGAGGTGCTGCGCCTGCTGCGCATGGCCGAGAGCACCATGCGCCATGCCACCGCCGGGGCGCAAGGCCAGAGCCTCTTGGCGCTGAACGCGCCGCCAACCTTCGCCACGCGCTGGCTCATGCCGCGGCTGCCTGATTTCCTGGCGCGGCACCCGGGGCTGCGGGTGGATGTGAGCACGAATCCTGGCGTCTTCGACCTTGGCAGCCGGCAATGCGATCTCGCGCTGCACTTCGGTCAGCCGCTCTGGCCGGGCGGGCAATGCACCTACCTGTGCAGCGAGATCGTGGTGCCCGTCGCCGGAGGTGCGCTGCGGGACCTTCGGATCGGACGGGCGGGGGAGCTGCTGGCGCAGCCCAAGCTGCATGTCACCAGCCGCGCGACCATGTGGGCGGAGTGGTTTGCCAGCTTGGGGCTGGACGGGGCCGATCCGCAAGGCGGCCACTGGTTCGACGAATTCGCGCTCAGCATCGAGGCGGTCAAGGCCGGGCTCGGCATCGCGCTACTGCCCCGTTACCTGATCGAGGCGGAGCTGGAGCGCGGCGAGCTGACCATCGTGCTGGACGCGCCGCTGAGCACCGAGCAGGCTTGGTACATCGTCGCGCCGGAAGGGCGGGGCGACAAGGCTGCGGCCTTCGCGGACTGGCTTCAGGGACAGGTTTCCTTCCGCCCGCTGGTCGGGTGACGGGCTTTCATTAAACGTTTGTAAACAGCCGGCTCCCGGAGTTGCCTCATGCGGGCCAGAGCCATGCGCCGGATGCAAGGCGGGTCTTCTTTTTCGGCAGTGGTGCTGCGGCGCAGCAAATGGCATCAATAGCTCATCGGCACCACGCAGTGCCGAGGAATTTTCTAGAGGCTCTCCTCCTCCTCCCTGAGCCTCGGAAATCGGCGACGACCCTTCTCCTCCTCCCTTGGGTCGTCGCCACCCTTCCTCTCCTCCCGGACTACTCGTCCCCATGCAGCTATGCCCGACGCCGTGTGCGCGCTCCGTGACGCGCGACAGATCGGTCTCGGTCGTCGCGATGCCATGCGCGCCTGGCGTCATAGCCCGTCTCGGTTCGTGCTCGTGATCGGTTCAAAGTTCCGAGCCGCTGCCGCGCAATCCGCCCAGCATCCAATACGTCCCGAGATAGCTGCCTGCGCCGACCAGAATAACGGCCCCGAGAGCAATGTATCGAAGGCCGTCCGCCTCGAGCGCGCCGCTGAAACCTCCGCAAGCTCCCGCCACCGTGGCGGCCATGACAGCCGTGGCGATGCCGATCCGCGGCAGTCGCTGCCGCAACCGCTGATCAACCCGCGTGGCGGCGCCTAAGCTGCGGGTGCCCCGCCAAAGCTGCAGCGCCATGACCCAGCCCGCGACCGTCGTACCAAGCGCCGCGGCCGAAAATCCCATGACCGGCGCGAGGCCAAGCGCCAGCGCGGCGTTCACTGCCATCGACCATAGCGCAAAGCGGAACGGGCTGCGGGTGTCCTCTCGCGCGAAGTAGAGAGGCTGAAGCACCTTTTGCAGCACGAAGGCCGGCAGGCCCGCGCCGTAGATCGCCAACGCCAGTGCGGTCGGGCCGACGTCGGATTCAAGGAACGCCCCGCGGCGGAACAGCACCGAGATCAGCGGCTCGGCGATGACAACCAGCGCCACCGCGGCGGGCAGCGTCAGAACCAGGGCAAGCTCGGCCGCGCGGTTGAAGGCATGGCGGGCGCCGGCGATGTCGCCAGACTTGTGGCGGCGGGTGATCTCGGGCAGCAGCACGATGCCGATCGCGATCCCGACGACTCCCAATGGCAGTTGATAGAGCCGGTCGGCGTTGGTCAGCCAGGCGATGCCATGCTCGAAGTAAGAGCCGACCTGCCGCCCAACCAGCAGGTTCACCTGCACGACGCCCCCCGCCAGCACCGCCGGGGCGGCGACCACGAGCAGCCTGCGCATGTCGGGACTCAGCCGCGGGCGGCGCAGACGCAGCGCGAAGCCCATGCGCCGGGCTGCCCACCAGACAATTGCCAGCTGCGCCAGTCCCGACAACGGGGTCGACCAGGCCATCGCGAGGCCCATGTCCCAGCCGCGCCGGTCCGCCAGCAGCATCGCGGTGATCAGGACGAGGTTCATCACCACGGGTGCAGCGGCGGCGGTGGCGAAGCGGCCTCCCGCATTCAGAAGGCCCGAAAGCAGCGCGGTGAGCGAGATGAACAGGATGTAGGGAAAGCAGATGCGCCCGTAGACCACCGCCAGATCGAACCTCTCGTCGCCGAGAAAGCCGCTGGCCTGCAGCGCCACCAGCCACGGCATCGCCAGATGCGCCAGCAGCGAGACCGCAAACACCACGGCAAAGAGACCAGAAAAGGCCTCTTCGGCAAATCCGCGCGGGTTGTCGCGGGCCTCGAGGCGCCGCGCGAACATCGGCACGAAGGCGGTGTTGAACGCTCCCTCGGCAAAGAAACGGCGAAACATGTTGGGCAGGCTGAAAGCGACGAGATAGGCTTGCGCCACCGGCCCGGTCCCGAGGTAGGCGGCGATCATCAGGTCACGCAGGAAGCCGACAAGACGGCTGGCGAGCGTCCAACTGCCGACCGATAGGATGCCTCGGAGGAGCGGGCTTCTCATCGAGCGGGCATTGCGGGTCGGGGGCCAGATACGGGATCAGGCATGGGACCTCATGGGTGTCGTCTCCTGCGCGCGGGCCCGCGGCCCGCGGTGTCGGTCCTGTGCTATCGCGGCACAGTGGCGCTGTCGAGCACCGCGGTGGCGCGTGTCGGTGTGACGCCGGCCGGCGGCTCGATGAAGCTCCGGACGAACTCGGTGGCCGGCTGGTTGCGGATCTCGGCGGGGGCTCCGACCTGTTCGATCCGGCCCATCGACATGACCGCGACCCGGTCGGCGAGGGTCAGGGCTTCTTCCTGGTCATGGGTGACGAAAACGGTGGTAAGCCCCGTTGCATCGTGGATCTCGCGCAACCCGGCGCGCAGCTCGCGGCGCACCCTGGCGTCGAGCGCTCCGAAGGGCTCGTCGAGCAGCAGCATGCGCGGCTCGGGTGCCAGCGCACGCGCCAGCGCGACCCGCTGGCGCTGGCCGCCCGACAGCTGGCTGGGATAACGCCCGGCGATCTGCGGCAGTTGGATCAGCTCGAGCAGCCGCGCGACGCGGCGGGCGATCTCGGCACTGCCGGGGCGGGCGCGGCGCGGCCGGGCGCGCAGACCGTAGGCGATGTTTTCGAACACTGTCATGTGGCGAAAGAGCGCGTAGCTCTGGAACACGAAGCCGGTGCGCCGCTGCTGCACCGGGGTGCCAGTGGCGTCCACGCCGTCAAGCAGCACCCGCCCGGCGCTTGGCTGTTCCAGCCCGGCCAGGATGCGCAGCAGCGTGGTCTTGCCCGAGCCTGACGGGCCAAGCAGCGAGACCATCGCGCCCGAGGGAATGGCGAGCGACACCGGGTGCAGCGCGGTCATCGTGCCGAAACTCTTGGAAATCTCTTCGATGTCGATGTGCATGGAAGTCTCCGATCAGTGACGGCGGGTGGCGGCCAGCTGGTCCGCGTGGCGCCATTCAAGCAGGGATTTCAGGGCGAGCGTGAGCAGTGCGAGCGCTGCAAGCAGCGCCGCCATCGAGAAGGCGGCGACCGAGAGATACTCGTTGTAGAGCATCTCGATCATGATCGGCATGGTGGTGGTCTGGCCACGGATCTTGCCCGAGATCACCGCCACCGCGCCGAACTCTCCCATGGCGCGCGCATTGCACAGCAGAACGCCGTAGAGCAGCGCCCAGCGGACGTTGGGCAGGGTCACGGTGCGGAACATGTGCCAGCCCGAGGCGCCGAGCGTCAGCGCTGCTTCTTCCTCGGCGCGGCCCTGTTCGGTCATCACCGGGATAAGCTCGCGCGCAACGAAGGGAAAGGTGATGAAAAGCGTCGCCAGCAGCAGGCCCGGGAAGGCGAAAACGATCCTGAGGTCATGCGCCTGCAGCCAAGTGCCGAGCCAGCCGTGCGATCCGTAAAGCAGCACGAGGGCCAGCCCCGCCACCACCGGCGAGACGGAGAAGGGCAGATCGATGAGGGTGATCAGAACGGCCTTGCCACGGAAGTCGAACTTGGCGATGGCCCAGGCGGCGGCGAGGCCGATCGCCGCGTTGAGCGGCACCGAGACGGCGGCGACCATGAGGGTGAGGCGGATCGCCGAGAGCGCGTCGGGCTCGGTGAGTGCGGCGCCGGCGGCGCCAAACCCGTCCCGCAGGGCCTCGGCGAAAACCACCGCAAGCGGCGCGATCAGCAGCACCAGGGTCAGGCCGAGCACGCCCAGCGTGAGCAGGGCGCGGACGGTCGGGCCCTCGGTGGTCGCGCGGAGGGGCTGGGGCCTGTCAAGCGCGGCGGGGTCAGACATGGCCGATCCTCCTGCGGGTCCAGACCTGTGTGGCGTTGATGAAGAGCAGCATCGCGAAGGAGATGCCGAGCATGGCGAGGCCGATGGCCGCAGCCGCGTCGTAGTTGTATTCCTCGAGCCGGATGACGATCAGCAACGGCGCGATCTCGGTCTGTCCTGGCAGGTTGCCGGCGATGAAGATGACCGAACCGAACTCGCCCACCGAGCGGGCCAGCGCCAGCGCAAAGCCGGTCATCAGCGAGGGCGTCAGCACCGGCAGGACGACTTTGCGCAGCGTGCGCAGCCTCGAGGCGCCGAGCGTGGCCGAGGCTTCCTCCCATTCCGAGTCGATCTCGTCGATCACCGGCTGCACGGTGCGCACCACGAAGGGCAGCCCGACGAAGACCAGCGCCAGCCAGATGCCCGCCTCGGTGTAGGCGACGCTGATCCCCAGTGGCGCCAGCGCCTGTCCAAACACGCCGTTCGGCGCGTAGAGCGTGGTCAGCGCGATCCCGGCCACCGCCGTCGGCAGGGCAAAGGGCAAGTCCACCGCCGCATCGATCAGCCGCCGCCCCGGAAAGCGATAGCGGGTCAGCACCCAGGCCAGCGCCAGCCCGAAGACCAGGTTGAACAGCGAGGCGACCAGCGCCGCACGAAACGACAGCAGGAGCGCCGCGCGCACCCGTGCCGGGGCGAGGTGACCGGCGATCTCCGCCGGGCCCATGAGCAGGCCCTGACCCAGAAGCGCCGCCAGCGGCAGCAGAACCACGCCGGTCAGGGCGGCAAGCAGGATCCCCATGCCCAGGCCAAAGCCGGGCAGGGGCGAGGCGACGCGCAGCACCGGGCTCACTCCGCGGAGATCTGGTCGAAGATGCCGCCGTCGCCGAAGAAGCGCGGCTGCGCCTCGGTCCAGCCGCCGAAATCGGCGATCGTGACGAGCTCGAGGTCGGGGAAGCGGTCGATCTCGTCATCCGCGGCCAGCGAGCTGTCCCAGGCGCGGTAGAAGTTTGCGAGCGCCAGCGCCTGCGCCTCGGGGCTGTAGAGATACTCGAGATAGGCCTGCGCCACCTCGCGCTGCGCGTCATCCTTGATATTGCCAGGCACAAGCGCCACCGGCGGCTCGGCGAGTATCGAAACAGAGGGCACGACGATCTCGAAGGCCTCCGCGCCAAGCTCGTCGAGCGCGAGAAACGCCTCGTTCTCCCAGGCCAGCAGCACGTCACCGACGCCGCGTCGGGTGAACGTGGTGGTCGCCCCGCGCGCGCCGCTGTCGAGGACCGGCACGTGTTTGAAAAGCTCTGTCACGTAGTCCCGCGCGCTGTCCTCGCTACCGCCGGACTGGGTCAGCGCCCAGCCCCAGGCGGCGAGGAAATTCCAGCGTGCCCCGCCCGAGGTCTTGGGGTTGGGGGTGACCACCTGCACGTCGTCGCGGATCAGGTCGTCCCAGTCGGCGATGCCCTTGGGATTGCCCTGGCGGACAAGGAAGACGATGGTCGAGGTATAGGGCGCGGAATTATGCGGCAGGCTTGCCTGCCAGTCCTTGGGCAGCACCCCCGAACGCTCGGCGATTGCGTCGATGTCCGAGGCGAGCGCGAGTGTCATCACCTGCGCGTCGAGCCCGTCGATCACCGCACGCGCCTGCGCGCCTGATCCGCCGTGGCTTTGTTCGATGGTGACGGGTTCGTGTCCCTGCGCCTGCCACCAGTCGGCGAATAGCGCGTTGTAGGCGCGGTAGAATTCGCGCGTGGGGTCGTAGGAGACGTTGAGCAGCCGGGTCTCGGCGGCGGCGAGACTGGGGCTCATGACCGCGCCGCTGGCCAGCACGGCGGCGAGCAGGGACGCGTGGGTGCGAAGAAAGGCGAGGCTCATGTCGGGTCTCTCTCACAAGGGGAATGTCAGACCGGCACTTGGCCGGGACGGGTCACGCGGACACGCCATTGCGTGGGGCAGCGGCCTTGCATCCTCTCGCGGGCGGCCCACTTCGGGGGCGCCGGCACGCATGGTCAGCGCGCGGCTGCCGACCTGAAGCGGCAGTCGGGACTCGCGGGTCACGAGGTGCGTCACATGCACCCGCCGCGCAGGACTGGAGTGAAGGGACGTCGGCATTCGGGTCCTCCTTTCGGACGGGCGGGATCGCCCGACGATGAGCTGGGCAGCTTGCCCAATAACCTAAATATCCATCGTGTTAGTCGTATTTGCGAGAGAAGAGGTTCGGCGTCTTGCATCGCTGTGAGAGAACTTTATTCTCTGGCGATCGGTTGCCGCGACAATCCGCTTTCCTGCGCCGCCTCCTATGGCGTGCCGGTGCCGAAGGTTTTCCCTGCCATTACAGGATCTTTCAGCAGATCCTGAAGGGTCAGCGACTCGATCAGCAGTAGGTAGCTGTAGAACACCTCGCCGAAGACCCGGCGCAGCTGGCAGCTCTGCTCGTCGTCGCAATCCTCGCAGCGCTGATAGGCGCGGCGAGAGAGGCAGGGCAGGGGCGCGATGGGCCCGTCGATCTGTTGCAGCAACTCGCCAAGCGAGACTTTTGCGGGCTCGCGGATCAGGAAGTACCCTCCGGCGCGGCCCCGCTTGGCCCCGAGGTATCCGGATTTCCGCAGATCGAGCAGGATGTGCTCGAGAAAGCGCTTCGGCGCTCCCGACCGTTGTGCGACTTCCTCAATGGTCAGCGCCGTGCCCGGTTCGAGCGCCCCGAGGGCCATGAGGGACTTGAGAGCGTATTTGGTCTTCTGCGTGATCATGCGCTCAGTAAAACACCAAATTCACGGCAGGAGAAGTCGTCTTTGCTTTAATCACGACAATGACGGTAGACATATTGTTAAAATGCGACATGCTGATCCGGTAAACCGACTCGCAGGAGGGATCCGGATGGGACTCGACCGCATCGACCGCAAGATCGTCGCAACGCTGATGGGGGACGCGACGGTTCCGCTCGCCCGGCTGGCGGACATGGTGGGGTTGTCACAGACCCCCTGTTGGAAGCGCGTGCGCAAACTGGAGCAGACCGGTGTGATCCGGGGACGCGTGGCTTTGGTGGATCCCGAGCGTCTTGGGCTCGGTCTCACCGTCTTCGTCAGCATTTCGGCACCGGAGCAGAGCGCGGAGTGGCAAAAACTGTTCGAAAGTGTCGTGGTCGGTTTGCCGGAGGTCATGGAGGTCTATCAACTTGCCGGGAGTCACGATTACGTCCTGCGCATCGTGGTTCGCGACATGTCCGGCTTCGAGCGTCTGCGGCGGCAGATCACCGAAGCAGTTCCGGTGCGCGAGATTTCCGCCAACTTCGCGCTGCGGCGGTTGAAGACCCAGACTGTACTGCCGATCGACACCATCACTGCGTAGGCCACCTTGCCGGCTACCCGACTTCAACGGCGATCTCAGCACAAATTCAGCGCCTCGCGTGCCAGCGCGGCGATGAGGTCGGTGCGCGTGACGATGCCGACAATGCGTTCGCTCTCCAGCACCGGGATGGCATCGACATCCCCATCCGCCATCATCGGGAGCAGCGCGGAGGTGACCGGCAAAGAGGCGCCCACACGGGATCGGGGGCGGACACGAGTTCGCCAGCCCCCCTTGAGACGGGCTCCTTCGTGCCGCAAGCTGATCGCGACTGCCCCGAAAGGAGGACCCCCCGATGGTCGAGTACACCCGGACGTTCGCGATGGTTGCCACGGTTATTGCCCTCGGCGCTTGTGCTCAGGGCCCGCAGATTCAACCACTGACCAAGGGCTTCGTCGAGGGCAGTTTTTCCGCGAGCGATGCGGCCGTGGGGGCATGCAAGGCCAAGCTGGCGGCAGAAACCTCGGGCAGGCTGAAGGTCGTGGGATCGCAATCCTCGGGCGCAAGAAGCTCGGTCTACATGCGGATCGGTCCAAGCGGCGCCCCGTGGCGATGCCGGGTGGGCTCGGATGGGAGCAATCCGACCGTCGGATTCATGGGGTATGGCGGGATGGCCTAACGTCAGCGCGCGACAAAATTCTGTTTCCTAGGTCAGGCTGAGAACTGGCGCACCCAAAGTCGGATCGAGGCGATGTCGACGAAGCCGAAGAGACGTTCCGCTGTCGATCATGTGCAGGGCATCCGGCGCGCTAGCTATGGGTTTAGGAAGGCACCGAAATTCCGACATTTTGCCGAGCTTGCCGCCAACGATGTCGAGCCCGAAAAGCATGGCTGTCAAACGGAAGACCTACGGCGCCGAGTTGAAGGCGAAGGTGCCGCTTGAGGCCGTTCATGCTGAGCGGGCATGCGCCGAGCTGGCGGCAAACCGTGGCGCGCATCAAAGCCTGATCAACACACGGACGCGACAGTCTCCCGCGGGCCTGTCCTGCCCCCTGTCGGGCGGGGCCGAGGGGAGGGCGGCCGAGAAGGAGGTCGAGATCGAGACACAGCCCCCCAAGACCGGTTAGCTCGGGGTGGAGGAGGATTTTTCTGGCCAAGGCCTCCGGACGGCGGGCGTGTCCCGGAGGAGAGAACTGATCGTGCCAGGGCACCCTGTCGCTTGGCGTCACTCCGCAGGCTGCGCAGCCTGCGTGCCCAAGGCGCGCCTACCCGGTTTCTCTCGCAGCATGAGCATCGCAGGGGTCACCACGAGGGTGAGCACCGTGGCAATCACCAGCCCGCCGGCGATCGCGCTCGACAGTTCCGTCCAATACTGAGTCGAGGGCGCGCCGAAGACGATCTCGCGGTCGATGAAGTTGATGTTCATCCCCAGCACCATCGGCATCAGGCCGAGCGCCGTGGTGACCGAGGTGAGCACCACCGGGCGCAGGCGTTGCGCGCCGGTCCGCAGCGCGGCTTCGAGCGGCGAGAGCCCGGCCCTGCGCAGGTCATTGTAGGCATCGATCAGCACGATGTTGTTGTTCACCACGATGCCTGCCAGCGCGATCACCCCGACGCCGCCCATGACGATGCCGAAGGGGCGCCCGGTGACGACCAGCCCCAGCAGCACGCCGCCGATCGAGAAGACGATGGCGCTCATCACCACGGCGGACTGGTAGATGCTGTTGAACTGCACCACGAGGATCAGGAACATCAGCACGATGGCGGCAACGAAGGCGAGCGCAAGGAAGATCATCGATTCCTGCTGATCCTCGGCTTCGCCGGCGAAGTCGTAACTGGCGCTCTCGGGTAGATCCGCCCTGTCGAGCTCGGCGCGCAGGGCGGTGACCTGATCGTTGACCAAAAGCCCGGGCGCGACGTTCGCCTCGATGGTGGTGACGCGCTTTTCGTCGATCCGGCGGATGACGCCGACGCGCTCGACTGGCTCGAAGGTCACGAAGTTCGAGATCGGCACGAGACCCGCCGAGGTCGGCACACGCAGGTTCGTCAGTTCCGACAGCGAGCGGGAGTCGTTGGGGAAGCGCACGCGCACGTCGAGCTCGCCGTCGGCGTCCGGCGGCCGGTAGTCGGTCACGGTGATGCCCTGGGTGAGCAGCTGCACCGCCTGGCCGAGCAGGCTGACGTCGGCCCCGAAGCGCGCCGCCTCGGCGCGGTCGACGTTGATCGCCACCTCGACCCCGGGCAGAGGGCGGGTGTCGGTGACGTCTGTGAAGCCGCCGACACGTTCCATCGCGGCCAGGACGGCATCCACCGAGGCGCTCTGTTCCGAGGCGTCGCTCGCCGAGACCCTGAGGTTCACCGGCTTGCCGCTCGAGGGTCCGCCGCTTTCTGTCTCGACCTGCACGTCGATGCCGGCAATATCGGCGATCTTGTCACGGATTTCGGCGCCGATCTCGTCGGCGGTCCGGCGCTCCTGCCAGTCCACGAGGTCAAGCTGAAGCGTGCCGATCACGTCCTCCTCGCCGCCTCCGGCGCTCATGGTCGAGCGAGCGTAGACGCTCTCGATGCCCTCGGTGCCGACAAGCCGGTCTTCGACCTTGCGCACCAGATCGTCGCGCTCGTAGATCGACAGGTTGTCACGGGCGCGCACCTGCACCTGCATGAACTCGGGCTCGACCGACGGGAAGAACGAGATGCCGCGCCCGAACTGGCCGTAAAGCGCGAAGCCGCCAAGCAGCAGCGCCAGCGCCAGGACGATGGTCGTCCAGGGGCGCAGGATGGCGCGTTCGAGCAGTCGCACATAAGCCCCGATGAGCCCACCGATCTGCCGCGGGTCGCCGCGTTCGGCGGCGTGCAGCGCCGCCTTGGCGCGCGCGGTCTGCGGCTGGTTGCGGCCGATCATGCCGCCGAGGACCGGAATGAAGATCAGCGCCATGAAGAGCGAGGCCCCGAGGGTCAGGATGACCGTGATCGGCAGGTACTTCATGAACTGCCCGATGAGGCCGGTCCAGAACAGCAGCGGGAAGAACACCGAAAGGGTGGTGGCGGTCGAGGCGATGATCGGCCAGGCCATGCGTTTGGCGGCATGGGCGTAGGCGGCCTTGGGGCTGTCGCCCTCCTGCAGGCGGCGATCGGCCAGTTCGACCGTGACGATGGCGCCGTCGACCAGCATGCCCACCACGAGGATCAGCGCGAAGAGCACGACGATGTTCATCGTGTAGCCCATCGCCCAGATGATCGCGACACCGGCAAGAAAGGCGCCGGGGATCGACAGGCCAACGAGGATCGCCGAGCGGAAACCGAGCGCAAAGACGATGACGATCATCACCAGCATGATGGCGGCCATGACGTTGGCCTCGAGGTCCGAAAGCAGCGTCTTCACCTGCTCGGACTGATCCTGAAGGTAGGTCACGCGCAGGCTATCCGGCCAGTCGGCGCTCATCTCGTCGATGACCTCTTTGCTGGCCGCAACCGTGTCGATGATGTTGGCCCCCGAGCGCTTGGTGACCTCGAGTGCGAGCGAGGGCTGGCCGTCGATGCGCGCATAGCCGGTGGGGTCCTCGAAGGTGCGGCGCACCGTGGCGACATCGCCGAAGGTGACGACGGTGGTGCCGTCGACCTTGACCGGCATGTCCATCACATCCTCGAGATCCTCGATAAGGCCGGGCACCTTCAGCACGATGCGCCCGCCGCCGGTCTCGATGGCGCCCGCCGCGATCAGCTGGTTGTTGCGCTGAAGCTGGCTGGTCAGGCTCTCGAAGCTGAGGTTGTAGGTCTGAAAGACCGTGGGATCGATCAGCACCTCGAGGAATTCCTCGCGCGCGCCGCCGATGTCCACCTCGAGCACGCCAGGCAGCGCCTCGAGCTTGTCCTGCACCGCCTCGGCGATGTCGTTCAGCGTCCGCTCGGGCAGGGGGCCGGACAGCACGGCGGTGATGATCGGGAAGAGCGCGGTGTTGATCTCGGTGACGTTGAGCGTGGTCGCATCCTCGGGCAGGTCGCTCTGCACCGTGTCGGCGGCCTCACGTACCTTGTCGAGCGCCTCGTCGATGTCGCCGCCGGCGGCGAATTCGAGCTGCACGCTGGCAAAGCCCTCGGTGGCCTCGGCCGACATCTTCTCGAGCCCCTCGATGGCGCCGAACTCGGCCTCCATAGGCTCGATGAGCAGCCGCTCCGCGTCCGAGGGGCTGATACCGTCGAGCGTCGTGCTGACGTAGACGAGCGGCAGGGGAACCTCGGGGTTCGCCTCCTTGGGGATCGAGACATAGGCCACGGCGCCGAAGGCGAGGATCATCCCCAGCAGGATCATCACCGCGCGGCCGCGGGAGAAGGCGGCGTCGATCAGGCTGTTCATTGGGTGTCCTCGGCGAGGTCGAGCGGCAGGGCGGCAGTGGCGGCGGAGCCTTGCCCTGTGCTTTCCTCCCGCTCGGCGCGGACGTCCTCGCCGTCGCGCACGAAGCCCTGTCCAAGGGTGATGAGCGTCGCTTCGTCGTCGAGCCCGGTGACCCAGACGCTGTCGATCTCCGTCTTCACGATCTGGACCGGATGGAAAACGACGCGCCCGTCCTCGACGGTCTTCAGCCCGATCTGACCGGCCTCGTCGAGCGAGATGATCGATGGAACGACGCGATGCGCCTTGGCCTCGCCGGTGGGGATGGTGACCTGCGCCGAGATGCCCGCGGGCACCTCGCCGCCGGGGTTGGCGACCTCGATCTCTGTCAGGAACGTGCGGGTCTCGGCGGCCGCGGCGGCACCGACGAAGCTGACGCGCCCCTCGCGGGTCTGGCCGGTGATGAAACTGACCTCGGCGCTCTGTCCCTCGCGGATCCGGCTCAAGGCCTGCTGCGGCACCTGGATGGCAACGGTGAGCGGGTCGTTGTCCACGATGCGCGAGATGGTGGCACCGGCCTGCACGTATTCGCCCTCGCTGGCAGGCAGCGCCTCGATGCGCCCCGCGAAGGGGGCTTCGACGACGAGATTGCCGATGGCCTCCTCGGCGCTTGCCACGTCGGCCTCGGCGACGGCCAGCGCGGCGCGGGCGTCGGACAGCCGGTCGTTGGTGGCGACGCCGCGCTCGAAAAGCTGCGCGGCATTGTCGAATTCCCGCCGGGCATTGGTGCGCTGTTCCTTGGCCTGGGCCAGCGCGGCCTCGGCGCGGGTCGAGTCGAGGCGGGCGAGGATGTCTCCCGGATCCACTCGGTCGCCCTTGGAGAAGGGCACCTCGATCACCGTGCCCGCGGTCTCGGCGATCACCTCGGTGTCACGATCGGGCAGCGCCTGACCCTCGGCGCGGTAGCTCAGCGTGACCGGCTCCGCCTGCGAGGGGCGGACCCTCACCGAGGGTGGCAGCGGCTCCTTGGCGACGGCCTCGTTCTTTGGCTCGGCACCGGGGAAGAGGAAGCCGCTGCCCATCCAGGCGACGAGAGCCCCCACCAGTGCGATGGCGATCCAGAGCGGCCGCGAGGAGCCGCGGTCGGTTTCGAACTGCAGCGCCGGTCCTTGGGGCGCGGCGTCGGGGCGGTCGGTCATGCTGGTGCACCTTCGCTCATGAGGGCGTGATCGGAACTCGGTCTGCGCGCCTTTACATACCGACCGTCGGTCTGTAATCAAGGGCGCAGATGACGGAGAACGTAATCGTGACCGCCAAACGTTCCAGAATGACCGCAGGGGACCGCCGCACGGCGATCCTGGATGTCGCGGCCGAGCTACTGTCCACCCACCCGTGGGAAGAGGTGACCGTGGCCCTTCTTCTCGAGGGGGCAGGGATCTCCAAGGGCGGCTTCTACCACCACTTCACCTCGAAGGAGGACGTCCTCGAGGCGCTTTTGCTGCGGTTCACCGACGCGTGCACCGCAGCAGGCCAGGCGGTCCACGAGCGGAGCCCGGGCGGCGCGGTCGCGCGCTTCACCGCCTATCTCGGGGGCACGACCCGCTGGGAACTCGACCATGCCGAAAAGATCGTGGCGGTGATCCGTATCGCGATGATGGCCGGGAACGAGTCGATCTTTCTCAAGCTCGAAGAGGAAACCCGGCAGCGGGCCACGCCGCTATTGCGACGGCTCGTCGCCGAGGGCGTCCGGGAAAGGGCCTTCGACGTGATCGACATCGACATGACCGTGAGCTTGCTGCAGCACGCGTGGCGGATGCGCTGGGTGGTCCTCGGGCAGGCGCGCCAGCTCTGCGCAGCGGGCGACTTCGCCGGGGGACGGGCGATGCTCGAGGACCGGCTGAGCCTCGAGGAGCGGATGACCAACCGGCTGCTCGGGTGCGCCGCGGAGACGCCGGTGCGCATGCCCGCTGCCGAGGAATTCAAGGGGTTCTTGACGTCCCTCTGACCCCTCGGCCTGCCCCACGTGCCTCACCGAAGGGTAGGACGTGCGGGGGGGCTGGTCCATCCCGCCAGCCTCCTCGCGCCGCTAAGACAGCACGGCGCCCGCCCTGTGCCGCGGGCGACGAGCGTCAGGCCGGCGTCCAGCGCGATGCGCAGCGCGTAGTCGGTTGCGGCGCTGGGGGCGACCAGAGCCGTTGCGCCGAGCGCGATGGTCTTCTGCACCATCTCCGTCGACACGCGCGACGAGATGATCACCGCGCCTTCCGCAGGGTTCTGGTCGGCCTGGCACAGCGCGCCGGCCAGCTTGTCGAGCGCGTTGTGCCGTCCCACGTCTTCGCGGGCCATCACGATGCCGCGGCCTGGCACCAGAAAGCCCGCCGCATGGCAGGCGCGCGTGCGATCGTGCAAGGGCTGGTGCGCGCGGAGCCGTTCAGGCGCCGCGGCGAGCTCGTCCGGGTCGAAACAGGGGCCATCGGGCAAGCTCGGCAGGTCGCGCGCCACCTTGGCAAGGCTGTCTATGCCGCAGAGCCCGCAGCCCACTGGCCCGACCATGGCGCGCTGGCGCTTCAACACGCGACGGGACGCCTCTGGCGCCAGCCACATGCGCGCCTCGAAGCCATTCGGGTGGTGCAGGATTTCGAGCTCGCGCAGCTCTCCACGGTGCTGGAGGATACCCTCGGTCAACATGAACCCGAGCGCGAAGTCCTCCAGATCGTCGGGGGTCGCCATCATCACCGCGAGCGTGCTGCCGTCGCAGGTCAGCGCCACGGGGGCTTCCCCGATCTGCGGCGGCAGCGCAGGCCCCTCGCCGGTCAGGCTCTGGTGCAGGCTCACGCGACGATCCTCACGGGTGTGCCCTTGTAGGCGGGGGTCTGGGAATTTTTCTCGTGGTAGGTCAGCGGCACCAGCGGGTTGAGTTCGGGATAATAGCCCGCGATGCAGCCATCGGGAAGGTCGTAGGGGGTGATCCTGAAGTCCTCGACCCGCCGGGCCACGCCATCGTCGACGGCGGTGACCAGCGCCACCTTCTGCCCCTCGGAAAGGCCGAGCCGCTCCATCTCGCGCCGGTTGATCATGACGATCTCGCGCCCGCCGCTCAGCCCGCGCAGCCGGTCGGAAAAGCCGTAAATCGTGGTGTTGAACTGGTCGTTCGACCGCAGGGTGATCAGCGTCATCACCTCTGTCCCCGTCGGCGCCTCGCCAAGCGCCGAGAGCGTCGTGGGCTCGGTGAACCCGGCCTTGCCGCTTTCGGTGTGCCAGATGCGATCGCGGGCGGGATTTCCACGGTAGAAGCCGCCGGGCTGCATCAACCGCTCGTTGAAGTCGGCGAAGTCGTCAGGGAAGGTCTGGGCGATCAGGTCGCGCACCAGATCGTAGTTTTCAGTCCATCCCTCCCAGTCCAGCTTCGGGTTCTCGGGCAGCGTCGCCTTGGCCATGCCCGCCACGATGGCGAGCTCGGAGCGCACCGTCTCCGACGGTGGCTCGGCCCCGCCGAGCGAGCCGTAGATATGCGAGAAGGTATCCTCCATCGAGACGGCCTGCGGGCCGGTCGCCTGCACGTCGCGATCGGTGCGGCCAAGGCAGGGGAGGATGTAGCTGACCTGGCCCGGCACAAGGTGAGAGCGGTTGAGCTTGGTGGCCACATGCACGGTCAGGCGCAGGCGCGGCCAGGCGGCCTCCATGCGCGCCCGATCAGGCAGGGCGCGGATCAGGTTGCCGCCGAGCGAGATCATCGCCTCGACGCGGCCGTCGAGGATGCCCTCGCAGGCGTGGACGGCGTTCATTCCCTCGCGGGTCGGTGCTTCGATCCCGAAGAGTGCGCGCAGCTTGTCTGCTGGCATATGCGCCGATTTCTCGCCGATGCCGACGGTGCGCTGACCCTGAACGTTGGAATGGCCGCGCACCGGCGAGATGCCGGCGCCCAACTTGCCGATATTGCCGCGCATGAGGAGCAGGTTGCACAGCATCCCCAGGTTAAGCCAGCCGTTGACATGCTGCGTCATGCCCATTCCGTAGATGCCTATTGCGGTCTTGGCCGAGAGATACACCTCCGCCGCCTCGCGGATCATCGCTTCGGTCAGCCCTGAGTGCCGCTCGATCTCAGCCCAACTGGCGGCCCGTACGGCCTGCTGCGTCTCCGGGAAGCCGCCTGTATGTTCCGTGATGAATCCGTGATCCAGCACGGTGCCGGGCGCGGCGTCCTCGGCCTCGAGCACGCATTTCATCAGACCGGCGATCACCGCGATGTCTCCGCCCGGGCGCAACTGGTAATAAAGCTCGGAGATCCGCGTCGGTGTGCCGACGGTCATCTGCGCCGGGCTCTGCGGGTCGGCGAATTCGATCAGCCCGCGCTCGCGTACCGGGTTGAAGGTGACAATACGGCAGCCGCGCTTCACCGCATCCTTCAGCACGTGCAGGAAGCGCGGGCTGTTGGTGCCGGTGTTCTGGCCGAAGAAGAAGATCGTGTCGCAATGCTCGAAATCCTCGAGCGTGCAGGTGCCGACCGGTGTGCCGATGAAGGTCTTGAGGTTCACGCTGGTGGTCTCGTGGCACATGTTCGAGCTTTGCGGCAGGTTCTGGTGCCCCATGGCGCGGGCGAAAAGCGCGTAGAGATAGGAGGCCTCGAGCCCCGCGTGGCCGGAGGCATAGAAAACTGCCTTTTCGGGGGCCATACCACGCAGCTCGCGACCGATCTCGGCAAACGCCTCCTCCCAGCGGACCGGCAAATAGCGGTCCTGCGCCGGATCGTAGCGCAGCGGCTCGGTCAGGCGGCCGGACTTTTCCAGATCATGGTCGTGCCAGCCGCGCAACTCGGTGAGGGTGTGCTGTGAGAAGAACTCGGCCCCGGCGCGGTTGCGGTCAAGCTCCCAGAGGGTCGCCTTTGCCCCGTTTTCGCAAAATTCAAAGGTGCTTGGCTTTGCCGGCTTGGCCCAGGCGCAGGAGGAGCACATCACCCCGCCCGGCTTATTGAGCTTGGCCAGTACCTTCGTCGCCACGGTGGGGACACCGGTTTCGCCAGCTATCCGGGCGACACCCTTCAGTGAGCCCCAACCGCCGGCCGGGTGACTGTCGAAGGGCGTGTCCGGATCCTGGGTGTCGGCCCGGTGGCCGGCAGAGGAATTTCTTTCGTCCATGACATCGCTCCTTTGCTCCGTGGGGGCTTCGGGACAACCGGGGCGTCGGGGGGATTGTTCCGCCGGTGCCGGTTCCGTGAAGCCTCCGGGTGATCCGCAGCGGCTGCCGTGCCGTAGTCTCCATCAATGGGGCAGACCGACCACGGAGCGATCCGGCCGGACCGGCCGATTGCCCGAAGATCGTCCGGCTGTTTGCCGGATGCGCGGGCGGGGCTAGCTCTACCTAAAGCCACACCTTCGACGGAATTTGCCATGACCGCAGAAGTTCTCGCCCGGCTCCAGTTCGCCTTTACGGTGTCGTTCCACATCATCTTCCCGGCCTTCTCGATCGGGCTGGCGAGCTATCTCGCGGTGCTCAACGGCGCCTGGCTGTGGACGCGGGACGGGCGGTATCTGTCTCTGTTCAACTTCTGGAAGAAGATCTTCGCCGTCGCCTTCGGCATGGGCGTGGTGTCGGGCATCGTCATGTCCTACCAGTTCGGCACCAACTGGTCGGTGTTTTCCGACAAGGCCGGCCCGGTGATCGGGCCGTTGATGGCCTACGAGGTGCTGACCGCCTTCTTCCTCGAGGCGGGCTTTTTGGGGATTATGCTCTTCGGCCGTAGCCGGGTGGGGGACGGGCTGCACATGCTGGCGACCGGCATGGTGGCGCTGGGGACGCTGATCTCGGCCACTTGGATCCTCGCGGTGAACAGCTGGATGCACACGCCGGCCGGCTTCTCGATCGCCGAGAACGGCCAGTTCGTGCCCGAGGACTGGTGGCAGATCGTCTTCAACCCCTCCTTTCCCTACAGGTTGGTGCACATGGTGCTGGCGGCCTATCTGACCACCGCGCTCGTGGTCGGCGGCGCCTCGGCCTACCAGCTTCTTAAGACGCCCGGCCACACGGTGTCGAAACGGAGCCTGTCGATGGCGATGTGGATGCTGGTGCTCGTGGCGCCGCTGCAGATCTTCGCCGGCGACCAGCACGGGCTCAACACGCTCGAACATCAGCCTGCGAAGATCGCCGCGATGGAGGGCCACTTCGAGCGCCACGAGGGTGGCGTGCCGCTGGTGCTCTTTGCCATCCCGGACCAACAGAACCAGAAGCTGGACTATGCGCTCGAGGTGCCGCACCTGGGCTCGCTCATCCTGACACACAGCTGGGACGGGCAGATCCCGGCCCTCTCGGAATTCCCGGTCGAGGATCAGCCGCCGGTTTGGATCGTGTTCTGGTCGTTCCGGGTGATGGTGGCGCTCGGCTTTGCCATGCTCGGGCTGGCGCTCTGGGGGCTCTGGGCGCGCTGGCGAGGCCGGCTCTATAGCGATCCCTGGTTGCTGCGCGCCTGCGTGGCGCTCGGTCCGGCGGGTTTTGTGGCGGTGCTGGCGGGATGGATCACCACCGAGGTCGGCCGCCAACCCTGGACGGTCTACGGCCTGCTGCGCACCTCCGAGAGTCATTCGCCGTTGGACCTGCCGGCTCTGACCACCTCGCTGATCGGCTTCGTCACCGTCTATTTCTTCGTCTTCGGAGCGGGCACCTTTTACCTGCTGCGGATGATGCGCAAGGCGCCCGATACGCCGCGGCTCGGCCTGCGCGACGGGCCGATCCGGACGGCGGGGATCATGCCAGGCCCTGCAGTGACCCCCGGCGAGAGGAGCGACTGACATGCTCGGATTGGAGCTTTCCTTCATTTGGGCAGGGATCATCGCCTTTGCCGTGCTGGTCTACGTGATCCTCGACGGGTTCGATCTTGGGGTCGGCATCCTGTTCCCGCTCGCCAAGACCGAGCAGGAGCGCGACGTGATGATGAACTCGGTCGCGCCGATCTGGGATGGCAACGAAACCTGGCTGGTGCTGGGCGGCGGCGGGCTCTTCGCGGTCTTCCCGCTGGCCTATGCGGTGGTCATGCCGGCGCTTTACGTGCCGATCATCCTGATGCTTCTCGCGCTGATCTTCCGAGGGGTCGCTTTCGAGTACCGTTGGCGCACGAAACGCTGGAAGCGGCTGTGGGACTTCGCCTTTTTCGGCGGCTCGCTGGTGGCGGGCTTCTCGCAAGGCATGGCGCTCGGTGGGCTGGTGCAGGGCATCGAGGTGGTGGATCGCGGCTACGCCGGCGGCTGGTGGGACTGGCTCTCGCCCTTCTCGTTGCTCACCGGGCTGGCGGTGGCCACGGGCTATGCGCTGCTCGGCGCCACGTGGCTCGTGATGAAGCTCGAGGGCGGGGTGCATGACCGCATGCGCCGGGTGGCGCAGCCGCTGGGTCTGGCGACGCTGGTCTTTCTGGGCCTCGTGTCGCTCTTCACGCCGCTGCAGGACGAGGTCTACTTCCAGCGCTGGTTCAGCGGCGGCTCGCTGGTCTTCTCCGTGGCCGTACCTGTGCTGGTGCTGCTTTGCGCGACGGGTCTCTGGAAGGGGCTGCGAGGCGGCGGTGACCGACTGCCGTTCTTCTCGGCGCTCGGCTTTTTCGTGCTGGGCTTCATCGGCATCGGCATCAGCTTCTATCCGATGATCGTCCCGCCCTCGCTGACCATCGTCGAGGCCGCGGCGCCCGACAGCAGCCTTGCCTTCGCGCTCGTGGGCACAGTGATCCTGATCCCGATCATCCTGGCCTACACCGCCTACGCCTACTGGGTGTTCCGCGGCAAGATCGACCCCTCTGAGGGCTATCACTGATGCGGGGCAGGAGGCTGCTCTGGTTCGTAGGGCTCTGGCTTGCGGGGATCGCCGCGGTGGGTGCCGTGGCGCTGCTGATCCGGCTCGCGCTGCCCTACTGAGCCGGTGCGAGGCGAGCGACCCGGCACGCGCGCCAGAGGAATTGGCGAGCAACCGCCACGAATTTGTCACGGAACGCCTGAGGACGCGCCTTTGGCGAGACGGGGGCGAGACGGGCCTCTCCCTGCGCACCAAGTTCTGAAACCCGGTGCGCAAGGGCCCAAGGCAGGCGCGTTAGGCGATCAGCTTCGCGGTGATGTCGACCAGGCGCTTGGCCTGGTGCGAGACCGAGGCCTTGCCGGTCTCGTCAAACGCGCCGGCTTCGGTCGAGAAGCCGTAGGGGTTGCCGCCCGAGGCGTAGATGACGTCGCTCGTATAACCCGGCGCCACGATGATCGCTCCCCAATGCATCGCGGTGGTGTAAAGGCCAAGCGTGGTCGCCTCTTGGCCGCCGTGCACGTTCTGCG
Source organism: Salipiger sp. PrR003 (assembly GCF_010500785.1). NCBI lineage: Bacteria > Pseudomonadati > Pseudomonadota > Alphaproteobacteria > Rhodobacterales > Roseobacteraceae > Salipiger > Salipiger sp. PrR003. The sequence goes on from NZ_JAAGOV010000044.1 coordinate 42,531, forward strand.
CGCTGGTGGTCGCGGTGATCGTCTTGCCCGCGAGCTTGCCCTCCGACCAGACCCCGCCGAGCGTGTCGATGAAAGCCCGCAGCTGCGAGGCGGACTGGCCGTAGCGCGTTGGGGCGCTGAAGAAATAGCCATCGGCCCAGACCATGTCGTCGGGCGTGACGACGGGGATGTCGGCCATCTTCTCGGCCTGCGCCTTCCAGGCATCCTGGCCGTTCACCACGGCCTCGGGTGCGGTCTCGGCGACGCGCAGGAGGCGGACCTCGGCGCCGGCGTCCTTGGCGGCCTCGGCCGCCGCGAGGGCGATCTGGTGATTGGTGCCATAGGTTGAGTAGAAGATGACTGCAATCTTGGGGTGTGCCACGGATCTTGCTCCTGTCGACGGTGGTGTTTCGGGAATACCGGTAAAATTGAAGCGGGTGCTGTCCGCCTGCCGGATGATGATAGGGCAGATCGCGGGTTTGTCGCGCGAAGCCTCTGAGGGAGCGTGGGGCGCCCGCGCCGCGAGGTAACTTTCGCAGGGCTGGCGTGGAACGCTTCGCCTCCTGAATCGTTTAGCAAGAATTTTGCAGCGACAGGGCAAACCTTTGAGGGCATTGGCAGCGGCGGCGGCACTGGTATTTTTGGCCGGGTGCTCGGGGCGCCACAATTGGCTCGCCGGCGCCGGCGAGGAAGCGCGGTCGGTCGAGACGCTTTTCTGGGTGGTCCTGACGGGCGCGGGAGTGATCTGGGCTCTGGTGATCGGCGCGGCCACCTATGCGCACCGTGCCGAGGCCAAGCCGCACCGCGAGCGCGAGGCCCGGCGTTTCATCGTCTGGGGCGGTGTCGTTCTGCCGGTGCTTGTCGTCGGCGGCCTGCTGGTCTGGGGGCTGCTGATCCTGCGCGACATCACCGCAGATGACGGCGCGCTGACGGTGCGCGTCGACGGCGAGCGCTGGTGGTGGCGGGTGATTTACGAAACGCCCGAGGGCCCGGTGACCACCGCCAACGAGATCCGCTTGCCGCTCGGCGAGCGGTCCCTCTTCAAGCTGACCGCCGACGATGTGATCCATTCGTTCTGGGTTCCGGCGCTGGGGGGCAAGATGGACATGATCCCGGGCCGCGAGACGACGCTGGCGCTGACCCCCCGAAAGCTCGGCAACTGGGGCGGCCTCTGCGCCGAGTTCTGTGGCGGCGCGCATGCGCTGATGCGCTTTGACGCCGTGGTGATGGAGCCCGATGACTTTGCCCGGTGGCTTGAACACGAAGCGCGGCCCGCGCAGGTGGCCGAGGGCGATCGGGGTTTCGTCGTCTTCGACGAGGAAGGCTGCGGCGCCTGCCATGCCATCCGCGGCACAGAGGCGCGGGGAGCGGTCGGGCCGGATCTCACCCATCTCGCCTCGCGCGACAAGCTTGGGGCGGGCATCTACGCGATGACCCCGGAGAACATGGCGCGCTGGATCACCGAAACCCACGAAATGAAGCCCGAGATCGACATGCCCGCCTATCCGGGCCTGCAAGGCGAGCGGCTGGATGCGCTCGTCGGCTTCCTGATGAGCCTCGAATAAGGGACCGCGCCGCGCATGACCCAAGAGATCGACCTCTCGAAGCTCCCCCCCGCCGAGCCCTACGACAAGGCGCGCGACGAGGCGCAGCGCGCGCGCCTGATGAAGGTCTGGCAGACCCCGACCGGCTGGCGGCGCATCTCGGCGGTGAACAACTCGTCGGTGGGCAAATGGTACCTGCTGACTTCCTTCGCCTTCTTCGCCTTCGCCGGGTTCTTGGCTCTGCTGATGCGCGCCCAACTGGCGGTGCCGAACAACGATCTGCTGTCGCAGAGCCTCTACAACCAGCTCTTCACCCTGCACGGCACTGCGATGATGTTTCTCTTCGCGGTGCCGATTTTCGAGGCGGTGGCGATCCTCATCCTGCCCGAGATCCTCGGCGCGCGGGACCTGCCGTTCCCGCGGCTCTCGGCCTTCGGCTACTGGTGTTTCCTGATCGGCGGCATCTTCGTCTGCGGCTCGGTGTTCTTCGGCGTTGCCCCGGACGGCGGCTGGTTCATGTACGCGCCGCTGTCGTCCAACCCGGACTACAGCGGGCTGGGGGCGGACATCTGGCTGCTGGGCCTGTCGTTCATCGAGGTTTCGTCCATCGCCGCCGCCGTCGAGCTGATCGTCGGAGTGCTCAAGTCGCGCCCGCCGGGGATGCGGCTCAACCTCGTGCCGCTCTATTGCTGGTACGTGCTGGTGGTGGCGGGGATGATCCTTTTTGCCTTCCCGCCGCTGATCGCCGGGGACCTGCTGCTGGAGATGGAGCGGGCCTTTGGCTGGGCCTTCTTCGACCCCGACCGGGGCGGCGACCCGCTTCTGTGGCAGCACCTTTTCTGGATCTTCGGCCACCCCGAGGTCTACATCATCTTCCTGCCCTCCATCGCGCTCATCGCGACCATCCTGCCGACGTTCGCAGAGCGTCCCATGGTGGGCCATTCGTGGATCGTGCTTTCGGCAGTGGGGGTCGCCTTCCTGAGCTTCGGGCTCTGGGTGCACCACATGTTCACCACCGGGCTGCCCGAGATCTCGCTCTCTTTCTTCTCGGCCGCCTCCGAAGCAGTAGCGGTGCCCACGGGCATCCAGATCTTCTGTTTCATCGCGACCATGCTGGTCAGCAAGGTACGCCGCTCCGTGCCGATGCTCTTTGCCGGGGGCGCGCTGGCGATCTTTGTTTTCGGAGGCCTGACGGGTGTCATGGTGGCGCTGGTGCCCTTCGACTGGCAAGCGCATGACAGCTACTTCGTGGTGGCGCACCTCCATTACACGCTGATCGGCGGCATGCTCTTCCCGCTCTTTGCCGGGGTGCATTACTGGTACCCCTTCGTCACGCAGAAGAAGATGTCCGACAAGCTGGGGCGCTGGAGCTTCTGGCTGATGTTCGGCGGCTTCAACCTTGCCTTCCTGCCGATGCACTGGACCGGGGTGATGGGCATGCCGCGGCGGGTCTGGACCTATGACGTGACCGACGGCTGGGCGGTGCTGAACATGGTCTCCACGATCGGGGCCTTCATCTTCGCGGCGGGCTTCGTGGTGCTGGCGGTCAACGTGCTCTGGCCACGCGGCAAGGCGCCGCTGGTCGAGCGCAACCTGTGGAACGCCGGCACCATGGAATGGAGCGCCGAGGTTCCCGACAAGCCCTGGGGCGTGCGCTCGATCCCCTATATCCACACCCGATATCCGCTCTGGGAGCAGAAGGAGCTGCTCGGCGAGATGGACAGGGGCGAGTGGTTCCTGCCCGACGCCGAAGAGGGCAAGCGCGAGCTCATCATCACCGATATCCTCGACGCGCGCCCGCTCTACGTGCAGCGGGTCGGCGGGCCGAGCTACCTGACGCTCGGTTCGGCCTTCTGCCTCGGCGCGGTGTTCATCCTCGCCACCTTCCACCTGTGGACGCTGACGCTGCTCTTCGGCGCGGGCTTCGTCGGCTTCACGCTCTGGTGGCTCTGGACCGGCACTTCGGAGATCCCCGAAAAGCCGGAGAAAGAGGCGGGGCGCGGGCTGGTGCTGCCGACCTACGCGCAGGGCAACAACGCGCCCGGCTGGTGGGCGGTGTTCATCACCATGACCGGCGACATGACCGCCTTCATGGGGCTGGTGTTCAGCTATTTCTTCTACTGGACCGCGCTGCCCAATTTCCTGCCGGGCGCGGCGAAACTTCCGGGTTTCGGCTGGCTGCTTCTGGGTCTGGCACTGCTGCTGGTGGGCTGGGCAACCGCCCTGCTGGCCCGTGAGCGTCTGGCGGGCGGCAGCACGGGACAGGCGATGGCCTTGTTGCTGGGAGGCGTGCCGCTTGCCGCGCTTGGGATCGGGGCGTGGTGCTGGGCGGCATGGAGCGCCGGACTGAACCCCACCGAGACCTCCTTTGACGCCACCGTCTGGGTGCTGATCCTGTGGATGGGACTGCACCTACTGCTCGACGCGGTGATGCGGCTTTATGTGGCGGCGCGGATCTGGCGCGGGCGCTGCACGCCGCGCTACCGGGCGGACTGCGTGAACTTGACGCTCTTCACCCACTTCCTCGCGCTGACGGCGGTGGTGATCTTCGCGCTGCTGGCGCTCTTCCCGATGCTGATGGGGGTGGTGTGATGGCCCGGTCCGAGGGGAAAAAGACCGTCCCGCCCGGCGAGGCGCCGCGGGTGATCGACCAGGGCTCTGTCTGGATCCTCGTCGCCGCGCCCTCGATCTGGGCGGCGCATTTCCTGCTGAGCTACTGGGTCGCCGCGATCTGGTGCGCCAAGCTCGGGCGCGGCACGCCGCTGGCCGAGCCACGCTGGATCATCGCCGCGCTCGGGGCGCTCTGCATCGCCGTGATCGCAGGTCTGGCTGCGCTGGCGATCCGGCGCTACGGTGGCGTCTTCGTGATCTTCGAGGAGATCACCGAAAGCTCGGAGCGGGCGCGCGACAAATTCATCGGCCACGTGGCCCTGCTGCTCTGCGTGCTCTCGGCGGTGGCGATCCTCTTTACCGTGATCCCCGGCATGGTGCTGGGCCAATGCTGAGCCCGCGCCGCCTCCTTGCGCTCGGCCTGCTGGCGGCTCTCTGGCTCGGGCCGCTGCCCGGGCTGGCGGCGGGGTCGATGGTGCTGCACATGGTGCTGCATCTGGGCGTAACTGCCGTGGTTCCGGCGCTCTGGGCCCCGGCCCTGCGCCTGCCGTCGGGCGCCATGGCGCTGGTGCTGGGCGCAGTGGCCGAGATGCTCGTGGTCTGGGTCTGGCACCTTCCGGCGTTGCACCTATGGGCGCGGCTGAGCACCACTGGCCTCGTTCTGGAGCAAGGCAGCTTTCTGGGCGCCGGGATATTGCTCTGGGCCACGGTGCGCGCGGCGGGCGGTTTCGGGGGCGCTGTGGTGCTGCTGGCCACGACAATGCACATGACCCTGCTCGGCGCGCTGATCGGCCTCGCGCCGCGCACGCTCTACGGGGACATCTGCGCAGGGCACCTGGGCCTCTCGGCGCTGCAGGAGCAGCAGGTGGCGGGGGCGCTGATGGCCGGGGCAGGGGGCGCGATCTACCTCGTTGCCGCATTGCGCCGGCTGGGGCAGGCTCTGGAACTCGGGGAGACGCAGGCATGAGACTGAAACGCTGGATCGCGGGGGGCATCGGCGCGCTGGCGGTCGGGGGCGCGGCGTTCTTCTGGTTCGCGCCCTACAATATCGCGGCCTCGGTCCCGCATCTGCCGGGCGTGGGAGAGACGCTGCACCAGTACCTGCGCAACGCGGTGCGGGTGCGGGCGAACCGGGTGGAGGTGCCGCGCCACGTCGACCTCGACGATCCGGCGCTGATCCGCCTCGGCGCCGGGCATTTCGCCACCGGTTGCCAGACCTGCCACGGCGCGCCGGGCATCGCGCGCAACCCGGTGGTCAAGGGCATGCGCCCGGAGCCGCCGATGCTTACCTCCGGTGACTTCGAGCTCAAGGAGTTCTGGTGGATCGCCCGGCATGGCTTCAAGTATACGGGCATGCCGAGTTGGCCCGGCGAGGGCCGCGACGACGAGCCTTGGGCGCTGGCAGCCTTCCTGTCGCACTACGACAGCTTCGACCGTGCCGCTTACGAGGACGCAGCCTTTGGCCGCGCCGGGGGCTATGAAAGCGAAGGCGTGCGCTTCGGGGGTCTGCCCGGGGCCATTCCGCAGGAACTGGCCTGCGCACGCTGCCACGGCGAGGACGGGCTGGGCCGCGACGGCACGGCGCCGAAGCTGGCCGGCCAGTCCGCCGAATGGCTGGACCTGGTGCTCGGCGCCTATGCCGGGGGCCACCGCGAAAGCGGCTTCATGGAGCCGCTCGCCGCGCCACTTGCCGCCGAGACACGCGCCGCGATCGCCGAACGCTACGCGGGGATGAGCGGCGACTGGCAGGGGAGGGCGCTGCCGTTCGGCGATGCCGAGCGGGGGCGCGAGCTGGCGCAGCGGGGCGACGAGCACGAAGATATCGCCAGCTGCGCCGCCTGCCACGAGGGCGGCGCCGACGGGGTCTCACCCAAGCGGACCGACACCCCGCGGATCGCCGGACAGGACGGCTATTGGCTGGTCAACTGGCTGCATCTCTACCGGGACGGTCCCGCGCCCGACACACCGCGATCCCATCTCATGCAGGCGGCCGCGCGGAACCTTACGGATGCGGATGTCGCTGATCTCGCCGCCTATTACGCGACGCTTGGTCGGGGGACGGTGGGCGAGTAGAGCGCAGACCCGCTTTCACCGGGCGCATCGGCATCGCAACACCCGAGTTGGCTGCAGCCTTCCGTGCGACACGCGCGCTCCGGCGATGACATATATCAACATCCCCCCGGTTGCGCCGCCCTGCATGGCTCAGGCCAAGCGGGTTGCGAAACTGCCGGGGCCTTGTTCCGGGTGTCAGTCCTTGCGGACTCGCTGGAGCCCCCCCAGCGCACCGCCGCCGAGCCCGAGGGATCCTGCCTCCGGCTCCATGCGCTTGCGCAGGTAGGCCCAGAGCAGCGCCATGACGCCGATGGAGAAGTATCCGTCCACGGCGTAGTGGTAGCCGCTCCAGATCGACAGCAGCAGGATGACCGCGCAGAACAGCGCCGCCGGAAAGGCCAACAGCGCCGAACGCTCGCCGCAATAGAGCGCGACCAGCGTGGCGACCGACACATGCACCGAGGCAAAGGCAGAGATCCCGGTGCCAAAGCTCTCGCGCCCCGCCGAGTACATTTCCCACAGGTAATCCTGCAGCGCCCCCATCGTGGAGCCGTCCACCCCTGCGTAGCGCAGCGTCCAGGTCAGCATGGCAAAGCGGTTGCTGTCGTAGAGCCGGTCATAAAACACCGGCCCCACGGACATGCCGCCGAGGGCGATCATATTGCCAATGACGATCCAGCTTGCGCAATAGAGCACCAGATAGCGCTTGACCCGCGTGTGATCGTGGTCACAGGCCACGAGGATCACCGGGAACAGGAAGGCGGCGATCAGCCAGGGTCCGTGATAGAGCGGGGTGAGGCTCAGCATGATGTCGGGGCCGAAGAGCCGGTTGATGACCGTCCAAGGGTCCGTGTCCCCATGCAACCAGGCATCGAACCGCGCGAGGTAGGGATCCGCGTAATAGGGCACGATCTGCGGCATCGTGGTCTTGAACAGCGTGAAGCCGAGGTGCAGGGCGAGGATGGCACCGAAGACCAGCGCAACATTGGCGGCGGCCCTCCCTCGGCTCGCGCCGCGCCGGGTCTCTGCGCGTAGGGCCCAATACGCCAACGCAAGGGCGATCACACCCACGTACCAGAGCGAGACATCGGGCTCGGATCTCACCGTCCCGAGGACATCGGCGATCACCTCGTCGCGAAACAGCACGGCAATCAGAAATGAAAAGAGCGCGTAACCGACGCTGAAGGCAAAGAAGGCCAGGGCGGGGATCATGGTCTTGCTCCCCTCGGAAGCTGGCGCAAATTGGACATGGCTCTCGTCGGAATAGTTGATCGCTTAAAGCTATCTAGGCGAGAGGCACCGAGATTAAAGGCACACCCATGAGCGACGCGCGATTGCTCGCCACTTCGGCTCCGAGACAGACTTCCCCGCCCAGCATGACCGCTTCATCCATGGCACGCAGCTAACCACGCCGTTGGGCCTGGGTCACGCCTCCGGTTGAATTCGGTTCGCGGGGCACCCCATCAACTCGACCACGCTGGCATACTTCCAGGACGTTGATCGAACCCCACCCGGTCCTTCGTCGTTCCTGCGGAGGTGCCTACTTGGTTGTGCCATCCAAGTCCCAGATGGAGAGGATCAGCCATCGGGGCAGGCCGAACCGGTCTCGATCCACGCTTTCGTCAGTTGGCCGAAGACCTCCTGCGTACCGGGGGCAGGTTCGCGCCCTTCGCCCGGCTCCCATCCCCAGCCCACAAGCCCGTCCGTGGCGTTGTGCTCATGCAGGTCTTCCATGCTGCGCCCGCCGTTGCGCTCCGGATCCTTGAGCTGCGCGCAGATTTCCGCGGCGCTCTTGCCAACCCAGCCCATCTCGATCGGGGCGAGCTGCCAGGGTGAATGCCCGGGTATGGAGCCTTCGCCGGTGGTGAAGGCAAAGTTCTCCTCGCCGTGGCAGGTGTTACAGCGCATGCCCGGCGCGCCAAAATCCGCATCCCCCCGCACCACTGGCGGCACATGCGGATGCATGTCCATGCCTTGCCGCGGGCTGTCGCCGACAGGGTGGCAATTGAGGCAGCGCGGGTGCTCGATCACCGCCATCATCTCGGTAAAGAGCGCCACCGAGCGTTCGGTTTCGTTCTCGATGCCATCGAACTCGTCCACGGTGCGCAGGCCTTTCACCGTCTCGTCAAGGGAGGGCAGGGCGAAAAGGGCGGGTGCGGCGCCGAGCAGCGCCGCCATCAGGATCGTTTTGCGCATGGCTCAGGCCTCCATGGTCTTGAGGAAGGGCAGTTCGGTCACCGCTTTGCCGGTCAGTGCCCGCCAAGCATTGGCGACGGCGGGTCCGATCGGCGGGACGCCCGGCTCTCCGACGCCCGTGGGCTCGGCGTCCGAAGCGATGATCTCGACCATCACCTCTGGCATTTCGTGAATGCGCAGCATGCGGTAGCTGTCGAAGTTCGACTGCTGGACCACGCCGCCCTCGCCCAAGGTGATCTCGTCAAAGAGCACCGTGCCGAGGCCGAAGCCGATGCCGCCCTCCATCTGCGCGCGGATCACGTTCGGATTTACCGCAACGCCGCAGTCAACGGCACACCAGACCCGGTGTACGCGCGGCTGCCCGCCCGCGTCCGAGACCTCGGCGATCTGCGCCACGTAGGTCTCGAAGCTCTCGTGCACGGCAACGCCATAGGCCTTGTCGCCCTTGACCTTGGTGCCATCCCAGCCCGCCATCTCGGCGACCTTCTCGAGCACGCCGCGGTCGCGCGCCGCATCCTCGCGCATGAGGTCGAGACGCCCCTGTACCGGGTCCTTGCCCTGCGCCTCGAGCACCATGTCGAGGAACACCTCGGTGGCATAGCCGGTGTGCGTATGCCCCACCGAACGCCACCAGAGCACCGAGACAGGGCTTTCCTGCTGGGCCCAGCCAACGCGCAGATTGCCGAGGTCATAGGGCATCTTGGTCGACCCCTCGTAGGAGGTCGGGTCCATCCCGTCCTGCATCATCTGCGCCATCGGCCCCCCCGCCATGATCGACTGGTTGACGACGATGTCTTCCCAGCCGGTCAGCTTGCCGTCGCCATCAAGGCCGGCGCGCATCTTGTGGATGGTAAGCGGACGGTAGTAGCCGCCGTGCAGATCGTCCTCGCGGGTCCAGACCAGTTTGAAGCTCCCGGGGGCCCCGGCGGCCTTGGCAACTTCGGCGAGTTCAGCGGCGAAATGCGCAGTGTCCTGCGCGCGGCGACCAAAGCTGCCGCCCGCCAGCATCACGTTGAGCTGCACGCTCTCGGGAGAAAGTCCGAGCGTCTGCACAATGGTCGGCTTGTCGAGCGCGGGGAACTGCGAGCCCATCCAGACCTCGGCGCCGTCCTCGCGGACCTCGATGACGCCGTCGAGCGGCTCCATCGGGGCATGGGCGAGATAAGGGAAACGGAATTCCGCCTCGATCACCTCAGCGGACCCGTCGATGCCCGTCACCCCGTCGCCGAGCATCTCGGCGTCCTTGCCGCCCTCCGACGCTGCTTTCGAGAACGCCTCGAAGATCTCGGCGGAGGAGCGCGTCTCCGCCCCGCTCTCATCCCATTCGACGCTCAGCGCTTCACGGCCCTTCAGCGCGGCGTGGGTGGATCGGGCGTAGACAGCGACGCCCTGCGGGATCTGCCGCACGGCCTCGACCCCGGGAACCTCGAGCGCCGCGCTGCCGTCGACGGAGGCAACCGTGGCCCCCAGTTTGCTCGGATGCGCCACGACCACGGTCTGCATGCCCTCGCGGTAGACATCCATGGTAAAGATCGCCGTGCCAGTCGATTTGGCCTTGGTGTCGAGCTTGGGCAGGTCGGTCCCGATCAGCACGAACTGGTCTGCGGATTTCACCGGCGGGTCCTCCGGCGGAGTCATCCCGGCAGCCTTCTCCGCCAGCGCGCCGAAACCCGAGCTTTTGCCCGAGCCGTGGCTGATCTCTCCCTTGGAGATAGTGATCTCGCTTTCGGGCACGCCCCACTCCTCGGCCGCGGCGGCGACCAGCATGGCGCGGGCAGCGGCGCCGGCCTTGCGCATCTGCATGTAGGAGTTGGCCATGGCGGTCGACCCGCCGGTGCCCTGCATACCGAAGGCAAGGTTCTTGTAGAGCTCGTCGTTGGCCGGGGCGTTCTCGGCACGCATCTGGCCCCAGTCGGCGTCCATCTCCTCGGCCACCAGAGTGGCGAGGCCGGTGAACGGGCCCTGGCCGAACTCGATGTGCTTGATGATCACCGTCACGGTGTCATCGGGCGCGACGCGCACGAAGGCGTTGGGGGCGAAGCTCGCTTCGTCGGTCGCCCCGGACTGAAAGGCCGCGGCCGCCCCGGACTGTGCGCGGGCCGCAAGGGGCAGGGTCATGCCGATCACCAGCCCCGCGGACGAGGCCAGGAAACTGCGGCGGGAAAGCACCTGTGTCATCGTCTCATCCCTCCAGCTTGTCCGCGGCGTCATGGATCGCCTTGCGGATGCGGACGTAGGTGGCACAGCGGCAGATGTTGCCGGCCATCGCGTTGTCGATGTCCTCGTCGCTGGGTTTGGGCACTTCGCGTAGGAGCGCGGTGGCGCTCATCACCTGTCCCGACTGGCACCAGCCGCATTGCGGCACGTCGAGCCCTTCCCACGCTGCCTGCACGGCCTCGGCTTCTGGGCCGTCGATACCTTCGATCGTGGTCACCGAGGCACCGTCGACCATGGAGACAGGGGTCACGCAAGACCTGCGGGTCATGCCATTCATCATCACCGTGCAGGCCCCGCATTGGGCGATGCCGCAGCCAAACTTGGTGCCTGTCATCTGCAACTCATCGCGCAGTACCCAGAGGAGCGGTGTCTCCTCCGGCACGTCGACGGACACATCTTTTCCGTTGAGTTCGAACGAAACCATGGCTTCCCTCCCTGGCTGCGCATGCGTAGCGTGGCGCGTGGTTTGTGGAGGGGGAGATAGCGCCGCAATGCGCTGTGTCGATGTCTGGGTCGCCGAAATCCTCGTGTCGCTCGCCCGCGGACCTCGTGTCGCGATGGACGTCGCCGACCCAGGAGGTCTCGGCGCAACCGCCCGCACCCGAGATCGGGGCGGCGCGCCGCTCGGGTCATTGCAGCCGGCGTGCGGCTTGCCTAACGTGCCGCGAGGTAAGGAGGAGTGAATCCATGACAGACAAGACCCCCGGCTTCGACACGCTGGCCGTGCATGCCGGCACCGAGCCCGATGCCGCCACCGGCGCGCGGCAGGTGCCGATCTACCAAAGCACGTCTTACGTATTCCGCGATGCGGATCATGCGGCCCGGCTCTTCAACCTCGAAGAGGTCGGCTACATCTACTCGCGGCTGACCAATCCCACTGTCTCGGCGCTGGCGAACCGGGTCACCGCGCTCGAGGGCGGTGCCGGCGGCATCGCTTGCTCTTCGGGCCACGCGGCGCAGATCATGGCGCTCTTCCCGCTGATGGCGCCGGGCTGCAACATCGTCTCGTCCTCGCGACTCTACGGCGGCACCATCACGCAGTTCAGCCAGACGATCAGGCGTTTTGGCTGGTCCGCGACATTTGTCGACACCGACGATCTGGAGGCGGTGAAGGCCGCGATCGACGAGAACACCCGCGCGCTTTTCTGCGAGACGATCGCAAACCCGGGCGGCTACGTCACCGACCTCGGGGCCATGGCCAAGATCGCGGACGAGGCGGGCATCCCGCTCATTGTCGACAATACCACCGCCACCCCGTGGCTCTGCAAGCCGATCGAGCACGGCGCGACGCTGGTCGTGCACTCGGCCACCAAGTACTTGACCGGCAACGGCACGGTCACCGGCGGCATCGTGGTGGACTCGGGCAAGTTCGACTGGTCGGCCTCTGACAAGTTCCCCTCGCTGTCGCAGCCCGAGCCGGCCTATCACGGGCTGACCTTCCACGCCGCGCTCGGGCCGATGGCCTTCACCTTCCATTCCATCGCGGTGGGGCTGCGCGACCTCGGCATGACGATGAACCCGCAGGGCGCGCATTACACGCTGATGGGGATCGAGACCCTCGGCCTGCGCATGGAGCGTCATGTGAAGAACGCGCAGGCGGTGGCGGAATGGCTCGAAAAGGATCCGCGCGTCGAGGCGGTGACCTATGCAGGGTTGCCCTCCTCCCCCTGGCATGATCGGGCACAGCGCGTCGTGCCCAAGGGCGCCGGGGCATTGTTCACCGTGGCGATCAAGGGCGGCTACGACGCCTGCGTCAGACTGGTGGACAGCTTGAAACTGTTCAGCCACGTCGCCAACCTCGGTGATACGCGCAGCCTGATCATCCACCCGGCCTCGACGACCCACCGGCAGCTCGAGGAAGAGCAGCAGGTGCAGGCCGGGGCCGCGCCGAATGTGGTGCGCATCTCGATCGGCATCGAAGATGTCGCGGATATCATCGCCGATCTTGACCAGGGGCTGGCTGCGGCGACGGCGTGAAGACCTGTTGAGGTCGGAGCGAGCTCGAAGCTTCGCGAGTTCGGGGCCCACTTCGACGCCATCGGCAAGCGGCAGTCTCATGCCGTCGCCAATGACCGTCTGGTGCCCGGCCAGAACCGGCATCGTCGGAGGTTGCGGCCAAGAATGTGCTTGGCCTTCTGTAACCTCCTGTGGCGCCGCCCTTTGCCGGGCGCCGCCGCTCTTGCTCATGTGTCAGGCCCAGGGCGTGACGAGATATTTCTCTCCCGTGCGCATCTCGCGGTAGTCGAGCACAGCATCCTTGGTGAGCATTTCCTCAAGCGTGACCCGAGATTTGTAGCTGCTCGCAAAGGTGCCGGTCAGGTCGTCACGCACGCGCTGACGCATCCGGCCCACGGTCTCGGGCCCGACCGACTGCAGGAACGGGAACAGCAGCCAGCCCGACAGCGTCCAGCCGAACCCGTAGCTGGGTGTCAGGACAGTGGGGCTGGTGTCGAGGCGGCCGTAGATGAACATGCGTTTCGGCTGGTTCGATCCGTAGCGTGAATACTCGGCCATCTGCTCCCTTGCGACGCGCTCCATCGCCCGGAAGGCCGTATCGACCATCGTGCCGCCGCCCACGGGATCGAAGCCGTAAAAGGCGCCCGTCGCACGAATGGCGTCGGCCAGCCGGTCCATGAAGTCCTCCTCGGAGGAGTTGACCACATGCTCGGCGCCAAGCCCCTTCAGCAGCTCCACCTGATCGCTCTTTCGCACGATGTTCACCAGCCCGAGGCCGTCCTCTGCGCAAATGCGCGTCAGCATCTGGCCAAGGTTCGAGGCACCGACTGTGTGCAGGATGGCGTTCTGTCCGTCGGCCCTGGCGGTCTCCACAAAGCCGAGCGCGGTCATCGGATTGACGAAGGCGCTGGCGCCCTCTTCGGCGGTATGGTCACCCAGCGGGAGGCACATGTCCGCGTCGGCGAGGCAATATTGGCTGTAGGCGTTGCCCGGCACGCAGGACACGCGCTGCCCCATCAGCGCCTGCGCGGCATCACTGTCGCCAGCGGCGATGACCGTGCCGGCGCCTTCATTGCCAGCGGGCAGTTTCAATCCGTGACGGGCCTTTGACGCGGCATTCACCGCCTCGGGCATCCGAGCCACGAATTTGCCGGGCGTGTAATCTGCGTTTTCCATGTCGGCGCCGCCGACGAGAATGGCGAGGTCCGAGGGGTTGATCGGCGCGGCTTCCATGCGCACCAGCACCTGGTTTTGGGTGAGGTCGGCAAACGACACGTCCTCGAGCGCGACGGTGAGCGTGCCGTCCGCCTCAAGCGTGGTGAACAGCTGTTTTCCGGTGGTGGCCATGATCGGACTTCCTTCGCGTTTCATCGACTGGTGTGGATATAGGGCCAAATCCGACGCATCCAAAATTCTGCATCCGCCTCAATCTGCTTACTCAGAACGACTGGAACGGGTTCCGGGCAAGTCGGCGGCCCGTGCTGCAGCGGTGGTGCGGACGCGCGCGGCAAGCGCCGTGACAACAGGGTGCTTCATTGGTCGAGCCCCTCCTTTGGCCAGGAGGTGCATCGCTTGTTGCGCAGGGTGGCAGTTAGCGCCACCCTGCGCAAATTCGTGTCACAGAGCCCCGGCGACCTGTTCAGGGGCGAGGGTGGCCGGATGCGCCGCCACGTAGTGCGCTCTTCGTTCCGGGGTTCACCTGTATCTCCTCGACACAGAGTCTCTGTCGCGTGTGGATGTCAGGTCGCGTCTCGCGTCTTGGACTTCGCAAGCTTCTTCTTCAGGATCGGTCCCACGATGACGGCGACGGTGAGGGCGACGATGACAAGGCTGGTCACGTTGCTGAACAGCACCATCCAGTCACCGCGGCCGATCCGCAGGGCGAGGCGCAGGTTCTCTTCGGCGAAGCCGCCAAGGATGAGGCCGAGCACCACCGGCGGCAGCGGGAACTTCAGCTTGTCCATGACCCAGCCCACGGCCCCGAAGCCCAGCATCAGGTAGACATCGAACATGCGGCCGTGGATCGAGTAGACGCCGATCAGCATGAGGACGATGATGATCGAGCCGAGCAGCGGTCGCGGCAGATTCAGCAGGCGCGCGAAGCTGTTGGTTGCCAGCGAGCCGCCGAGCAGCACCAGCAGGATGGCGCCGAACAGGAACTGCCACATGAAGCCGAAGACGACATCGGGGTTGTCGCGGAAGAGCATGGGGCCGGGCTGCAGACCATGCACCAGCAGGCCGCCGAGCATGACCGCAGCAACGGCGGTTCCCGGAATGCCCAGCGTCAGCGCCGGGATCAGGGCCGAGGCGGTGTCGGCGTTGTTGGCGGTCTCGGCGGCGGCAACGCCCTCGGGCTCGCCCTCGCCCCAGGCGTCGGGGTTCTTCGATGCGCGGCGCGCCTCGTTGTAAGACATGAAGGCCGCCATCGAGCCGCCCGCGCCGGGCAGGATGCCGATCCAGATGCCGATGAAGGACGAGCGCAGCCAGGTCTTCCAGAAGTGCTTCATCTTCGGCAGCGCTTTCCAGATCGGCTCCGTGCCGAGCTGGCTCTCGCCGACGTTATCCGTCTTCAGCGGCGTCTCGAGCAGGTCGATGACCGGCGGCAGCGCGTAGAGGCCCACCAGCAGGATCACCATGTTGATGCCGTCGAGCAGTTCGAGCTGGCCGAAGGTAAAGCGGTCATTGCCATAGATCGGGTCCGAGCCGATCACCGAGACAAAGACACCGAAACAGGCGCTGATCAGCCCCTTGATCGGGTTGCCGCCCAGCAGGAAGATGATCGACGCAAGGCCGAAGACCGCCACCCAGAACACCTCGGACGGGCCGAAGAGCAGCGTCACCTTGGACAGCGGCGGCGCCAGCAGCATGAGCGCGAAGGCCGAGGCGATACCGCCGATCGACGAGGACACCACGGCAACCTGCAGCGCGAAGCCGCCCTGGCCCTTTTGTGCCATGGGGTAGCCGTCGAAGGTGGTCGCAACCGCAGCCGGGGTGCCTGGGATGCGAAGCAGCACCGCCGGGATCGCGCCGCCGTACATGGCGCCGTTGTAGATGCCGGCCATCAGGCCGAGCGCCACCAGCGGCTCGAGGCCGAAGGTGAACGGCACGAGGACCGAGATCGCCATGGTGGCCGACAGCCCGGGCATGGCCCCGACGACGATCCCGGCGATCACGCCGATGATCACCGCGAAGAAGTTGGTCAGGCCGAAGACTTCGGGAAGTGCGTGGAGAAGATCGGAATACATGGCGGCCTCAGTTCTGCCAGAGCCGGCCGGCAGGGAAATCCTGCGACATGCCGAAGTCGAAGATCAGGTAGACGGCGCCGACCACGATCACGGTCGCGGCAAGCAGGCCAAGCGGATTGCGGAAGCCGAAGAGCGCGGAGACCAGCGGGATGATCACGATGGTGCTCGGGTAGAAGCCGATGAAATCGGTGGCGACCGCGTAGCCGACGATCAGCGCGAAGGCTCCCATGACGCGCAGCGGCGCGCTGCTCAGTTGCACCGGAGGCTCACCGGCGGAGGCCTTCCTCTGGTCCCGGACCAGAAGCGCCACGGCCAGAACGACGAGACCGGCCAGCATCGCCCCGGGAAGCAGGGCGGAGATCGGTCGCAGGTCGGTCGTGGCGTAAAGGAAGCAGCCGGCCACGACGATGATGCCAATGGCAGTCAGCGTTTCGGGGCGCAGCAGGCGGGATGTGTGTCGGTCGGACATGGATCGGATCCCTGAGTCTGAAGATGCGGGGGCAGTACAGTACCCTGCCGCCGCGCTCTACGGTGATATGTGAGATTAGGCGGGGACCCGGCTTGCGCGACTTGCGCCGGGCCGGGCCCCCTGGGAGGAACTCAGTTCCAGGGGGTCTCGTCCCAGACACCCTTGGCAAGATCCCACAGGTCCTGGGTCAGGACCTTGAAGTCATTGCCCGTGACCACTTCGACCGGGTTCGAGGTCGCGGCCATCGCGGCGAGGAACTCCTCGTCGCCGTCGAGCTGCTCGAAGGCCGCAAGAAGCTTGGCCTCGACATCCTCGGGCAGACCCTTGGGCGCGACGAAGCCGCGCATCGAGCCGTTGACCAGCTCGTAGCCCTGCTCGGCAAAGGTCGGCAGGTCGGGCGCGAAATCCGAGCGCTCGGTGGTCGCGATGCCCAGCACGTTCAGATCGTCCTGGAAGCTGGCGACCTCGGAGATGTTGAGGATGCCCATGGCCACGTGGCCGCCCATCAGCGCGGTGCGCGCCGGGGCCGAGCCGCGGAACGGCACGATGGTGAACTCGGTCTCGGTGAGGTTCTGCAGCTTGATCAGCATGAAGTGGTCATCGCCGCCGAGGCTCGACATGCCGACGGTCACCGCACCGGGGTTCTCGCGCGCCTCTTCGACGAGCTGGTCCATGGTCTCGATGCCGCTGCGCTTCGAGGTGACGATCACGTTGGGGTCGTTCACCACGTTTGCGAGATACGTGAAGCTGTCCGCCGAATAGTCCGCTTTGCGGTCGATGGTACGCGCCATCATGCCCGGCAGGTTGAACGTGCCCAGTGTGTAGCCATCGGGGTCGGCATTTGCGACTTCGGTCACGCCGATCTGGCCCGACGCACCCGGCATGTTCTTGACCACGAGGCTCGCGCCGTCGCCGAGGTATTTCTCGATGAAGGGCGCGGCAGTGCGCGCCATCACGTCGGTGCCGCCGCCGGCGGAGTAGCCAACGATCACCTCGATCGGCTTCTCCGGGTAGTCTTGCGCCATGGCGGCGCCCGCGATCAGCGTGGCCCCGATGACGGTGGCGTACTTGATGGAATTGAACATCATTTTCCTCCCTTGGTTCAACTCGTTCTTCATTCGGTCGGCAGAGCGCAGCCCAGCTTCTTGAGCGCTGCGTCCACCCACGTCCGGTCGTTCGTGCCTTCTGCGATGGCCTTCATCTGGCGCACCTCGGCATCCTGCTTGGCCTCGGTCTTGGCCAGCACTTCTTCTGCATCCGCCAGCGGCACGGACAGCACGCCGTCGGCATCGCCGATCACGATGTCGCCGGGGTTGATCACCATGCCACCAAGGCTGATGGGCACGTTGATCTCGCCGGGGCCGTCCTTGTACGGGCCGCGGTGGGTCACGCCGACGGCGAAGGTCGGCAGGTTGGTTTCGACAAAGGCGTCAAGGTCGCGGATCGCGCCATTGAGCACGAAGCCCACGACGCCGCGCTTGATGGCGTAGGCCAGCATCAGCTCGCCCATCAAGGCATTGGTGGTCTCACCGCCGGCATCCACCACGATCACGTCACCCGGCACGGCCATGTCGATGGCCTTGTGCAGCATGAGGTTGTCACCCGGGCGGCATTTCACGGTGATCGCGACACCCGCCATTCCCCCCGAGGCGTGCATCGGGCGCAGGGCCGGCCCGGCAGCGCTGAGGCGCGACATGGAATCCGAGACGTTGGCGACGGGCAGCTTGGAGAAGGCCTCGACAAGTTCTTTGGACGCGACCTGCTCGCGGGTGCAGATACGGAAACCGATCGACATGGATTAGTCCTCTACCTTGGAAAGTGTGGCGCGCGCGCTGTCGAGCAGGGCGCGATTGATGATGCGTTGCGGGGGAAGCTGCTCGCCGGCGAGATAGCCGATGATGCCGCTGACCGCGTCCACACCGACCCGGGCATTGGCCTCGGCGGTGACGCCGCCGATATGCGGCGTGACGACGATGCGCGGCTCGTCCCAGAAGGGGTGATCCGCGGCGGGCGGCTCGACGGCGAAACTGTCAAGGCCGGCACCGGCAAGCTTGCCCGAGCGCACCGCGTCCAACAGCGCGGTCTCGTCGATCAGCCCGCCGCGGGCGGTATTGATGACAAAGGCACCGTCGCGCATCTTCGAGAAAGCCTCGGCGTTCAGAAGGCCGCGGGTCTGGTCGGTCAGCGGGCAATGCAGGCTGAGGAAATCGGATCCGGCCAGCAGCTCTTCGAAGCTGTCGCACCGGCTGGCGCCGATCGCGGCAAAGGCCTCGTCGCTCGCATAGGGATCGTAGCCGATGATTTTCATGTCGAGCCCGGCGGCGGCGATCTTGCCGGTGGCGCGCGCAATGGCGCCCATGCCCATCAGGCCCAGCGTTGCGCCGGCGATCTCGCGGCCCTTGAAGCCGGGCTTTTCCCAGCGGCCCTCGCGCAGGCTGGTGTCGAGCGGCAGGATCCGCTTGACGCAAGTCATCAGCAGGGCGATGGCGTGCTCGGCGACCGAGACCGCGTTGGCGCCGGTGGCCACGAGCACCGGAATGCCCCGGTCTGCGGCGGCCTGAAGGTCGATGTTGTCGACGCCGACGCCGTGCTTGGAAATCACCTTGAGCGAGCCCGCATCCGCGAGCACGCTGGCGTCGATCCGCCCCATGCGCGAGACGATCCCGACGGCCCCGGTCTTGTCGATGTATTCCTTGATCACCGCGCTGTCGGCATAGGGAGGCGTGTGCACCGTCTCGTAGCCATGGTCGCGCACGTAACGCGCTGCGTTCGGATGCAGATCCGGTCCGGTAACGAGAATGGTTTTGCTCATCGCGTAGGTCTCCACATCCTCCGCAGCAGGGCGGAAGGCATTCGGTCTCATGTTTTCTATTGGATCCGCGTCCTCTCCTCGGGGCGCGGTTTCCTCCTGCCGAAATGGCATATTGGAAAGTTTTACTTCACAACAGCGAATAATTCTGCTTTGCAGATTAAGAAAAACTGGATCAAGCCATGGACACCCGCCAACTCAAGACCGTTGTTGCCATTGCCGCGCACGGGACCTTCGCGCGCGCCGCAGATGTCGTCGGCCTGACCCCCTCTGCGGTCAGTCAGCAAGTTCAGACCCTGGAACAGGAATTGGGAGTCCGTATCTTCGAGCGCGCGTCGCGGCCGCCCCGCCCGACGGCAGAAGGCATGCAAGTTCTTGAAATGGCGAGAAACATGTTGCGCCTGGAGGATGACACGAAAGCCAGCCTGCGGGGGGATCGTATCTCGGGAACGCTCATGCTGGGGTCGGTACGGTCAAGCGCGCTGAACCTGCTGCCAAAGGCCATCGTCCGGATGCGCCGGGATTACCCCGAGTTGAAACTCAATCTCCGGGTCTCGCTCTCCTCGACACTCATTGCCGACGTTGCGGCAGGGCGGCTCGACGCCGCGGTGGTGGCCGAGCACGTCGGGTTTCCCTCGTCCCTCAGGTGGAGCACGTTCCTGAAAGAGCCCCTCTGGCTGATCGGCCCGCGGGGGAGCGATCTGCGCGATTCCCTTGGGGCGCTGAACGCGCTGCCTTATGTCCGGTTCCGCAGCGCGGTGCCCTTGGCCAACGTGATCGACACCGAGCTGTCGCGCATGGGGGTGGTCGCGAACGACATCGCCGAGATCGACACCATCGGCTCGATCGTGACCTGCGTGCGCCAGGGGCTCGGAATCTCAGTCGTGCCGCACGCAGCGCTTACCCAGCCCGAGGACAGCGACCTCGAACAGGTTCCTTTTGGCACCCCGCAGATATCGCGCCATATTGGCATCGTCGAACGCGTGGTCTCTCCGCGTGCCGAGATCATTGCGCGGCTGCACGAGGTCCTTGCCGATCTCTCCGAAGAGCACGGAGTCCATCGCAATATCTGAGCCTGAGCCGCCCCACTGACGCGGTCTGCCCATGAGCGCCGACGCCGGACAGATCATCCCTTGGTGGAATGCGCCCGCTCAATGGCGGGCACCGCCGGACAAGGCCCTTGACCCCGCGTGGGTACTGAATAATAAAAAACCAAATACCGCCGGACCAAGAGGAGTTGGCCCGGCAGAGCAGGGAGGAGGAGACACCATGCTCAGCACGCCGATCCTACAGTTCGGCACGAGCCGCTTCCTGCAGGCCCATGTTGATCTTTTTCTGTCGGAAGCCATGGCCCGCGGCGAGGCGCTCGGGCCTGTCACCGTCGTCCAATCCTCGGGCGATCCCGCGCGCGCCGCGCGGCTGCAAGGTCTCATTGCGCCCGAAGGTTACCGCGTCCACCTGCGCGGCCTTCGCGCCGGGGAGCAGATCGACGAGGAGCGCCGCGTCACCAGCGTCAAGCGCGCTCTCAGCACCGCGACCGACATGGATCAACTGTTGGGGCTTGTGCGCAGCGAAGTGCAGATCATCCTCTCCAACACTGCCGATGCAGGCTTTCGCCCGCAGCCGGCGGATGGCACGGCCGAGACGCGCCCGCAGCAGGAAATGTCTTACCCCGGCAAGCTTGCCCGACTGCTGTTCGCGCGCTTCGAGGCAGGCGGCGGGCCGATCCAGATCATGCCGACCGAACTGGTGCAGAACAATGGCGACGTGTTGCATGAGCTGGTGCTTGCCGCCTCCACTGAGCTTTGCCGATCTTTCCAAGATTGGCTCAGTACCGATGTGCTCTGGGTGAACTCGCTGGTCGATCGCATCGTCTCGGAGCCGCTCGAGCCCGCCGGGGCCGTCGCCGAACCCTATGCGCTCTGGGCCATCGAGGACCGTCCCGGCCTGATCCTGCCCTGCGCCCATCCCGAGGTTCAGGTTGTCGGTGATCTTGGCCGGGTGGAGCGGCTCAAGCTCTTCATCCTCAACCTTGGCCACACATGGTTGGTCTCGCGCTGGCTGGATGCGGGGCGCGAAGGCCCGGCGCTGGTGCGCGAGGTGCTGGCCGACCCAGAGCGCCGCGCTGCGCTCGAGACGCTCTACCGCGAGGAAGTGTTGCCGGGCTTCGCGGCAGCAGGCGAGGGCGCGGCCGCCGCTGCCTATGTGGCTGAGACGCTGGACAGATTCGCCAATCCGTTTCTGGACCACGCATTGGCGGATATCGCGCAGAACCATTCGGAAAAACTCGACCGCCGTATCGCCGCCTTCGTGACCTGGGCGCGCGGCCAAGGCGATCGCACCGCGAAACCGCGCCTCGAGGCCGCGCTTGTACACAGGAAGGACACCGTATGAAGACCAGGACTATCGGCAACACGGGCATCGAGGTAACCGAAGTCTCCTTCGGCTGCGCCAGCATCGGCAATCTGTACCGGAAGGTGAGCGATGCAGACGCCGAGGCCGTGCTGCAGACCGCCTGGGATGCGGGCATCCGTTATTTCGACACCGCGCCGCATTACGGGCGCGGCCTGTCGGAAACCCGGCTGGGACGTTTCCTGCAGGGTCGGAACCGGAGCAGCTACGCGCTTTCATCGAAGCTCGGCCGGGTGTTGTCGCCCTCGCCCGAGCCGATCGCAGAGGCCGACAGCTACATCGAGCCTTTGCCCAATCTGGTGTCCTACGATTATTCCGGCGACGGCATCCGCGAGAGCTTCGAGCAGACCTGCGGGCGGCTCGGCGTCACCCGGCTCGACATCGCATATGTGCATGACATCGGCGCCTATACCCACGGGGCGGAGGTCAACGCCGGACACATGGAAGCCTTCTTCGGCAGTGGCTACGAGGCTCTGGTGAAGCTCAAGGAAGCGGGCAGGATCGGCGCTTTCGGGCTTGGCGTGAACGAGTGCCAGGTCTGCCTTGATGTGATGGACCACGGACCGATAGACGTGATCTTGCTCGCGGGGCGTCTGACGCTGCTCGACCGCTCGGCCGAGGACGTGCTGGTGCCGCGCTGCGTGGCGGCGGGGACGAGCCTTGTGCTGGGCGGGGTGTTCAACTCCGGCATCCTCGCCACCGGCCCGGTCGAGGGCGCGACCTATGACTACGGCCCCGCACCGAAGGAGGTGCTGGACCGCGTCGCCGAGTTGCAGCGCGAGGCCGAGGCGCTTGGCATGCCGCTGGCCACCGCCGCGCTGCAGTTCGCGCTCCGTCACCGGGCGACGGCCTCGGTGCTGCTTGGCACGTCCAAGGCCTCGAGCCTGACGCGCAACCTCGACGCGCTGAAAGCCCCTGTCCCCGCGGGGACGGAAGTGCTTTTCGACTGACGACCGCGCAGGCTTCAGCCGAGGCGATGGTCCCGCAGCGAAGAAAGCAGCGTCGTCTTCGAGGTCAGGAGATGCCGCCGCGCCGCCTGTTCCGAGGTCGCCGCGTCGCGCAGCAGCAAGGCGTCGAGCAGAGCGAGGTGCTCTCCGATGGCGGCTTGGTTGCGATGCCGCTCGAAGGTCTTGTCCCACATGTAATGGTAGTGGAATATCAGAGCGATCACCTTCTGGAATTCCGCCACAAACCGGTTCTGTACCACCGAGTTGATCGTTGCGTGGAAGCGTTCATCCAGCGGTGAGAAGGCGTGAAAGTCGGTCTCGATCCGGTCCAGCAGGTCGAGATGCTCTGCGCGGAGCGTTTCCAGCTTAGGCCAGATCGGGTGGCTGCCAGGCAGGGTCACGAGCTGCTGCACCGCGTTGAGTTCAAGCAGGCTGCGGAACTCCGAAAGCTCGACCGCAAAGGCCGCAGTGAAGCCGAGCAGCAGCCAGCCGCCCTTCTTGCGCCGCTCGACGAGGCCGAAGCGGCTGAGCCCGGCCAGGAACTCTTGCAGCAGTTGCGGTGTCACGCCGAACTCGCGCGAGAGCGCCGCCACGTTGAGCGGTGTCCCCGCGGGGACATCGAACCGCAGGATCCATTCGAGAAAGCGGCTCTCGAGCATCTCGGGATCCTCGGTCTTGGTCTCGAGGGGCAAGCGATCGTCGGGGCGCGGAGCGCGGAGCAGGGATTTCTCGCGGCCCTCCCAGCGGATCATCCCATGTGTCGAGGCGTGCTGAAGGCAGGCGCGCACCACTGTGCGGCTGACCCCGAGCCGGTCGCCGAGGGCGTTCTCCGACGGGAGCGAGTCGCCGGGGGCGTGCCCGCCGCAGAGGTCGAGCAGGCTGTTGTAGGTCTCGCGGAAGCGGGTGTCGCTGCGTGCCATTTCTCAGCTCTCTGCGGGTCGGAGTGGATCAGTCTGCGTCATGTGGCCCCTGCCGGTGCCCCTCAGTTGGTATTTTACCGATGAATTAAATTATTAAAAACACTTGACCCAGGTCAAGCATCGCGACACGCTGTTTTTAATAATTTTGTGCCGCATGGAGGGGAGACCATGCCTCGGCGCATCAGCCGGACCCCGGGAGGACCCATGGCCAATATCTCGCAGCCGTCGCAAGGCGCCTGGACCCGTATGTTGCCCGGTTCCGCGGCAGCCTTTCACCGCATATCGGCGTTGCTGACGCTGGCAATCCTCGTGATCGCCTTTTCCTTCGCGAGCCCCGCCTTCCTGTCGGTGAACAACACGCTGACGATCCTGCTGCAGACCTCGGTGATCGGGCTTCTTGGCATCGGCATGACCATGGTGATCATCACCGGCGGCATCGATCTTTCGGTGGGCTCGGTGCTGGCGCTCTCGGGCACCGTCACTGGCTTGATGGTCAAGGCGGGCGTTCCGGTGGTGCCCGCGATGATGCTCGGTGTCTGCATGGGCGCGGCCTGTGGCCTTTTCAACGGCTTCGTCGTTACCAAGATGAAGATCACCCCCTTTGTGGCGACGCTCGGGATGATGCTGATCGCCCGCGGCGCGGCATTGCAGCTGACCGGCGCGGCCCCCATCTCGCAACTCGGCGAGGCCTTCGGGGTGCTTGGCAACGGCGCGCTCTTCCGCGTGGTCGAGATGCAACCGAACGGCTTTCCCAAGGTGATCTTTCCCGGCATCCCCTATCCGGCGATCCTGCTGGTGATCGTGGCGATCGCGGCCTCTTACATGCTGCGCCGCCGCGCAATCGGGCGGCACATCTATGCCACCGGGTCCAACGAGGAGGCGGCGCGCCTGTCGGGCGTGCTCGTCGACCGCACCAAGCTGATCGCCTACACGCTTTCGGGTGCGCTGGCCGGCGTTGCGGGCAACGTGCTGATGTCGCGGCTGATCACCGCTCAGCCAAGCGAGGGCGTGATGTACGAGCTCGACGCCATCGCCGCGGCGGTGATCGGGGGGGCCTCGCTGATGGGCGGTGTCGGCGGCATCTCGGGCACGATGATCGGTGCCTTCATCATCGGCGTGCTGCGCAACGGGCTGAACATGGGGGGCGTTTCCTCCTTTATCCAACAGATCGTCATCGGCTTCGTCGTGATCGGCGCGGTCTACATCGACCAACTGCGCAACCGCCGCTGAGGCGGGCCGCAGAGGGTACAGAATTTTCCAACGAAGACTGTCATCTAGGGAGGAAAGACAGGATGAACGGAAGACTTACAACGCTCATGGCAGCCAGCGCGCTGGCGCTGACCGCGGCGGGCGCCGCCCAGGCGGGCGAGATCGCGGTGATCGTCAAGACCACCAGCTCGAACTTCTGGCAAAACGTGAACCTCGGCGCGACCGCTGCGATCGAGGGCCAGTCCGAGCACACGATGACATTCGACGGGCCGGCCACCGAGAGCGCCATCGCCGACCAGGTGAACCTCGTCGAGAACGCCATCAACCGCGGCGTTGCCGGCATCGTATTGGCGCCTTCCGACCCCGAGGCGCTGGCCCCGGCGGTAAAGCGCGCCTTTGAATCGGCGATTCCGGTGGTGATCATCGATAGCGCACTGGCCGAGGGTGCCAAGGGCACCTACCAGGCGTTCCTATCCACCGACAACTGTGCCGCGGGCGAGTTGGTCGCCAGCGCGATGATCGACAAGGTGGGCACCGAGGGCAAGGTCGCGGTGATGTCCTACGTTGCAGGTGTGGGCTCCGAGATCGGCCGCGTCGGTTGCTTCAGCGACTATCTCAAGGCGAACTCTTCGCTCGAGATCGTCGGCCCTTACTACTCGCAGTCGCAGATGGCCAACGCGCTGAACCAAACCACCGACGTGCTGGCAGCGAACCCCGACCTCGTGGGCATCTTCGGCGCCAATGAGCCGACCGCCGTGGGCATGGGCCGCGCCATCGAACAGGCGGGCAAGGCGGGCCAGATTGCGGCCTTCGGCTTCGACGGCAACGCCGATCTGCAGGATTTCGTGCGGTCCGGCACGCTCGACGCGATCGCCGTGCAGGGCTCCTTCCAGATGGGCGAGCTCGGTGTGAATGCAGTGATGGACGTGATCGCCGGAAAGACCGTCGAGAGCTTCATCGACACCGGTGTTGTGCTGGTGACCAAGGACAACATCGACGCGCCCGAGGCGCAGAACGTCCTCTACTGAGCCAAGCGGCCGGGGTCCTCGGGGCCCCGGCCGTGCCCTTTGACGACCGCCGTGAAGACCCAATTCGAGGACCGCCCAGCATGAGCCAGACACAGCTTGCCCCGCAGGCACCAGCCCCCCTTGTCGAGATGCGCGGCATCGAGAAGCACTTCGGCGGCGTGGTGGCCGTCAACGGTGTCTCGCTCGATCTGATGCCCGGCGAGGTGGTGGGCGTGCTCGGCCACAACGGCGCGGGCAAGTCGTGCCTGATGCGCATCCTCTCGGGCGCCATGGCGCCCAGCCACGGCGAGATCCGCATCCGCGGCGACGTGGTCGAGATGGGCTCGCCGCAGGATGCGCGGGCGCATGGGGTCGAGACCATTTACCAGACATTGGCGCTGGCCGACCATCTGGACGCGCCGTCGAACCTGTTTCTGGGTCGCGAACTGAAGACGCGCTTCGGCAATCTCGACGACAAGCGCATGCTCGCCGAGGCGCGCAAGGTGCTGGCGACGCTGAACCCCAATTTCACCAACCTCAAGGACCCGGTGTCGAGCCTGTCCGGCGGGCAGCGGCAGGTCATCGCCATCGCGCGCGCGATCTACTTCGACGTGAAGATCCTGATCATGGATGAGCCCACGGCGGCGCTCGGCCCGTCGGAAACGGCGATGGTCGCCGAGCTCATCCGCAAGCTGCGGGCGCAGGGCATCGGTATTTTCCTCGTCAGCCACGACATGCATGACGTTTTCGATCTCTGCGACCGGGTGGTGGTGATGAACAAGGGCAAGCTCGTGGGGGCCCATGACATCGACGAGGTGCACAAGGATGACATCTTGTCGCTGATTATCAAGGGCGAGCTGCCGGCCGACTGGCGGCCGCGCAACCTTGGCACCGGGGAGCGGGTGCAATGAGCCGCCCTACCGAAACCATGCTCTGCGGCACCTGCGTCGAGCCCGGCAAATTCGCGCTCGAGGGCCGGCCGAAACCCGTCAGCGCGCCCGAGGGTTGGGTTCTGGTGGATATTGCCGCCGCCGGCCTTTGCGGAACCGATTACCACATTCTAGAGGGCAAACATCCCTACCTGAACTATCCGCGGGTGATCGGGCACGAGCTGTCGGGCTTTATCACCGAGGACGCGGCGGGCTGGCGCGCGGGCGATCTGGTGGTGATCAACCCCTATGTTTCCTGCGGCAGCTGCAGGGCCTGCCGGCGTGGCAAGCCCAACTGCTGCATGTCAATCGAGGTTCTGGGCGTGCATCGCGACGGCGGGCTCTGCGCGCGGATCGCCGTTCCGGCGACCAATCTCTATGCCGCGGAGGGGCTCCGTCCCGAGCAGGCGGCGATGGTCGAGTTTCTCGCCATTGGGGCCCACGCGGTGAGCCGCTCGGGCATCGCGCAGGGCGACCGCGTTCTGGTGACCGGGGCAGGGCCGATCGGGCTTGGGACCGCGCTCTTCGCCCGGCTCGAAGGCGCCGAGGTGCACCTGATGGACCTGAGCCCGGCGCGGCTCGAGCAGGCGCGGCGCCTCTTCGACTTCGAGCATCTCCACATCGCGGGAGAGCCGATCCTGGAAGGCGATCTGTCGGACGGCTTCGACCTGATCTTCGACGCCACAGGCAATGCCAAGGCCATCGAAGCGGGCTTCCCGCTGCTGGCGCATGGGTCGTCCTATGTGCTGGTCAGCGTGGTGAAGGATCAGATCACCTTCGAGGACGCCGAGTTCCACAAGCGCGAAACGCGGATCATCGGATCGCGCAATGCGCTGAAGTCCGATTTTGAGCGGGTCATGACGGCCATCGCGGCGGGCGACATCGATACGGACGCTCTGCTCTCGGAACGCATCGCGCTGGCCGATCTGCCTGAGCGCTTCCCGCTGCTGGCCAAGGAGCGGGACGAGCTGATCAAGGCAGTGGTCATGCCGCTGGGATAAGTGGCTGCCAGGGGCGTCAGGGACGTCAGGCGAGCGCCAAGACCAGCGCGTGCTGCACATGGCCATTGTCGCTGCGGCTCGGACCTAGGCCGCGATCTGCGCGGGGCTGCACGGGGGACTTGGCGCGCGCGATCTCCTCGCACCCCAGCGATGGACGAGATTACCGCCTGCGCTGCCAGAACGCCGACGTCGGCGCCGTAGATTGCGGCGGGGTCAATGCTGTCGAACAAGGCCGGCACGGCCCCTCGCGCGTGGCATCGACATTCCGGGTGCCCCGGGTGCCGGTCCCCGGATTGCCGGAGAGGAGCTCGCTCACGCAGTTCCGGAGGTGGTGGGTGCCACTCTCGACAGGGATCCTGCTGGAGAACGGCGCGTTGCGCGTCCGCGTGCTGGCTGGCAACAACGCCGGTGGCACGCCGTGGGACGTCACCCACCAAAGGGAACTCGCCTTTGTGCAAAGCGCCCAGTCGACGGATCGATACTTTCCATCCAAGTACATATCACGACGTTATCCGCTGTTATTCCAGAGCGATGACACCCTCAGCAAAGTTCCCGCGAATGCGGAGGCGCCTGAGTAAGAAATTCCTTGGCTCGTCCCGCTCGCGCTTCTCGACTGCTGTTTCGCGACGCAAGGCGTCGGGCCGCACACTTGTAACAGGCGGCAGGTTGGTAGGCGCGGCGCTCTTCGATCTCCTACTCCAACACGGGCTCTCGGCTGCAATGCGCCCGCGTGGGCTATGGGCTCGCATGTGAAGTGTCGCACCCTCTCAGCGTTCACGATTGGGTGTGCACGCGCAATCACGCACACGCTCGGTGCCGTCCTGCCCTTGCGTCGCTCTGCTCGAGGTGAAATTCACCGGCTGGTACATTCGAGTCGCGTGGGCCCCAGGGAGGAGGATTGCTCGCGCACTTTGGCTCGTGTGTCTGAGTGAAGCTCACCAGGAAATAAGACATGACCGAAACATCCTCCCTTTCCCGGCCACTGACGTGGCTGATGGTCCTATTTGGCGCGCTCGTTGCGCTGGCGGGGCTTGGGCTGGCCGGCGGCGGCGTGATGCTCATCGCGCGCGGCGGCAGCTGGTACTATCTTTTGATGGGGCTTTCGCTCCTCGCCTCGGGCGTTCAGATCGCGCGCGGCGCGCCCTCGGGCGCCGTGGTCTACACCGTAGCCTTCGCCCTCACAGTGATTTGGGCCTTCTGGGAAGCGGGCCTCGACTTCTGGGCGCTGCATGCCCGCATCTTCACCTTCCTCTGCGCCTTCGCGGCGATCCTCGCGCTGCACCCGCTGACGCTGAAGCGCGCGGGCCGAAAGCCGATGACCGGTGCATGGCTCGGCGTGGCCGCGGTGGCGCTGATCGCCGTGCTCGGCATGGGCTGGGGGATGTTCCAGCCGCATGGCAAGCACGTCTCGCGGGTTGCCGCCGGCGAAACCCCGGTGCCGGCGAATGCGCCGCAGGACTGGACCAGCTACGGCGCCAATGGCGATGAGACCCGTTTTGCCGCGCTTGACCAGATCACCCCCGACAACGTCGGCGAGCTGGAGGTCGCATGGACCTTCCGCACCGGCGACACCCCGGTCAGTCCCGGCGGCGGTGGCGCCGAGGATCAGGGCACGCCGTTGCAGGTGGGCGATGACCTCTTCTTCTGCTCGCCGAACAACACGGTGATCTCGATTGACGCCACCTCGGGGACCGAGAACTGGCGCCATGACTTCCCGACCGAGACCCGCACCTGGGTGCGCTGCCGCGGCCTTGCCTATTTCGACGCCGCAGTGCCGCTGCCGCAGCCGACGCTGCCGGGCGCGACGCCGGTTAGCCCGGTGAATCTCTCCGATGACGCCGCCTGCCAGCGCCGCATCTTCATGAACACCATCGACGCTGTGCTCGTGGCGCTCGACGCCGAGACTGGCGCGCTCTGCGAGGACTTCGGCAACGGTGGCACCGTCGACCTGAAAGAAGGCCTCGGCGCCGCGCAATCGCCGCTCTATTCGCTGACCTCGCCGCCGACGCTGGCGGGCTCGACCGTCGTCGTGGGGGGCCGCGTGGCCGACAACGTGGCGCTCGACATGCCGGGCGGCGTGATGCGCGGCTTCGACGTGATCACCGGCGAGATGAAATGGGCCTTCGATCCGGGCAATCCCGAGGATCGTGATGCCCCTGCAGAGGGCACTGCCTATACCCGCTCGACCCCGAACGTTTGGGCGCCGATGACCTATGACGCGGCCTCCAACACCGTGTTCATGCCGGTCGGCAACGCCGCCATCGACCTCTGGGGCGTTGAGCGTACCCCGGAAGACGAAAAATACGGCGCGTCGATCCTCGCCCTCGATGCCACCACCGGCGACGAGAAGTGGGTCTACCAGACCGTGCACCACGACCTGTGGGATTTCGACGTGCCGATGCAGCCGACGCTGATCGACTTCAAGGGCACGCCCGCGCTGGTCTTCGGCACCAAGGCCGGTCAGATTTTCGTGCTCGACCGGGTCACCGGCGAGCCGCTGACCGAGGTCGAGGAAGTGCCGGTGAAACCGGCGACGATCCCCGGCGAGAAGTACTCCCCGACCCAGCCGAAATCGGTGGGCATGCCGCAGATCGGCGCGCAGCACCTGACCGAGGCCGATATGTGGGGCGCAACCCCTTTCGACCAGCTGATGTGCCGGGTGATCTTCAAGGGCTACCGCTATGAAGGGCTCTTCACCGCGCCGGACAGGGACTACTCGCTGTCCTTCCCCGGTTCGCTCGGCGGCATGAACTGGGGTGGCCTTTCGTATGACCCTACGGCCAACACCGTCTTCGTCAACGACATGCGTCTCGGCCTCTGGGTGCACATGATGGAGCAGGATCCCGAGGCGGCGGCCTCGAACGGCTCCGAAGCGGTCAACACCGTGATGGGCGGCGTGCCGCTCAAGGGCACGCCCTATTCGGTGAACAAAAACCGCTTCCTGTCGCCGCTCAGCATTCCCTGCCAGGAGCCGCCGTTCGGTACACTGACCGCGATCGACATGGACACCCAGCAGGTGGCCTGGGAGGCGCCGCTCGGCACCGTGCAGGACACCGTGCTCTTCGGCATGAAGATGCATCTGCCGATGCCGGTGGGCATGCCCACCATCGGCGGCTCGCTCAGCACCCAGGGCGGGCTCGTGTTCTTCGCCGCGACGCAGGACTACTACCTGCGCGCTTTCGATAGCGCGACCGGCAAGGAGGTCTGGAAGGCACGCATGCCCGTCGGCTCGCAAGGCACGCCGATCTCCTACGTCAGCCAGAAGGACGGCCGGCAGTACATCGTGATCTCGGCCGGCGGCGCCCGCCAGTCCGCCGATCGCGGCGACTACCTGATCGCCTACGCGCTGCCGCAGGGCTGATCGGCCGGGCACACGGCGGATCGCAAGAGCATAAGGCCGGCCCGAAGGGGCCGGCCTTTTCTGTTGCGGGCTTCCGCTGGATCGAAGGCCGACACCGCGCGCAGGTGGTCTGGGGCGCATGATCGCCGAGGGTTCCTCGCATCTTCCCATTCGTTCGATGCTGACCACCAGACGGGGCCTTCAGTTTCAAGGCAGCGGGGGGACACCAGGGTTTACGCGTCGCGCTGTTTCGACGTATGATCTTATGATCATCATATGATCGGAGAATCGTATGTTATCAAATGG
The DNA here is from genome assembly GCF_010500785.1 of Salipiger sp. PrR003. Taxonomy (NCBI): domain Bacteria; kingdom Pseudomonadati; phylum Pseudomonadota; class Alphaproteobacteria; order Rhodobacterales; family Roseobacteraceae; genus Salipiger; species Salipiger sp. PrR003. The sequence continues at coordinate 73,679 of NZ_JAAGOV010000044.1, forward strand.
GAGGAACGAATGACCAACCGCAGAACTTTTCTTGGGGCCATCGCTGCTGGCGGCCTGGCACTGGGCGCGGGCCTGCCTGCCTTCGCGCAGGATGCTGCAAAACTTCGCTTTTCTGCCGTGTTCTCAGAGCAGGACATCCGCGCCGAGATGATGAAGAAGCTCGCCGCCTCGGTGTCGGACTTTGCAGACATCGAGCTTTTCTACGGCGGAAACCTCTTCAAGCAGACCACCGAGATTATCGCGATCCAGCGCGGCAACCTCGAGATGGGCAACATCGCGCCTCAGGACATCGCGACTCAGATCAAGGAATTCTCGATCCTGACCTCGGCTTATCTGTTCCGCGACGTCGACCATTTGAATGCCTTCTTCGCGAGCGATGCGGGTGCCGAGATGGTGGCCTTGGCGGAAGAGCGGCTCGGGATCCACATCCTTGGCCCGACCTACTTCGGCACGCGGCAGGTCGGTCTCAGGATCGACAAGGAAATCAACACTCCCGAGGACATGAGCGGGGTGAAGCTGCGTATGCCGGGCGGCGATGCCTGGCAGTTCCTTGGCAAGGCGCTTGGCGCGAACCCGACGCCGATGGCCTATGCGGAGGTCTACACCGGCCTGCAGACCGGCGCGATCGACGGCCAGGACAACCCGCTGCCGAACGTCGAGAACATGAAGTTCTATGAGGTGATGGACCAGATCGTCATGACCTCGCACCTTGTCGGCTACGATCTTCTGGTGATTTCGGCCGAGGTCTGGAATGGCTTTACTGACGAGCAGCGCGCCGCATTCCAGGCCGCTGCCGACGAGGCGATCGCCTGGAGCGCGGAGCAGCACCTCGCCCGCGAGGCCGAACTCGCCGAATTCTTCAAGGAGCAGGGGCTGAAGATCTCAACCCCCGATGTCGACGCCTTCCGCAGCTACGCGCAGCAGATGTACCTCGACTCCGAGCTCTCGGCGGACTGGCCCGAGGGCATGCTCGAGCGCATCAACAGCCTCTGACCGGCTGACCCCCACCAATGCCGCACCCCAAACGGGTGCGGCACCCGAAAGGTGAGACCTTGGAAAGACTGACCGCAATCGGGCTCTGGCTTCGGCGCAGGGCAGAGAACATTGCTGCGCTCATGCTGGCGGTGATGTTCGTCGCCTTCATCGTGCAGGTGGCGTTTCGCTATCTGCTGAACTTGCCCGTCGGGGGAGCCTCCGAGCTGACCATCATCATGTGGCTGTGGCTGGTGCTCTGGGGGGCGTCTTTTGTGCTGAAAGAACGCGAGGAAATCCGCTTCGATTTCCTGCTTTCCAACGTCGGACCCAAGGCGCGGCGGGTGATGAGCTTCTTGGCCTGTGCCGCGCTGCTGTTTCTCTACGGTTATTCGCTGCCGGCGGTCTGGGACTTCGTGACCTTCATGAAGATCCAGGAAACCTCCTACCTCGACATCCGCTACGACTGGGTGTTCTCGATCTACGTGATCTTTGCGGTGGCGACGCTGCTGCGCTACGCGTGGCTGCTGCTGGCGACGCTGCGGGGACGAGACGTGGAGGGAGCCCGATCTGCCGGTGCGGAGGGGGACCAATGATCGATCCATTCACCGCCTCTGTTCTTTCCATCGTGCTGCTGGCGCTGCTCGGCTTGCCAGTCGGCCACGCGATGATCGCCTCGTCGATCCTCTACCTGATGCTCAGCGGGCAGGACATGGGGATCGCCGCCGAGCAGCTGCTCAACGGCATGTTCTCGAGCTATATCCTGCTCGCCGTGCCGCTTTTCATCCTGGCCGCCGAGCTGATGAACTCCGGGAATATCACGCTGCGCCTGCTGGCATTCTGCAATGCGTTCATCGGCCGCTTCCCCGGCGGGCTTGCGCTGGTCAACGTCGCGCAGTCGATCATCTTCGCAGGCATGTCCGGCTCGGCCATCGCCGATGCCGCCGGCTCGGGCAAGATGATGCAGCGCATGATGACCGAGGGGGGCAAGTATCCGGCGGCCTTTGCAGCCGCGCTCACCGCCTCGACCGCGGTGATCGGCCCGATCATTCCGCCGTCGATCCCGATGGTGATCTACGCGCTCGTGTCGGATGCCTCGATCGGCTACCTGTTCCTCGCCGGTGTCGTGCCGGGTATCCTGATGGGGCTGGTGCAGGCCGGGATCATCGTGCTCAGCGCGCGGCGCCGGCAATTCCCGGTGGAGAAACCGGTGCCCCTGCGCGACCTGCCCAAGATCACCCTCGACGCGCTGCCCGCGCTGATGATGCCCGTCGTGCTGCTTGGCGGCATCTATGGCGGGGCAACCACACCGACCGAGGCAGCGGCGGTCGCGGCGCTCTACGCGCTGCTGGTCTCCGCGATCCTCTATCGCAGCGTCTCGTTCGGCTCGGTCTACAGCTCTGTCCTTTCCAGCGCCCGCACGACGGCTTCGATTGGCATGCTCATTGCCGGGGCTCTGGTGTTCAATTACGTCGTCACGGTCGAGAACATTCCGGCGTCGCTCAGCACCTGGCTTGCCGGGTTCGAGCTGTCGCCGATCGCCTTCTTGTTGATGGTCAACCTGATCCTGCTGGTTCTAGGCTGCCTGCTTGAGGGCACCACGATCCTGCTGGTCATCGTGCCGGTCTTCATTCCCACCGCGAATGCGCTTGGCATCGACCTCGTTCACTTCGGGATCGTCTGCGTGGTCAACATCATGCTGGGTCTGGTGACGCCGCCCTACGGGCTTCTGCTTTTCGTAATGACCACTATTTCGGGCTGCTCGCTGAGCCGGATCATCCGCGAAATCCTGCCCTTCCTTCTGGCCCTTCTCGTGGCGCTGGCGCTCATCACGCTGGTCCCGGACCTGTCGCTCTGGCTGCCGCGCCTCTTCGGATACAACGGATAAAATAAGATGAAGAAACCTGTCTATGTGCTGAACGGTCCGAACCTCAACCGCCTCGGCAAGCGCGAGCCGGAGATTTACGGCCATGTCACGCTCGCCGAGGTGGAAGAGAATTGCACGAAAGCCGCAGGCGAGGCCGGTCTGGTGTTTCGTCAGACCAATTCCGAAGAGCGGATGATCGAGTGGATCCACGAGGCGATCGACGACTCCTGCGCGCTGCTTATCAACCCCGCCGCCTTTACGTTTTATTCGATGGCGATCATGGACGCGCTGAAGATGTATCCGCATCCGCTGATCGAGTATCACATCACCAATGTTCATCGCCGCGAGAAGATGTACCACACCTCGCTGGTGTCCGGCGTGGCCACAGCGGTGATGGCGGGCGCCGGAACACGCGGCTACGGCTACGCGGTGAAACTCCTGCTGGAGATGGCCGCTGAACGGGAGGCGGCGTGATCCTTAGGCGGGGATCTTGCCGCTTGAGATGATGTGTTCCATGCCAGCGGTGACATGAGAGGTCAGCAAGGCAACCGACGCTTCGGCGTCGCGCCCGACGACGAGGTCGCGCAGTCGCGCGTGCTCTTCCGCAGCCGGACGGCCGCGAAAATCAAGCACGTGGAGATGGTAACGCATGTAGCGGTCAAAGATGTTGGAGTGGGTGGCATTGAGCGCCGGCATGTCGCAGGCCATCACCGTGGCGTGGTGGAAGTCCCAGTCGTATTGCACCCATTTCATCACCAGCGCCTCGTCGCCGCCGATCAGCTGGCTTTCGACCGAATGCAGCTTGTGATGGCAGGAGACAACATGGGCCTCCCACTCGAGCGAGCCGACGGCGATCGAGCGGCGCAGCGCATGACACTCCAGAAGCAGACGCATCTCGCAGACGTCGCGCAGGTCTGCCTGGCTGATCTGCGCGACACCAAAGCCGCGATTGCCTTCGGCGACGACGAAGCTCTCGGCCACGAGGCGGTTGAGGATTTCGCGCAGGGTGCTGACGCTGGCGCCATAGATCTCGCGCAGCCGCTCGAGCCGCAGGCGATCCCCCGGCTTGAGCGTGTTGGTGATGATGTCGAAGCGGATCCGGCGCAGGACCTTCTCGGCAATGCTGCCCCCTTCGTCATGCATTACGAACGTTTTCTCGGTCACGTCGGCCTGTCCTGTTCTGCCCGTTGTCTGTCATCACTGCCGACCCGCGCGAAAGTCGCGCAGGCGCCAGCGGTCATATTACATGATTCTGAGATATCAATCATATGACGCTGTCATTATCATACCTGACCCTTGATCATCATACAATCGAGAGAGCGATCGGGATCGCTGCGCAAACGGGCTATGAAGCGCTCGGCCTTCGTCTCGCCCCGGCCTTCCCGGGTGGCGAGGCCCAGTCCATTCGGAGCGGTGCCGGTACGCTTCAAGGACTCCGTCGCGCGCTCGCGTCGAGTGGATGCACCGTGTTTGATGTCGAGATGGTACGCCTTGATACCGATTTCCGCATCGCTCGGGTGCTCGACCTGCTCGACGATGCCGCCGCGCTGAACGCGAGCCGCCTGCTCGTGGTCGTCGACGATCCCGACCTGCGGCGAGCGGCGGACTCCTACGCGCTTCTGCGCGCCGAGGCCAGTGTGTGAACAGGCATGGAAAACTGACCCCGTAGCGGGGTGATCGGCGTCCAAAAATGGGTCCGACTCAATTTCTGTGACGTCTTCATGCCGAATGCTGGAGACGTGCAAGAAGGAGGTTGATACCAGCTGCACCATACATCTGCCGTTTCAGCATCTTCAGCCTGTTGATCTGGCCTTCAGTCTGGCCGTTGGACCAAGGCTCGCGAAGCGCCGCCGCAACCGCGTCGAGATCGGCAGAGAGCCCGCGCGAAAAGGCGGCCAGTCCAGACGCCTTCGCCTGATCCAACCAGTCAGCCAGCCAGTCCTCCTCGCAGTTGCGGACCATGGAGGTGAAGGCATCGAGGAGCCGACGGTCCTGCGCCAGTTGCGGCAGAGCGTGCTCGACCTGCGTGACGAATATGCTGTCCGTCTTCGAGAGGTGGTGCCGACCAGAGGCCATCATGCGGAAAATCCTGCGGCTCGGAGGACACTTGCTTGAGCCATGGGGGATGGCGGCCTCGGCGCGGCGTTGACGCGTGGCCCATTCACCGACGACGCGGAGACTTCCTTGGAAGCCGTTCGACCGCAGTCGGCGCCAGGGTTCAGCGCCATTGCGACAACCCTCCAGCCAATGCTTCTCCAACAGCGGGAACCAGGGCGTAAGGCTGCTTTGTCGCAGCCGGAAAACGTCTTCTCGTTCGCCACGGAGGACGCGCCGGACCAGACCCCGGCTCAAACCAGTGTTCCGGACGATCCGCTTGATGGGCACACCTTCGGACCCCATGCGCTGGATCATCACGTTGGTTTGCTGGCGCCGCTGAAAACCTTCGAATTGCAGGCGTTCCGCCGCAGTCAGAATGCCGGGATCCAGTGCGGCGCTGCAGGCCGTTCTTCCTATGGTGGGCATTGCGCGACGGACGGCGGCCAAAAACGCATCGCTCGCGTTCTGCAAGAGATGCCAACGGTCGGCAACCTGGGTCGCATCAGGAAGCGCTTCGGAGATTGCCTGCCTGTATCCGCCGTTTCGGTCACGAGCGACGACTTCGATCTTCGGATGCTGACGCAGCCAGGCAGCGACCGTCGCAGGCTCGCGATCCGGCAGCAGGTCGATGACGGCACGCCGCTCGAGATCGCAGATCAGCGTTCCATAGCGCTGTCCCTTGCGCCAGGCCCAGTCGTTGATTCCGACTACGCGCGGTTCACAGCCCATGGTCCGCACACGTGACGCAGCCCTGCGGAGAAAGGTATCCTTGCTCAGGCTGAACCGCAGTCGCCGCCCCAGTGCCTGGGCTGGTCGACCGCCCATCGCACGGCCGAGGTAGGCGGCGAGGTCCTGAAATCGCCCGGTCCGACGACCATAACGGCACGCAAGGCAATCCGGGACTTGCTCGCTGAAAGCTTTCGTGGCGCAGTTCGCCTCAACACAGCGGAACCGCTGCACTGACAAGCGTACCTGCACAGCACGACCATGCGCTGGAAAATCCTTGAGGTGCCGGACACAACGTCCATGCGGACGGGAAGACCGCTGCCCGCAACCCGGACAGATCACCTTGGCGTCAGTGACCTCGGCGTCAATCGCAAGGATCGCGCCATCTGCGCGGTATCCGGTTGCGCGAAGCCCCTCAGGCAACAGCTTGGTGTCGAAACGTCCTGTCATGGCGCTCATCCCTTCAGGTTATACGCCAAATGTAGGAGCTATGCCGCAAGACATCACACGATGTGCGTCGGAGCCAAAGTTCGCGGCCGGTTTTAGGATGGCCCACCCTTCACCGCCCTTGAGGTATCCTCCTGGCATCGAAGGAGAGGGAGAAGGCAATGAAGGTATCGGTCATCGGAGTTGATCTCGGCAAGAACTCCTGCAGCTTGGCAGGAATGGATGAAACTGGGCGCCTGGTCTTTCGAAAGCGGGCGAGCCGTTCTGGTCTCGTCGAAATAGTTGGGAAGCATCCCGGCTGTATGGTCGCGATGGAGGCTTGTTGCGGGGCGCATCATCTCGGTCGCGTCTTCGCGGAGCTTGGGCACGAGGTGCGCCTGATGTCACCTGAATACGTCCAGCCCTACGTAAAAGCTCAGAAGAACGATGACCGTGACGCAGAGGCGATCGCTGAAGCTGCGACGCGTCCGACTATGCGCTTTGTGCCGGTTAAGACACAGGCACAATCAGACCTCCAGTCCCTGCACCGAGCACGTGAGCGTCTCGTGGGAGATCGCACTGCCCTGATCAATCACCTTCGAGCGCTGCTTCTCGAGCGCGGGGTGATCGTCGCAAAGGGGCGCGCCAAGTTGGCCCGGGAACTCAGTGATGTCCTATCAAACCCTGCTCCAGAACTGAGCTCTCGCATCCTTCTCCTGATTGAGGACCTTGTCGACGACTGGAACCGCCTCGACGCGCGCATCGCGGCTTTTGACAAGGAAATCGTTGCGGTTGCCCGTGCCGACGAAGCGATGCGCCGCCTTACCTCGATCCCGGGCATCGGACCGATCAACGCGACAGCGCTGGTCGCCGCGATCGGTGATGCCAGTGTCTTCACCAAGGGGCGAGACTTGTCTGCCTGGCTTGGCCTGGTTCCGAAACAAGCAACAACCGGTGGCAAGCCGCGGTTACTTGGCATCACCAAGCGTGGGAACCGCTACCTGCGAAAGAACCTCGTCCACGGCGCGAGGGCAGTCCTGCCCAAGCTCGCCGCACAGGATACACGCATCGGGGACTGGTTGCGCGGGATGCTGGCCCGAAACCACAAGAACGTTGTCGTGGTGGCGCTGGCGAACAAACTCGCCCGGATCTGTTGGGCGGTACTGACTGGACAGCAGGCTTTTAAGCACGAGGCCAAGCCTGCACACTGAGATGAGGCCGTCGTCCTCAGAGTATTGAAGGCGACTGCCGACGATGTCTGCGAAGAGTAGGACAGATGGCAAAACAGTCGAACGGCGGTGTGGAAACCTGAGCGTTGTCAACGGCCAACATGGCCGAGCCGATTACGAGGACCACATCGCGCGTATCTCCATCTTGGCAGGGAGTTCACTCCGAGGCCGGATTCGTTGACGCAGACTGTGAAACCTGAATGTCAAACCACTTGCAGACAGGGTGGGCCATACGTTGACAGCGATGGTCGGGAACGAGCCCGTTTCGGAAGGGCCAGTTCCTCACTGCGGGCGTTAGCAGCAGAGTCTTCGCTGCGGCGCGGTAAAATTTCATGCTGCACCGCAGCTATGGATCTCGTCGTTCGTGCGCCGCGCAGCGAAATCCTCGGGAGAAGCGACCAAACCGCCTACGGAGTGTGCGTTCGCTGCGAATGTCGGTCCGAGTAACAATTGGATTCGGATGTTTCTTGGCTCCAGGTTCGCTGGAACACCGCATCTACCCGGTACTTTGGACACGCGAAGCGGCGTTAGGCTCAGATGGACCCATGGATTAGCACGGCTTCGCGCGATTCAACCTCCGCTAGAAGGAGGCTGACGATGTGCGATCTTTTCTGGTTAACCGAAGCGCAGATGGAGCGGCTGCAACCTTACTTCCCAAAGTCGCACTGCAACCCACGGGTGGCCACGCAGAATAATACCGGGAATGAGATTCTCGTCTTGAAGCGCAGAACCATCGCACAGCACGTCGACCAACACCGCGTGCCTCAGCCGCGCGGGTGAAGCTCTCATGCGGAGCGGCCGCCTCTTTTCTCGAGCGACACATGGCATTCCTGCCCTCCGATACATCGGCTTAACTCACTCGTCACCGTGAAAAGTCTGAACGATTTGGTCTACGAACGCCATTTGCGCGCGGTTCTGGCGCGGTAGCGCCACGGCCTGTTCGATCTTGGCGAAACAGTCGGGTACGACACCGTACGCCGCATCTTTGTGGTCGGACAGGGTGTTGCGGATGCCCGCCAGCGCAGCCCCTTCGCCTGCCCGGAACCGCGCGAGCGCCTCGGCGGGCGTGGCTGCGGCGACGAGATCGCCCGGCTTCGCGAGGGTTTCGAGGTACGCGTGATAGGCCGCACCGCGCGCGCTCAGGATAGGCTCCCCCGACGCCAGAACGGCTGAACACCTTAGCATTGGAGATCGGTCGCGCACGAGGAAGGTTGCCTCCACGGATCGGTATGGCACGCTGAAGGCGATCCGATCCGTCCGCGCGGGATCGATGGCGAGAAAGGCAATGTCCCACTCGCCTCCGACGGCGTCGACCGCCGCGCGTGCGTTCGGATACTCGACAGGAACGAGCCGCAGCCCGGCCACTTCGGCAAGTCTCTGGGCGAGCGCGTAGGCGACCCCGGTATACGCAGCGCCGTCCTTCCGGATCAGCGCGGCGTTGTTCATGTTCAGCCCGACGCGGAGCGTGCCGCCCTGTCCGAGCGCGTGGCCTGTCAGTCCCATTCGGCCCGCCGCGACAGGGCCGCCTTGCGGAGAAGTCCGCTATCCACGTCAACCGCGATGAAGCGCGCGCCTGCGGCTTTCGCCTCGCGTAGGAACTCCTGGTCCAGCGAGAGGATGCCCGCCGGAACGCCCAGCCGGTCCAGCTTGGCGAAAGCCTCGAGGATCGCCGCCTTCACCTCGGGATGCGAAGGCTCGCCGGGATAGCCGAAACTGGCGGCCAGATCGGCAGGCCCGATGAAGACGCCGTCCACGCCCTCGACGGCAGCGATCTCTTCGATCCTGTCGAGCGCCTCGCGGGTTTCCACTTGCAGGAGCAGACAGATCTCTTCGTTGGCACGTTGGGCATAGCCCGAGACCGCGGCGTAGCGGGTGGCCCGGGTGATCCCGGACACGCCGCGGATTCCCTTCGGGGGGTAGGTCACGGCAGCGACGGCAGCCCGCGCCTCGTCCGCGTTCTGGACATAGGGGATCAGCAGGGTCTGGGCGCCGGCATCGAGCAGCTTCTTGATCTCGACCGGATCGTTCCAGCCGGGGCGCACCACGGGGCTCGTGGGATAGGGGGCGACCGCGCGCAGGAAGGAGATCGCTTCCGCCGGGCCGACCGGGGAGTGCTCGGTGTCCAGCATGACCCAGTCGTAGCCGCAGCCGGCCAGCAATTCGGCGACCGTGGGGTCGCACAGCGAATGCCAGATGCTGATCTGGCGACGGCCCTCGCGGAGGGCGGTTTTGAAGGTGTTGGGGGGCAGATTCATGATACTGATCCTATTCGAAGCCGACGCCGATCGAGCCAAGCTCGCCGTAGTCCGCCGCGATGACATCGCCGGACTTGATATCCACGGGTCGCGTGAAGGCACCGCCCAGGACGATGTCGCCTTTCTTCAGGCCATCCCCCAGCGGTGCCAGTTTGTTGACAAGCCAGGCCAGGCCCGCGGCGGGGTGTCCCATGACGGCCGCGGCGAGGCCGCTTTCCTCGATCACGCCGTTCTGCGACAGGGTCGCGCCGACCCGGCGCAGATCGACGTCGAAGGGCCGGATCGGGCGACCGCCCAGCACGATGGCGCCGAAGGCAGCGTTGTCGGCGATGGTATCAACGATCTGGCGGGGGACCTCGGTGCGGTAGTCGATGATCTCCAGCGCGGGCTGCACGAATTCCGTCGCGCGCAGCACGTCGTGGATCTGGCACCCCGCTCCGGACAGGTCCTCGCCCATGATGAAGGCCAGCTCGACCTCCAGTCGGGGCTTGATGAAGGTGCCGGCGGTGATCCGGGCGCCATCCTGAAACAGCGCATCGTCGAGGATCACACCATAGTCGGGCTCGGTCATCTTCGAGGCCTGCTGCATGGCGCGGCTGGTCAGCCCGATCTTGCGCCCAACGATCCGTGCGCCGTCGGCGATGCGTGCCTCGGCCCAGCGGCGTTGCACGTCGTAGGCATCCTCGAGGGTCATGTCCGGCCATGTGGCGGAGGGTTGCGGGCAAACCTCACGGGACCGTTCGGCGGTCAGGATCGCATCCGCCGCCGCCTGGCGGTTCTGGTCGCTCAACATCTCAGTCTCACTTGATTGGTGGAATGGGGAGGCGGGATTCGCCGGGTTCCATGACGAGGGTATGCTCGAGGGTGTACCATTCGCCGATGTCGCCCTCCTCGGGGTGCGGCCCGTCATGGCGCTCGAGCTTGCCGATCAGCGCCTCGGTCACGCCGAACTGCACGTCCGATGTCAGGTAGTCGGTTTCGTCCACGTAGGTCTGGTTGATCAGTGTCTTGAAGCCCTGCTTGTGGGCAAGGACATGCACATGCGCAGGGCGATAGGGGTGGCGGCCCTGCGCCTTCAGCAACTGGCCGACGGTGGTGTCGGTCGGGATCGGGTAGCCGATCGGCTTGACCGACTTGAACCGGACGACCCCGTCTGAATCGGTGATGAACTTGCCGCGCAGGTTGTAATCCGCCTGGCTTTCATCCTGGTTCTCGTAGAGCCCCACGGGCGAGGCGTGCCAGATATCGACCTCCAGCCCCTCGACCGGACGGCCGTCCTGATCGTGAAACTGAAACAGACCGTAAAGTCGCGGCCCGGGCGTATCAGAGCGTAGGATCGAGCCGCCGTTTTCGGTCAGCGGCTGGTTCATCCGCCAGAACGGGCCGAGCAGCGATTGCGTCGTCTCTGTTGCGCCGCCATCGCCGTTGTTCAGCAGGCACACAAGCGAGGACACCCCGAGCGAGCCTGCCATCAGCACAAACTCGTTGTGCTTGTCATTCGACTGCTGCCCCATTGCGTTGAGGATCTTGGTGGCGGCCTGAAACTCGGACTCGCTCAGCCGCACATCGCGAATGAAGCCGTGCAGATGGGTGATGAGGGATGTCATGATTTCGCGCAGGCGCGGGTCGCTGGTTTGCGCCATGACGGCCTGTACGGCCGGCGTCACGTCTCGTTCGCTCTTGATGATCGTCATGTCGCAGCCTCCGTCGATCTTTCCACAAGCTGGCAGATGCGCCGCACGCCGGCGGCATAGCCTTCGATCCCGAGGCCCGCGATGACACCGTCGGCGCGATGCGACACGTAGGAGTGGTGGCGGAATGCCTCGCGCTTGTGCACCTGACTGATATGGACCTCGATGACCGGCGGCTCATAGGTGTTGAGCGCGTCCAGAATGGCGACCGAGGTATGCGTGAAGGCGGCCGGGTTGATCACCATCCCGCAGGTCGTCTCGCGGGCCTCGTGGATCCAGTCGATGATCTGGCCTTCATGGTTCGATTGCAGCAGCCGGATATCGAAATCCTCGGCGCAGGCGGCCTCGCAGAGTCGGGTGACATCCTCGAGCGTCTCATGGCCGTAGATCTGCGGCTGGCGCTTGCCGAGCAGATTCAGGTTCGGCCCATTCAGGACCACGATGGTCTTCATGTCGGCTGTCCTTCCAGAAGGGCGGTTGTGGCGGAGTGAATGGCACGGGCGCGCTCCGCCGGGGGGCGGGGGTCGTCGGCTGACGGCAGTTCGACCGAGATGACGGTGTCGGCGGGCAGCGCGGCCACGATTTCGCGCAGGGGCAGGGCGCCCTCGCCGGGTAGGAGGCGCCCGCCGCGGGCCTCGGCGATCAAGGCGTCGGTGGCGCTCGGGCGCGCAGAGGGGGCATCACAGAGCTGGGCCGAGACGACGCGGTCTTCGGGCATCGCCGCGATGCCTTGCGGCGTGCCGCCACAGCGCACGTGATGCAGCGCGTCGACAAGGTAGGCGGCGTTGGGCGCGCCGGATCGGTCGATCAGCTCGAGACAGGCCTGAGGGCTGTCGATGCCGCGCCATGCCATGCACTCGAGATCGACGCCGAGACCGCGCTCCTGTGCCAGCGCGCAGACCTGCGCGAAGCGATCGGGCAGGCCGTCGAACAGGTCGGCGCAGGTGTTCACGCGCCTGCCGCCAAGCTCCGCCGCCGCATCCATCGCCGGGATCAGTGACCGGGGGTCGAGGGCGCGGTCGATGACCACCGTCTCGATGTCGTAGAGGGCGATCCTTTCGCCCTCCATGACGCGGCGCAGCTCCGAAACGTCCTGCGTGGCGGGAAGGTAGTGGACCCCTCCCGGCGCGACGGGGTGAAACCTGAGGCCCACGAAGTCGAACCCCGATCGCCGTGCCAGCCTGACGAGATCGGCGGGGGCGAGGTCGAGAAAGGTGAAATGGCCGAGGCCGAGCGGACGGGTCATTCTGAGACCTTGGGAAGCTCTGCGGCGATGAGGCGGCGCAGGTTGTTCGTGGATCTCTCGATATGTCTGCACAGCAATTCGGCCGCGTCATCGGCGCGCCGCTCGACCGCCGCCTGCGCGATGGCCGTATGCTCGTCGATGACCTCCCGCTGAATGCCGACCGCTTGCAGGTAGATGTGCCGATACCGGTCGTTCAGGTTGACCAGCGAGTTGTACATCTTCAACAGCAGTGGCATGTCGCAACGCTCTATCAGGGCAAGGTGAAACGCGTTGTTGGCAGCCTCCCATTCGGCCAGGCTGGCATTGTCCCCGGCGATGCGGTCGGTCTTGTTGAGGCGGTAGAGCGCCGCCATCACCGACGTCTCCCAGTCGAGGCCGCCATTCGCGATCGACCGGCGCAGCGCGTAGGGCTCGAGCTCGATGCGCAGCGCGCTGACCTCGTCGAGATTGGCGACCGAGGTCGGGGTGACCGTGTAGCCGCGCTGAGTCGCAACCTCGATCAGCCCATCGGACACCAGACGGGTCACGGCCTCGCGCAGCGGCGAGAGGCCGACACCCATCGTCGTGCGCAGCTGATCGAGGTTCAGGCGCGCGCCGGGCTTCAGGATCCCATGCAGGATGTCGTGCCGCATCCGCGCCTCGACCTGACCCGCAATCGTCGGCTTGCCGACGGATTTCTGGGCGGTGTCCGGTGTTCTGGCTGTTGCATCCAACGTGGTCATGGGGCGTGTCCGAAGTTTCTATGAGTGGAAGATTTCATGGCTTAGTATCGATGTAAAGATTGAAAATCGATTTCTCTAGACTGGGTGGATTTATTTCTCTACTCCTCGATTCATTGGATTCGGCGGGGCCGGTGACGGTCGCCCGAACTGAAATTCAGGGAGGAGACAAATGTCATTTTCGGTTACTCGGAGTGCTGTACTGGCCGCCACGGCGGCTCTCGCCGTCACGTCCGGCAGCGCGTTCGCTCAGGATAAGGTTCAACTCCGGCTGTCGGCGGTGAATTCCGAAACCGATCAGCGCGCCGTCGCGATGACCGAGGTTTTCGGGCCGGCGGTTGCCGACTTCGCGGACTGAGGTGGTCCCCATTTCCCGGACAGTTTTGCGGCGCTGCTAAGCTTGCCTGGTGATCATGCTGCCGCCTTGAGGCCGGGGCCCTGATGGGCCTCGACCGGTGTTCTGCCTCCAAGTGCCGAATGTGGGCGCTCGGTGTTGTAGAAGGTCATCCACTTTCCGATGCCTGCCCGGGCCGCAGACCCGGTTTCGAAGGCGTGGAGGTAGACGCACTCGTATTTCAGCGACCGCCATAGCCGTTCGATCATGACGTTGTCCATCCAGCGTCCTCGACCGTCCATGGAGACCTTCACTGTCGCGTCCAGCAAGGGCTGCGTGAAGCGCGGGCTGGTGAACTGGCTGCCCTGATCCGTGTTGAAGATCTCGGGCCGTCCGTGGAGCCGAAAGGCATCCTCCAGCGCCTCAATGCAGAACTCGGTGTCCATCGTGTTTGAGAGCCGCCAGGACAGCACTCGGCGCGTCGCCCAGTCCATGATCGCCACGAGGTAGAGGAAGCCCCGCCGCATGGGAATGTAGGTTCTTTAATTGATCCCTTGCGCTCGTTCAGTTTGTCTTTCCGGTCGGCCGCCTGCAAGGTTCTTTCCGAAGTCATCCGCGAAGGAGCTTCATCTCGGCGTTCAAGGCTCGGACGTCCCCAGGTGATATGCGCGGTATCCGCTTGGGTCCGCAGGTAGATCTCACGGGATCGATCCGTTGCCTGCCGCTTTGGCCGACGCGGCAACTGTGTGGCGCGCCTTGTTGGGTCAGGTATCGGACATGTTCACGCCTCCCGCTCCTCGAAGACGCCGCCACTTGTCCAGATCGCGTGCATGATCACGGCCAGCTTGCGCGCCAAGGCGACGACGGCCTTCTTGTGGCTCGTTCGTTGCTTCAAAGCCGTGGCCCAGTTCTTGAGCGCCATTCCTCGTCCGGGTTTTACTCGGCAAAGCAGTGAGTTGGCCGCTTCGTACAGTATTGTCCGCAACAATCGGTCCCCGCGTTTGGAGATGCGGCCGCCGTAGTCGATTGCACCGGACTGGTACCGTCTGGAGGTCAGCCCTGCATAGGCCCCCACCGAGCGCGATTTCGCGAAGCGCTCCGGCGCGTCGATCGTCGCCACGAAGGTTGCAGCCGTGACCGTTCCCACTCCGGGCACTGTCATCAGGCGGAGGCATGCGTCGGACCCTTTCACCTGCCGGACCAGTTCCTTGGTCAGCGCAGCGGCCTGCCGCAGGGCTTCCGTGCGTACCGCCAGAAGGGGCAGAATGATTGGCGCCAATGCGTCGTGCCCCTCAAGAACAGCGCATATGCGACCCTCGTAGGTTCGTGGCTGAGTCGGCACGCGCAGCCCGAAGCTGGCAAGAAGACCGCGGATGGTGTTTTCCGCGTTTGTACGAATGCTGATCGCCGCGTCGCGGGCAGCCAGTAGGGCTCGACGCTCCTGCGCCTGTCGGCTCTTGACCTCGACCTTCCGATAAAAGCCCGTCCGAGCGAGATCGGCCAGCATCGCTGCGTCGTTGGTATCAGTCTTGTTATGCATCTGGCCGAGCACTGCATGGGCCTGCCGGGCATCGACACACACCGCCGGCAGGCCGCGCCTTGTCAACTCATCGTAAAGCCAGTTCGCCATGCGGCCTGTCTCGAGAATGACGCGTTCAAGCCCATCCCGAAAGGGGGCGAGCGCCGCGAAGATCGCATCCGGATCAGTCCTCGTCTCACAAGCCTTATCCATGCTGCCATCCGAGCGGCGTACGCAGATCGCGGTCTTTTCCTTCGAGACGTCCAGTCCGACATAGTATCGTTCCATTTTCACTCTCCTCTTCCGTAGTTCCAGAGAACCGTCAGAGAGCGCGGGGGATCAATTACTCCGAGTGATGTCCGCGCACCAGACCTGGTTCGGGCGCTCGATCACCAAATCCCTGAGCAGATAGGGATACTTGCGGTGCTCCGGGTGGGGCACAGTCGTGCGCGGCTGCTGGTAGACAGCGCGCAGGCCCATCCTCGCCATCAGCCGCCGGATGCGCTTGCGCCCGACGCAGTAGCCCTGGTTG